>DATGGM010000027.1:0-8134 GCA_035308525.1 Bryobacteraceae bacterium
TTCGTAGGTGAGTAGCGCGCCGGAGGTGAATTGCGCGCGTTCTCCCCGTACCCGGTGGTAGTTGTCGAGCTTCGGCGAGCCCACGCGAATGCAGACGTCGAGCCGCCGGCTCTTGTTCTGACCGTGGGCCGTGATGGCGCCCAGGGTCGCCGACACGGCGTGGGAATCCTCTTCGGTGGTCTCGTAGGAGAGGAAGTATGGCGCGGGATCGGCTTTGCTCTTGAGGGTTGCGAAATTGCGCTGCAATTCCTCGCTCATGGCATCCAGCAGCACGGGGGATTGCGCCGAAGCGGCTGCCGTAAAACAGAGACAAAGCACCCCTAGGGCTTGACTGGCCACGAGAAGATCAGGATAGCATGCGTGACTACGTGCTAATTCCGGCGATGTTTCTTGACCGGCGAATAACCGCCACGCTAGACATGATCGGCAAGAGTGGAGCCCAGGCGAGGAGGAGGGGTGTTTGGTCACCGCAAGGGACCGAGTCGTCCACGGGCAGCGGGCGCCGTGGCCTTGGTCTGTGGTTTCGTTCCGGGTGTTCTCGCGCAGAATCCCGCGATCATCAAGATCAAGACCCGGCCGGCCACGGCAATCGCCCCGGGTTTTAGCGGGCTCAACGTCCCGCAGCCGCGCAATAACTACGATCCCAAATTCGTCGCGGCTGTTGCGCCGTTAAGGCCCGGCTGGCTGCGCTTCCCCGGCGGCACGGCTTCTTTGGCCTATGACTGGAATCTGGATGAACTCACTTATGGCCGCCAATCCACCGCTCGTTAGTGGCCAGGCGGCCAGTATCCTCACGACTTCCCAGCAGCTCACACAGGTTAAGGGCGGCGTCTGGCTCTCAGATTTCGCCACGCTTGCCAAAACCCTCGGTTCCGCGGGTGAATAACGGTTTCCACTACCTGCTCATTACCAACAAATCGTTTCAAAGCCAAGATGTGACCATGGAAGTTGACGGGACAAAGGTGCAGGCTGTCATGAATCTGCTTTACGTTTCGAACCTACAGCGTGACCACCCTATGGTGGTGACCAACCAGGTACGGCCCTGCTAGGATAGTTTTCTGCGGATCGGTATCCACACCTCTATCGCCGCCTCGCTCGAACACGCGGCTCTGAAGGCATCCGAGCTGGGCGCCAACACGTTTCAGATCTTCTCGTCGAGCCCCCGCATGTGGCGATCTTCGGACCACAGCCGGGACCAGATCCGGCTGCTGCGGCGCGTTCGCGAGCGGCGCGATTTGTATCCGCTCGCCGTTCATGTGAGCTACCTGGTCAATCTGGCGTCGTGCGATCCGGTGGTCCGCGCGCGGTCGATCGCCGGTTTCCGCGGCGAGCTCGAGCGCGCAGCCGCCATCGGCGCCGAGTATCTGGTGCTCCATCCGGGCAGTTACAGGGGGCAATCACTCGAGGAGGGAATTGCGGCGTTCGCACTGGGCTTGCGGGAAGCCGCGCAGGACGCGCGCCGGGAAGGAGTGATGGTATTGCTCGAAAATACAGCGGGCAGCGGCTCACAAATCGGTGCACGGTTCCAGGAACTGCGCGCCATCCGCGACCAGGCTGCCAGGGTGACGGATTTACCGCTGGGCTACTGCCTGGATACGTGCCATCTGCTGGCCGCCGGATACGACGTATCGAGTAAGGCCGGATGGCGTGCAGCGGCGCGGCAGGCGGAGCGGATGTTGGGCATCGCCAATGTGAAACTGATGCACGCCAACGATTCCAAGGCGCCGCCGGGATCACATGCCGATCGCCATGAGAATATCGGCGAAGGATACATCGGGAAAGCGGGATTCCGCCGCATTCTGGCGCATCCCAAGCTGCGGAACATCCCGTTTATTCTGGAAACGCCGGTGGCGCGCGAGGGTGACGACCGCCGCAATCTGGAGAACCTGAAAAGGCTACGCTCCCCCGGTGTGAGCGATAATAGCCTTTAGGACAGACCGAACCGACTCGTCCAAATCCCCCCTTCGCGGGATTTTTTTCTAAAAGCCATGCCCGAAAAGCCATACGACCACAACCACATCGAGTTGAAGTGGCATCAGCGGTGGGAAAATGCCACCTTCTACAAAGCCGAGGAGAACTCCACCCGGCCGAAATACTACGTACTGGAGATGCTGCCGTATCCGAGCGGCACCCTGCACATCGGGCACATCCGCAATTACGCGATCGGGGACGCGCTGGCACGCTACAAGTGGATGCGCGGCTTCAACGTGCTCCACCCCATGGGATGGGACGCATTCGGGCTGCCGGCTGAAAACGCCGCCATCGCCAACCAGCGCCATCCGCGCGAATGGACCCTGCAGAATATCGCGGCCATGAAGAAGACCCACCGGCGATTTGGCTTCAGCTACGACTGGGATTGCGAGGTGTCCACTTGTGAACCGGAATATTACCGCTGGAACCAGTGGTTCTTTCTGAAAATGCTCGAACGCGGTATGGCTTATC
Organism: Bryobacteraceae bacterium; assembly: GCA_035308525.1. Classification (GTDB taxonomy): domain Bacteria; phylum Acidobacteriota; class Terriglobia; order Bryobacterales; family Bryobacteraceae; genus Bog-159. The sequence goes on from DATGGM010000027.1 coordinate 2,443, forward strand.
GCAAAGAAGCCCTGGTGAATTGGTGCCCCAAGTGCGGCACGGTGCTGGCCAATGAGCAGGTAGTGAATGACGGATGCTGCTGGCGCCATGAAGACACGCCCGTGGAACAGCGCGCGCTGGAGCAATGGTTTCTGCGTATCACCGATTACGCGGACGAGCTGCTAGGTGATATCAAAAATCTGGAAGGCGGCTGGCCGGAACGTGTGCTGACAATGCAGCGCAACTGGATCGGCCGCTCGGAAGGCACGGAGGTGGATTTCCGCCTGGAGGGCACGGCCGCCCCGATCCGCGTTTTCACCACGCGCGTGGACACTATCTACGGCGCCACTTGCGTGATCCTGGCGCCGGAGCATCCGCTGGTCGCACAGTTGGCCGACGCTGAAGGGCGGTCGTGCGCCAAAGCCATGGTGGATGCGCGCGCGGCCCAGGGTCCGGGGGATGTTGAAAAGGAGGGCTTCTTCACCGGGCATTACGCGGTAAATCCGTACAGCGGCGAGAGGGCGCCGGTATGGGTTGGCAACTTCGTCCTGATGACTTACGGCACTGGCGCGATCATGGCCGTGCCGGCGCACGATGACCGCGACTTTGAATTCTGCACGAAATACGGTATTCCGGTCCGGCCAGTCATACGGCCGGTTGACGGCGAGTTGACGCGCGCGGAAGAGGCTAAAACCGCGTTCACGGACGACGGGGTGGTCGAGAATTCCAATGAATGGTCCGGCCTGCCCAGCGCGGAAGCCCGCCGCCGGATGACTGCGAAAGCCGAGGCGGAAGGCTTCGGTAAAGGCGCTGTGACGTTTCGCATCAAGGACTGGGGCATTTCGCGGCAGCGTTACTGGGGCACGCCGATTCCGGTAATCCATTGCGCGGGGTGCGGCGTGGTGCCGGTGCCGGAACGCGATCTGCCCGTGGTGCTGCCGCTGAATGTGCAGTTCACCGGCAAGGGCCGTTCACCGCTGGAAGAGGTGCCGGAGTTCGTCAACGTGAAGTGCCCGCAATGCGGCGGCGCGGCGCGGCGCGAGACCGATACCATGGACACCTTCGTGGATTCGTCCTGGTACTTCTACCGCTACTGCGACGCGCGCAACGACCGCATGCCGTTCGATCCAGCCAGAGCGGCTTACTGGTTCGAGATCGATCAATACATCGGCGGCGTGGAGCACGCTATCCTGCACTTGATCTACTCGCGCTTCTTCACCAAGATGATGCGCGACATCGGTCTGGTGAAGAATTCTGAACCGGTGAGGCGGTTGTTCACGCAGGGCATGGTGATCGCCGAGGGCGCCAAAATGTCGAAATCCAAGGGCAATGTGGTGGGCGCGGACTCGTTGGCTGACCGTTACGGCGCGGATACCGCGCGTCTGTTCATCCTGTTCGCCGGTCCGCCGGAGAAGGAGGTGGACTGGCGCGACGAGAGAGCCGAAGGCATCTACCGCTTTTTGGGCCGGGTGTACCGCTTCGCCACGCGCAACCTGGAACGCGCCCGTGCCGGCGGGGAAGGCGGCGCCGCCAATGCAGACCGCAAGATCGTGCGCAAGCTGCACCAGACCATCCGCAAGATTACCGAAGATTTCGAGTCGCGCTGGCATTTCAACACATCCATCTCGGGCATCATGGAGCTGGTGAACGAGCTCTACGCCGAGGAGCAGCGGCTCTCGGGTGGGACGGTGGCGGAATTGCTGGTGAAGCTCACGCTGCTGCTCGCCCCCTTCGCGCCCTATCTCGCGCAGGAAATCTGGGAGGAACTGGGACGCCAGGGTCCGGTTTTCCGCGAAACGTGGCCCTGCTACGACGCGGAACTGGCCAAAGATGACCTAGCCGAGATCGTGGTGCAGGTGAACGGCAAGCTGCGCAGCCACATGTACGCGCCGTTCGGCACACCCGAAGAGGAGATCAAAGCGCGCGCGCTGGAAGATCCCAAGGTCCGCGCATTTGTGGCGGATAAGCAGATTGTGAAGGTGATTGTGGTGCGGGACAAGCTGATTAATATCGTGGTGAAGGGATGAACTCGCCGGTCATTTTCTGACAATCACTTCCCGCAGCCGGTCACGCGTGAGAAAGAACTTAAAGGTTTGGAACTTCTGAAACAGCTTTTCCAGGCGCCGGTTATTGAACAACTGTGAGGGTAGCGCCCGCTCGCCGTGCTGGCTGATCTGCAGGGTGCGCAAGTCCTGAATGCGAAAGATGTAGTAGGGCGCCGTCTTCTCGCGATCGTCGGAACGGAAGAATGCCAGCAAATAGCCCTGCGGCTTCATCACCCGCAACAGGCGGTCGGCGGTAGCCGATAACAGTGCCGGCTCCATATATTCCAGAACGTCCCAGGCCAGCACGCCATCGAACTGTTCGTCGGTATACTCAAGACTCTGGCGCAGGAAATAGTCGATCCGGCCGGGGTTAGACTGGTCCGCGACATCGTCGCCGAAAGTCTCCTGGAATATCCGCAGGAAATCCTCGGAGTAGAACTTGTGTCCGAGGCTGGTGATGAAGTTGATGTTTTCCTGGCTGGCGCCGCCCAGGTCCAGGATCGACAAGCCGGCCTGTCCGCGGAAAGAGCCAAAAAACTGCTCAAGGCCGCGGCTCTGCCGCACTTCCAACTCTTCTTTGCGGCCCGGCCTGGGCGCCGGGCGTTGAGGCACACCGCCACCGTTGGCCGGCGAGGCGGCCTCCACGGACGACCCAGGGCCGCGCCAGAAGCCCTTCAGCCGATTGCTTAACAAGCTCATTTCGCCACAACCGGCCGGCTGGTTAGTGCTTCGCGTCCGAGACGCCGGCCCCGGCAGCGACCGGGGTAGCCACAGCCGCGGCGGGTTGCGGGCGAGGCTGGCTGGGCGTAACCTTGGGCTCCGATTTGACGATATCGATGCTGCCCTTGAAGTACGCGCCGTCTTCGATGACGATGCGGGCAGTTTTGATATCGCCCACCAGCTTGGCATCCTTGCGGATATCGATCCGCTCGCTAGCGTCCACGTTACCCTGAATGACCCCCAAAGCGACCACTTCGCGCGCTTTCACGCCCGCGTGGACCTTTCCGTTAGGGCCGATGGTGAGCTTGTGATCCACAAGTTCGATAGTACCCTCCACATCGCCGTCCACGAACAGATCCTCGCGGCTGAAGATCTGTCCCACGATTTTGACAGCCTTTCCGATGCTGGCCGAACCGCCGCGCGACGATTCCGGCTCCATTCTCCCTGCGGGCATGCTTGTGCTGGACAAAGTGGTAGCCTCCTTCTTGGCTTCGACAGGCGGCGCCGCCGGCGCGGGCCTTGGTGTGTTCGTGCTCACGGGCCGGAGAGGTTCTTCCTCCCGGCGCTGCTTATTCCAAACACTCACGACGGTAGCCCCCCTTTCTGGAGTATGAGTGCGTTCATTGGCTTACGACCTGTTTCCAAAAAATGAGTATGGAGCCGTACCCGCCCCAAACCCTCAACCGATTATAAACTGGTTTACAAGGCGATGACGAACGCACTGTGCGGCGCCGCACCCGGCCTTCCCGCCTGTTATCCTCAAAGCATCCCCAAAAATGAAGAAGCTGCTGGCACTGAACCGCGGCGAAATCGCCATCCGCATCCTGCGCGCCGCTAACGAACTGGGCATCCGCACCGTAGCCATCTACTCGCAGGAGGACCGGCTGGCGCTGCATCGCTTCAAGGCCGACGAGGCTTACCTGATCGGCGAGCGCAAGGGCCCGGTAGAAGCGTACCTGGATGTGGAAGGCATCGTGACAATGGCACAGGAAAAGGGAGTGGAGGCGATCCATCCCGGCTACGGTTTTCTGTCGGAAAACCCGGCCCTGCCGCAGGCCTGCCAGCGGGCCGGAATCACGTTCATCGGACCCGGCGCGGAACTTCTGGAGCTGCTGGGCGACAAGCGGGCCGCGCGTCAACTTGCCCGGCGGGCCGGCATTCCCACGGTTCCCGGCACGGAAGACCCCATCAGCGATCCGCGCCAGGCGCAGCGCGCCGCCCGCCAGATCGGCTTTCCGCTGATTATCAAGGCGGCGTTTGGCGGTGGCGGACGCGGCATGCGCGTGGTGCGCAACGGGGCGGAATTCAGCGAACGGCTGGCCGAGGCGCGGCGCGAAGCGGGCGCGGCTTTCGGCAACGATGCGGTGTTTCTGGAGCGCTATGTGGAGCGCGCGCGGCATGTGGAAGTACAGATCCTGGGGGATCGCGCCGGAAACCTGGTGCATCTTTACGAACGGGATTGCTCCGTGCAGCGGCGGCACCAGAAAGTGGTCGAAATGGCGCCGGCCGTGGGCCTCGACGATTCCATCCGGCAAGCGCTGGCCGCGGCCGCGGTGAAGCTGGCCCGGGTGGCGGGATATTACAACGCCGGAACGGTGGAGTTCCTGGTGGACGCGGATTCCGGGGCGTGGTACTTCATCGAAGTGAATCCGCGCATCCAGGTAGAGCACACCGTCACGGAGATGGTCACCGGCATCGACCTGGTGCGCTGCCAGATCCAGGTGGCGCAGGGCCTGGAACTATTCGGTCCCGAGATGCACCTGCCTCCCCAGGATCAGATTCCGCTGTACGGGTTCGCGCTGCAATGCCGCATTACCACCGAAGATCCGACCAATCATTTCGTGCCGGACTACGGCAAGATCCACACCTACCGCTCTCCCGCGGGGTTCGGCATCCGCCTGGACGGCGGATCGGCTTACAGCGGCGCAGTGATCACGCCCTACTATGACTCGCTACTGGTGAAGACCACCGCCTGGGGCCGCGAGTTCCGGCATGCCTGCCAGCGCATGGACCGGGCGCTGCGCGAGTTTCGCGTGCGCGGCGTGAAAACCAACATCCCGTTTCTCGAAAACGTGGTGAATCATGCCGATTTCCAGGCCGGCCGGGTGACCACGGGATGGCTGGAGCAGACGCCCGAGCTGGTGCGTTTCGCCCCGCGCAAAGACCGCGCCACGCGGCTGCTCACCTATCTCGGCGAGGTGATCGTGAACCAGAATCCCACGGTCGCCGGCAAGGCTCCGCCGGCGCGCATCGACCCGCCCTGGCTGCCGCGCCACAACGCCACGGCGCCGCCCAGTGGCACGCGCCAGATGCTGGCCGGGATGGGGCCCGAGGAGTTCGCCCGATGGACTTCTTTGCAGAAGCGCCTGCTGCTCACCGATACCACTTTTCGCGACGCGCACCAATCGCTGCTGGCCACACGCGTGCGGACGTACGACATGCTGCGCATCGCCAACTTCGTGGCGCATCGCCTCCACAATCTCTACAGTCTGGAGATGTGGGGCGGCGCGACTTTCGATGTGGCCATGCGGTTCCTGCACGAGGATCCCTGGCTACGGCTGCGACAGTTGCGCGAAGCCATTCCCAACATCTGTTTCCAGATGCTGCTGCGCGCCTCGAACGCGGTGGGCTACACGGCCTATCCGGACAATGCGGTCGTACGCTTCATCCACGAAGCCGCGGCGCAGGGAATCGACATCTTCCGCATCTTCGACTCGCTGAACTGGCTGCCGAACATGAAGGTGTCCATGGATGCGGTGCGTAAGACGCGGAGCATCTGCGAAGCCGCGGTCTGCTACACGGGCGACATCCTGGACCCGCGGCGCGACAAGTATTCGCTGGCATATTACGTGAAGATGGCGCGGGAATTGGAGCGCATGGGGGCGCATGTGCTGGCGATCAAGGATATGGCGGGGCTGTGTAAGCCATATGCGGCTGAAAAGTTGGTA
>DATGGM010000028.1:0-2711 GCA_035308525.1 Bryobacteraceae bacterium
ACGTTGGCCGCCAGACCCGCCGATTGGAATCACCCGTACGGGCATGGACGCCTGGAGACGTTGACAGGACTGTTCGTCGGCTTCATGCTGGGGGGCACGGGCGTAGTGATCTCGGCGAACGCGCTGCTGCACATCGGCGACCGGCATCCCCCAACCGCCCCGTACGTGATCTGGCCCCTGATTGTCTCCGCCCTGGCTAAGGGCTTGCTGTCGGGGGTGAAGCTGCATTACGGCAGAAGGATCCGCAGCGCCGCGCTGGTGGCCGACGCCTGGCATGACGGTGTGGATATCGTTTCGGCGTTGGCGGCGCTGGTGGCGGTGTCCTTCACCATTCTGGCGCCGCACCGGTTCCTGTCCGCGGACCATTGGGGAGCTTTCACTGTCGGGCTGATTCTGATCTTCACCGGGATGCGGGTGGCGCGCGATACCTCACTGCAACTCATGGATACCATGCCGGACCGCCAGGCAATCACGAATATCCGCGCGGCGGCCCTGAGTGTCCCGGGGGTGCGCGGCGTGGAGAAATGCTACGCGCGCAAGACCGGCCTGCAGTTTCATGTGGACTTACACCTGGAAGTGGACCCGGAGATTACGGTGCGGCATTCTCACGAGATCGCCACCCAGGTGCGGATTGTCATCAAAGAAACTCTGCCCTGGGTAGCGGATGTGCTGGTGCACGTAGAGCCGGCGCCGTAGCGCCCACTCACGCCGCGGTCTATGGTCCTTGTAGTACCTTGCGCGGCGGCCGGAACCCCTTGCGCCCAACTCTGGCGTTCGACATAATTACATCACCATGATAATACCCGCCTGAGAGAGGGGAGTCCAGGTTTGAGAACCGCCTTGATTTCCGCCATTGCTGAATGTGCCGAAAAGCGTCTACGGACCAAGGCCCGCAGATTCCTGCAGGGTCTATCCAGGGACGAGTTGCAGTATATTGCGCAATTTCTGGGCGCATGCGTTCTGGAATCCGCCGGGCGCGCCGCGTGCAGCCGCGACCAGTTGGCCGATGGCATTGCTTATTTCGAGCACGTGCGCAGCGTGCAGAACGGTTGCCTTCGCGATCCGGAGCATAAGATGATTCTCCTTCTCGAATATCTTTGCCTCTGCCGGATCTATTCCGCCGCCTTTAACTCTCGAATCCAGATGTTTCGATAGCGCACCGGTTGTCCGTGGTCCTGGAGCAGGAGCGGCAGCTTGGCAGGCGTAACCTTGTAGGGCGGACGCTTCATGTAGTCCGTGGGTCCGGTCGGTATAACGTGGTCCTGCGCGAGCACCCCGTTAAATAGCAGCGTCACGGTAGCCGGCTCGAGCAGTTTCGAATCGGCCGAGAAGCGCGGACCGTGAAAGACGATGTCGTAGGTTTGCCATTCGCCGGGCGGGCGTGCCGGGTTCACCAGCGGCGGGTACTGGCAGTAGATGGCTCCGGCCTGGCCGTCGGGATAAGTCTTGTTGCGATTCGACTCCAACACCTGAATCTCGTACAAGGAGTGCAAGTACACGCCACTATTGCCGGGCTCCTGATCGGTGCCGTGAGGCGCACTCGGCGTAGCCCATTCGACATGCAACTGGCAATCGCCGAAGGGCTGCTTGGTCACGACGTCGCCTGTGCCGGGGGCCACCTCGAAGTAGCCATCGCGCAGGTTCCAGGCTATGGGCTTGCCGTTGGACTGCCGCCAGGCTGACAGGTCTTTTCCATTGAAGAGGGGCACGGCGTCGGAGGGAGCTGTGCCGGCGTGCTCCTGCGTGCTCGGCTCGCCCGGAGTGACCATGGCGGGTTGCGGGCGGTTGCGATCCCCTGTTTTCCACTTGATTACGGGGACGGTTGCCGCCAAAGCGGTGAGGGCCAAAGGAAGAAAGTATCGGATTCGCATTTCGCACGATTTTAGCAGGCTGCGCGGCGGGCGGTAATCGGCGCATACGGTGTTACGAAACCATGACGCGAAGCGCCGAAAGATAGGAGGTTCCAGCCAAAGGATGTATTTGGATCCAGCGGGCGTTTCGCTAATCTTGGTGATATGATGGAAAGACCTGTAGGGTGCCTGTTCGCCTTAGAGGATCCCGGTCTTTGCCGTCGCCAGATGCTGGCTTTCCTCCTAGACAAAGACACCCAATTCATGCTTCAGGGAGGTTACATGCAGCGCCTGATGTGGCGGCTGTCGATGGGTTTTCTGTTCGTCGGTTGCCTGAGCGAAGCACTCGCGCAGAAGACTCTGACGTGGCAGCAAGCCCGCGACGAATTCGAGAAGTCGAATCCGACAATGCGGGCCGCCCAAATCGGCATCGATGAGTCGCGGGCCGAAGAGGTGACCGCTTATCTGCGTCCCAATCCGGACTTCACGGCGAGCCTGGACCAGATCAACCCTTTCTCCAAGAATCCTGTCGATAGATACAGCCCTTTTGCGTTCGCTTTTCCGTCAGCCGCGGTGAGTTATCTGCACGAACGGCGGCATAAGCGCGAGTTGCGCCTGGAAAGCGCCAAGAAGGCCACGGCGGTGGCGCTATCGCAATTGGAGGATCAGAAGCGGAATCTGATCTTCAATCTGCGTACTTCGTTTGTGCAAATGCTGCAGGCCAAAGCGGTGCTGGAAATGGCCAGGGAAAACCTGGCTTACTACGATCATGAACTGGGCATCAGCCGCGACCGCTACAAGGCCGGAGATATTGCGCGGGTGGATCTGGATCGGCTCGAATTGCAGCGCGTGCAATATGAA
>DATGGM010000029.1:0-8885 GCA_035308525.1 Bryobacteraceae bacterium
CGGGCATTTGGCGACGATGGACAGCCGCACACCCGGCAGACCTGGGAAGCACAGCAGGCGGCAAACGCCAAGAACAATCCGCGAACTTCAACCCCGCAGATCCTGTATCACGGCGGCCCCATCATGCTAGGCACCAATACACTTTACATTATTTACTACGGCAATTTTCCTGGCGGCGACTATAGCACACCGGCGGTAGTCAACGGCTTTTTCGCTTCCGTCGGCGGGTCCACGAACTACAACGTGAACACGACTTACTACAACAGCCAGAACCAGCACATCACCAACTCGCTGGCGTTCAGCGCCTCCTCGAACACCTATTACGACAACTACTCGATCGGCACGGATATCGGCCGTGACGGGATTGAGCGGATCGTACAGAATGCGATCAACGGCAGCTATCTGCCACAATCGACGACGGCGATTTACTCCGTAGTGACCTCGCCGGACGTGACCGGCAGCGAGTTGAAGGGACTCTGCGCTTTCCACGCTGCCATGAGCCTGAACGGCAAGGTGCTCATCTACGCGGCGCTGCCGGATTTCAGCGGCTCGGCGCTGAGCAGTTGCTCCGGGAATATCGCGATCTATCACGACACCACCAGCCCGAACAACAACGTAGGCGCGGACATGGTGCTGGATTCGTTCATGCACGAGCTTTCCGAGTCCGTCACCGACCCGCTCGGTAACGCCTGGTGGGGACCAAAGGGAGAGGTCGGCGACATCTGCAATTTCAATTACGGCACTACGTACATCGCCCCGAATGGAACGCATGCCAACACCCATCTCGGCACTCGCGACTACCTGGTGCAGACCATTTGGGAAAACACCGGCGCCGGCTTCTGCGCCAACAGCCTATAGCATGATGCGCATCCCTCTTATCCTGGCGGCGCTGTGCGCGGGCCTGACAAGCACCGCGGCGGCGCAATATCTGCGCGGGGTCAACATCTCGCAGGCGGAGTGGGGCGACCCCATCAGCGCCACCTACGGTTCGGAATACAGCTATCCCAGCGCGCCGACCTTCAATTACTTCGCGGCGCGCGCGCTGGGGTTCATTCGCCTGCAGGTGCAATGGGAACGGCTGCAGCCAGCCCTGGGCGGGCCGCTTGATTCCAACAATCTGGCCTATTTGCAGCAGAACGTGGCGGATGCCAAGGCTGCCGGCGCGCTGGTCAGCATCGATCCGCACAACTTTGCCCGCTACGCCCCCACGGAGAGCCAGGTAGCCAATCCCTGCGTCATCGATAACCCTTGTCCGGGCAGCCCGGTCAACGTAACTTCGGCGGATCTGGCGGACTTCTGGGTCAAGATGTCCGACGTCTTCAAGGACGAGCCCGCCGTCGTAGCCTATGACCTGATGAATGAACCGCACGATATGGGCTCGGCGAACTGGGTGCAGATCGCCCAGACCGTGGTATCGGCGATCCGCGCCAATGGCGACAATAAACTCATCATGATTCCCGGTGATGGTTGGAGCAACGCCACGTACTGGGCGAGTTACTACGGCGGCAACCCCCTGATCAGCGATCCGGCCAACAATTACTACTACGAAGCGCACCTGTACTTCGACCACGATTTCAGCGGTAGCTATTCCGAGACCTACGACGTCGAACTGGCGGCCAATCCGCAGCTCGCCCAGGTCGGAGTGACACGCCTGGCGCCCTTCGTGAGCTGGTGTACTTCGAACCACGTCCCCTGCTACCTGGGCGAATACGGGATACCTAGTGACGATCCGCGCTGGCTCACGGTCCTGGACAATTTTTTCGCCGCGCTGGATTCAGCCGGGATGCCGGGCACCTACTGGGCGGCGGGCGAGCTGTGGGCCACCGCGCCCAACTGCACGTGCAGCCTGCTCTCGGTGCAGCCGTCCAATAATTTCACGGCCGACGCCGAACAGCTCCCCACGCTGCTGGCGCACGTGCAGCCGGGTTCTTTCCGCACGTCGTCCGCGGCCGGATCGTACGGATGGGCATCCGCGCCTGGAGAGTTGGCCGCGGGCTACGGCCAGGGACTCGCCAACGGGACGGCCGGGGCCACCGGCTCCTTGACCACCGTTCTGCAGGGCGCCCAGGTGCAGATCATCGATAGCGGCGGCAGCGTGTCCTTCGCCCCGCTGGTTTATGTCTCACACACGCAGATCAACTATCAGATTCCCTCCGGCGTGGCGCCGGGACTGGCCTCCACGCAGGTCGTGAATAACGGCAACGTGGTGGCAGCCGGTGTGCTGGAAGTACAGCCCCTCGCGCCGGTTATCTTCTCGGCGAACTACACCGGACAGGGCGTGGCCGCGGCCTATATACAGCGCGTGCATCCCGATGGCACCCAGAGCCTGGAGTATGTTTTCACTTACGACTCCGGCTCCGGCCAGAACGTCGCCGTGCCCATCGCGTTCGATGGCGACAGCCTGTACCTGGACTTGTTCGGTACCGGATTCGATGCGGCGTCCGGCGCCGGCGGCACCACGGCATCCATCGCCGGGACGCCGGTTTCCGTGGCGTACTCCGGCTGGCCGGGTCAGTTTGCGGGTGAAGATCAGATTGTCATCCAATTGCCCGGCTCGCTGGCGGGGGCCGGCGAAGTCCCGATAGCCCTTACCGTGGATGGAATCGCCACTAACACCGTGACTCTGACGTTCCAGTAACGCGCCTCATTCGTAGCGCAGAGCCACCGTGGGATCCACGCGCGAGGCCCTGTGCGCCGGCAGGTACGCCGCCAGCATCGCCACCAGCGCCATCAGCCCAGCCGCCGAAACAATGATCGCCGGATCGGCCGGCTTCAGCTCGAACAGCAGGCTGGCGATATACCGTTGCGCCCAAAGCGCGATGGGAATGCCGCAGCCCACCCCCATGGCCACCAGTTGGATCGCTTCGCGCAACACGAACCACAGCACCGTTATGCGCCGCGCTCCCAGCGCCATCCGGATGCCGATTTCATTGGTGCGGCGCGCCACCGCGTACGACATGGTTCCATACAGGCCCACGCAGGCCAGCGCCAGCGCCAGCAGGCCGAAGAAGCCGGAAAGCCTGGCGATCAGGTGCTCCCGCGTCAGCGACCGGTCCACCACTTCCGTCATGGTGGTGACATCATTGATCGGCAGATTGCGGTCCACTTCGGCGATGGCTTGCCGCAGGCGGGGAACCAGAGGCGCGGGGTCGCCGGATACGCGCACTTCCAGATCGCTGAGGTACTGAATGCGCTGCGCTATCGGGAAGTATGCCATGGGCGGCGTCTTCTCGCGCACGCTCTCGTACTTGGAGTCCTTCACCACCCCGACCACTTGGATGTCTGCTTTGTGCCTGCTGCCGTCCAGCGTGAAGCGCTCTCCGATCACGGATCCCCGCGGAGAAAAATGCCGCGCCCACGCCTGGTTCACCACCGCGACCCTGGGCGCCGTGCCGGAATCCTGCGGCGAGAAGCCGCGCCCTGCCAGCAATGGCAGCCCCATGGCCTCAAAGTGCATGGGGCCGACCACGTTGCCGTGGATCTCCCGGTCGCGGTCGGAAAGCTGTGCGCCACCCGACATGGTGATGGGCGTGGTCCATGCGCCCTCATTGAAACCGAACATGGAGAAGCTGGCGGCTCGCACGCCGGGCACGGATGTGAGCCGCTGCTCGACCTTCTGATACAGATCCAGCAGCCGCGCGTCTTCCTTGTAGCCGCTCCCATCCGTGTCGATTCTGAACATCAACACACTCTCGCGCAGGAAGCCGGTGTCGATCTTCTCCAGGTTGCGAAGGCTGCGCAGGAAAAATCCCGCGCCGATCAGCAGCAGCAGTGAGAGGGCCACCTGCCCGCCCACCATTACCCGGCCGAACCGGGATCGCGTTCCCAGGTTGGCTGTGGCTTTCCCCTCGCGCAGCGCCGAATTCAGGTCCAGGCGCGTGATCCGCAGCGCCGGCGCCAAACCGAAGAGCAGGCCGGTCATTACCGAGACGGCCAGCGTGAAACCCAGCATCCGCGGGTCGGGCGAGATCCGCAGCGGAACCGCCTGCGGGCCATCCGAGACCAGTTTGAGCAGCAAGCCGCTTCCCCACAGCGCCAGCATCACGCCCAGCCCGCCGCCCACTCCGGCGAGCAGCAGGCTCTCGGTCAGAAACTGCCGGATCATGCGCCCTCTGCCCGCGCCGATCGCCAGCCGCAGCGCCACCTCCTTCCGCCTGGCAGTGGCGCGCGCCAGCAGCAGGTTGGCCACATTCGCGCAGGCGATCAGCAGTACCAGCCCCACTACGGCCATTAGCACCTGCAGCGAGAGGGAGAAGTGCCGCCGCAACGCCGAGAGTCCCTTGCTCGCCGAAACCAGTTCGATGCGCGACCGCGCCAGCTTGGCCTTGTTCCCGGCCGAGATCGCCGAGCCCGCCAGGTTCTCGAAAAACTGATGGAAGAGCAGGTTCACATTGGCGCTGGCCCGCGCCGGAGAGACGCCCGGCTTCAGCCGCCCGATCATGTACATGAACTGTTGCTGCCCTTCCGATAGGAGGTTGAATCCCGGCGTCACCTGCGCCTGCATGCTGAGCGGTAGCCAGGCGTCGGGATACTCCCCCACTTCGGTGCCGTAGAAGTCCGGCGGCGCTACCCCCACGATGTTGAAGATGGTCTCGCCCATCGCCATGGTGCGATTCAGAATCCCGGGGTCCTGCCCGAACTTGTGCTTCCAGCACGCATAACTCAGCACCGCGACCGGACGGCTGCCGGGCGCAGCGTCGTCATCCGCCGCCAGCACCCGCCCCAGCAGCGGGTTTACTCCCAGCGCCGAGAAATAATTGCCGCTGACCAGCAACGTTTCGATCCCCACCGGCTCACCGCTCGAACCGGAGACTCGCACATGCGCGCGCGTTGAGAAGCTCTGTTGCGCCACGACGTCGGAGAAGACCTGGTTCTTCTCGCGCAAATCCCTGTAGAACGGGTGCGAGAAGAGCTGCGTGGCGCGGTTCGGCAGGTCGTCGGAGATCCCCCGCCATTCGCCTTTGCCGAACAGCAGCAGTTCTTGCGGGTGGCGGACCGGAAGGTCGCGCAACAGGACGGCATCCATCAGCGTGAAGATCGCGGTGTTGGCGCCGATTCCCCAGGCTAGCGACAGCGCCGCCACCAGGCTGAAGGCCGGGTTCTTCAGCAGCAGGCGGAAAGCGTAGCGGACATCCGAGAACAAACCACCCATAATGCCCGTTGGACGCCCCGCCCGGGGATCGGTTAGGTGGCCGGCAGCGCTTATGCGCTGCTTCCCGCGGTCTGCGACTTCGCCCGCTTCTGCAGCTCTTCGGCCGACAAGTTCTCCTTGCGGGTGGCGAAGTGCCACGAGTGCCCGAACGGGTCTTCAATTTGACAGGTGCGGTCGCCGTAAAACTGGTTCGCGAGAGGCCTGCGCAGCTTTGCCCCGGCCGCTTCCGCCTGGGCCCCCAGCGCGTCCACATCCTCCACGTAGATATGGATCGTCACAGCCGATCCGCCCAGCGTCCGCGGGCCCAGGAACCCGATCTCCGGATGCTCGTCGGCCAGCATCAGGTTCGCCTTGCCGATCTTGATCTCGGCATGGCCGATGCGGCCGTCCGGGCCTTCCATGCGCAGCGTCTCGGTTGCCCCGAACGCTTTCTTGTAAAAATCGATTGCGGCCGCCGCGCCCTTGATCGCCAGATACGGCGTCGCGCCTTCCGAACCCTCTGGTATGGCCTGCACTTGGTTTGTCATGAGTCCATTGTGGCCCGGCCGGGCTTGCCGCGTATTGTAAAAAATTGTAGTCAGCCGTTGAGCGGAACGTGGTTGAGATGTCCTGTACGGCGGGCCAGGTAGGTGGTGGGATTGAGGCCGGAAAAAGCGCGGAAGTCGTGGATGAAATGCGCCTGATCGAAATAGCCGCAGTCGGCGGCCACGGCGGCCCATGCGACCTGCTGCCCCTTCTGCAACCGGCGCAGCACACGCTGAAAACGGCGCACTCGGCAGAATAGTTTGGGCGTGAGCCCTACTTCTTCGCTAAATAGCTGGATGAAGCGCTTGGCGCTCAGCCCGATCTGCCCGGTCACTTCCCCGATCGTACGGGTATGCGGCAGGCCATGAAACTCGCGCAGCGCGAAGGTTACCGCCGGATTCCGCTCCAATCGCCGTCCGGCACGCGCCAGCAGGGCTTGCTCCAGAATGTCAAATCTGGCCGCGGGCGTGACAGCTTCCAGCAGGCGTTCCCGCAGCCTGCCGGCCTCGCCGCTCCATAGGTCTTCGAGCGATACCAGCGTGTTGTGCAGCTCCGCAACCGGCAGACCGAAGAAAGGGAACCCGCCGCCGGGCTTGAAATGCGCGCCCATCACCGAGAATTGCTGGGCTGTATCGATCACGAAGAACTCCGAATGCGCGCCCGCCACCAGCGATCCGCGCAGTGTCCGGTACTTTCCCGGATCGTGCGAATCGTAAATGCGCGCGCGATCCTGGTGTAGATTGATCACCAGCTCCATGGAGCCATCCGGCAGCAGGCGTTCTTTCTCGTGGGGCTGGCTATAGTCTTCGTATAGCCACAGCAACGCCACGAACTCCGATAGCGGCGGCGCCGGGATGTGGTGGTGGAATCGCATCAGTGGCAAGCCATGGGCGCGCGCACATAGCCGCGGGGCAGGGAAGCGTATGGTGTGTGGGTCACCGCCAGGCTCCAATCGCCGGACTCCAACGCGATGCTGCGGCTCGTGCGGTTAAAAAAATGCACCAGGCGCACGTCGCCACCTTTGGCCTGGCTGCCCGACTCGATCACGTATAAGTCCTGCCCGTCCGGACTCACCGCCATCCGATTGACATGCACGGATTCAGCCATGCGGCTTACGTGGCCTGTGGACGGCTCGATCACATACACGCCGCCCGGAGTTCCCGGGCATGCGTTCCGGCGATCGACTTTGTATCCGAACGCCTCCGCGAGAAAGAGCTTGCCCGGCGCGCCCGCCAGCATCAACAGCACCGGTTCGTTGCAGGACCCGTGCACATCCGGCAGCCGGATCTCGCGGGGCTGGGAAAGCTGGGTATCCTCCGGCTTCACACTCCATAGTTTACCCAGTCCGGGAGCGGCGTAAGTGAACACGTAGAAGCTGTCACCGGCCCAGGCGCCAGCGGCCGGACCAGTGGGAATCGCGATGCGGTGGTCCAGTTCCATGTCATGGAAATCCGTTTCCATATGGCGCAGATCGAAGACATCCAGCGAAGGCCGCCCGGAATTGGCCAACCCCAGCAGCCACTTTCCGTCGGGAGATGGTTGCAGGTTGTACGGGCCGGAGGCCTTCATGGTCTTAAGGCCGGGCCGCGCCTTGTCGGCACTATACGCCTGCAACCCGAGACCGGTTTGCGTGAATACCCAGTTGCCGTCCGGCGAAGGAACCGCGAACATCGCGGGCGCGGGCCCCGCGAACGGGCACATTCGGTGCGTATCCATCTCCAGCGTGTACAGGCCGCAACATTCGCCGCGGCTCTCCTGGGCGATGTAGACTCTCCTCCCCGCGGGGTTGACGCTGATGCTTTCCACCAGCTGGTTGACCCCAATGCTGCCCAGGCGGCCGAGACTCTGGTCGAAAGCGTCGATGCGCCCCGACCGGTTGGCCGCCAACACCACCAGCGAATCCTGGGCGAACCCCGACGCAGCCGCCAGCAACAGAATCGGCAATGTGAAGAATGCGCGCATGCCTCTTTACCTCACCGGCCTGTCGGGATCCGGTACCTTTGGCATGGGTGGCTTGGGTGGTTTGGGCGGCGCCGGTGTGTTGGGGCCGGAGGGCGTCGGAACTGATGTGGGCGGTTTCTTGGAAGCGCAAAGGGGCGCGGTCGCCCCGTCTTGCGCGTGTTCCTCAAAAGCCGGCGGCCGCCTGTACCCCGGTGGGGTCACCACGATGATGCCCAGGTACGCCGGAATCCCGTAGTCGACATCCGTGGGTGCGTCCCCCGGGGGCGGGTTAACCATGGTCACCGGTGCCGCCGGTCCGTTCGGGTATGGCGCATAACTCGCCGGCGGTGCGGGCGCCGGAACTGGCGGAGCAGGCGGTTCAGGCGGAGCCTCCACCGCTACCGTGCCCACAACCGGTATGGCGCGCGTGCTGCCCACGCGCAATGGCGGCCGGAACGCATCCAGCCGGGTTGCCGGAAACGCCGGAGAGGGCAGCGCCTGCACGAAAACGGCCGCGGCCGGCGGCTCCGGGGGGCGCGCCGCAAAGCTCGCCGGATCCACTTCCGCGGCATCTGGGGCAAAGCTGGCGTAAGTGATGTTCGCGTTCTGGAACTGTCGCGGCTTATCGGGCGGCTTCCAGTCTTCTCCGGGCGCCAGCGGTCCCCAGCCCACCAGCCTGGCGCTCTTCATCCAAAATACGTCGCCCGGTTTGTACACCGCGCCGTCGCCGGGCATCCACACCCAGCCGGTATCCTGCGGCTGCGTCCAGCGGCCATAGTGATACGGCAGCCAGCCCCACGGATCGTCCGCGATCCAGGTGTAGCCCAGGCCCTCGTACCACATCCACTTGCCATTGCGAAACGGCGTCCAGCCGGGTGGCGCCTTAGGCTTCCACACCGTGCCCGTTTCCGCGGAGTCGATCCACACGCCGTACGCGTCCAGGTCGGCGAGGCCGTAGAGCAGACCCGGCACATGCGCGCCGGAGGTGGTGGAGAGCAGCACCTTGTCGCGCTCGTCGCACCAGCGGTCGGTTTCGAGTGGCGGAATCTCCCGATACAGGAAGAATCGCCCTGCGTGGCCGGGGTCCAGCTTGACCATCTGTCCTTCCGCCAGATCGAACTCCGCCGTGGCAGACGAATACCGCACCGTGCCCTCCCCGGCCGCGATCAGGCTCCATGGGTCGCGCGCTTCGAGCCGCAGCCGGACACTCTGGTGGATGGTGACCTGCGCGCCGGGCACCGCCAGGCTGGTGCTGTCTTTCCCTTCC
>DATGGM010000030.1:0-119745 GCA_035308525.1 Bryobacteraceae bacterium
GCAGGCGCCGGGGAATTGCGGATCGGAACCCACGTCGGTAGTGTACTTCCAGCAGCGCACACACTTGACGCCGTCGGCGCGCTCCACGGCCACGACGACGTTCCCGGTCGGGCCGGAGGCCTCTGCCAACTCTACCTGAGAGACGATGAACAGCCCGGGAAGTTCGCTGGCGTATTGTGCCAGCAGGGGATAGAGGTTGCCGTTGGCGGAGAGGCGTACCCGAGCCTCGAGGGGCGCGCCGATAAACTTCGACTGGCGGGCGGCCTCGAGACTCTTGAGCACGTCTTCCCTCACTTCAATCAGACGGTCCCAGTTGGCAGCCCGTTTCCGGTGGTCCTCGGAGAGACCCTCCGTCAACTGGGCGGCTTCGGGAAATAGTTGCAGGTGGACGCTGCCCGTCTGGGCCATGTGGGTCCAGACCTCTTCGGCCGTGAAGGTGAGAATGGGCGCCACCAACCGGACCAGCGCGTGCAGCAGGCGGTGGAGCGCGGTCTGGGCGCTGCGGCGCGCGTGAGACTTCGTCGCGGCGGTGTACAGCCTGTCTTTCAGCACGTCGAAGTAGAGCGAGCTGAGATCCACGGTGGCGAAATCATAGAGGGCGTGATAGACCTTGTGGAAGGCGAACTCGTCGTACCAGGCGCGGCAGCGGCCCACCAGCGACTCGGCACGAACCAGTATCCACTGGTCCAGCTCCTGCATTTCATCCACAGGCACGGCATCGGCAAGCGGATCGAAGCCGTAAAGGTTGCCCAGCAGGTAGCGGAACGTGTTGCGCAGCTTGCGGTAGGCGTCCTGCAGGCGCGTCAGGATGGTTTCCGAGATGCGCACATCCTCGTTGAACTCGACCGAAGCGGTCCAGAGGCGCACCAGATCGGCGCCGTGATGCTTGATGATCTCGTCGGGCTCGATGGAGTTGCCGAGCGACTTGTGCATGGCGCGCCCCTCGCCATCGAGCACCCACCCGTTCAGCGCGCACGCGCGGTAGGGCGAGCTGCCCTTCAGGCCGACGCCCACCAGCAGCGAGCTGTGGAACCAGCCGCGGTATTGATCGCCGCCTTCCATATAGAGATCCGAGGGCCAGGGAAGGCCGTTGGCGGGCGTCAGAACCGCGAGATGGCTCGAACCGGAATCGAACCAAACGTCCAGGATGTCGCTTTCCTTGCTGAACCGGGCGCCGCCGCACTTGGCGCACAGCGTGCCCGGCGGCAGCAATTCCTCCGCGGTGCGCGCATACCAGACATCGGCGGTGTGCTCGGCGAACAGCTTTACGATACCGTCGAGAATAGGGCGATCGGTAAGCGGTTCGCGGCAGGCGTCGCAATAGAAAATGATGATGGGAACGCCCCAGACACGCTGGCGGGAGATGCACCAGTCGGGCCGGATGGCGATCATGTTGGAGATGCGCTCCTGGCCCCATTCGGGCATCCAGCGCACCTGGCGGATGGCTTCTAGCGCGTGCTGGCGGAAATCGTTGCGCTCCATGCCGATGAACCACTGCTCGGTGGCGCGGAAAATGGTGGCCTTATGGCAGCGCCAGCAGTGCGGATAGCTGTGCTCGATCTTTTCACTGGCCAGCAGGGCGTGATGCGCGCGCAGGATCTCGATGACGATGGGATTGGCTTCCCAAACGGTTTTACCGATCAACTCTTCGGGCAGGCGTCCCGCCGCGCCCTCGGCGTGGTAGAAGCGGCCTCCGGCGTCCACGGGGCAATAGGTTTCAATGCCGTACTGGCGGCCCACGGCATAGTCTTCCTGGCCGTGCCCGGGCGCCGTGTGGACCGCGCCGGTGCCTTGCTCCAGGGTCACATGATCGGCCAGGATGCCTTGCGAATCGCGCTCCAGGAATGGATGACGGAAAACCGCGCCTTCCAGCCGCGCGCCAGGAAAGCGGGCGAGCACCTGGTAGCCGGTCCAGCCGCATTTCTCGGCGGTGACGTTGAGCAGATCGGCGGCCACGATGTAGACCGCCTGATGGTGTGGAGTGAACACCGCCGCGTATTCGAACTTGGGATGGAAGGCGATGGCCATGTTGGCCGGGATGGTCCACGGGGTGGTGGTCCAGATGAGGCCGTAGACGTTCCGGCCGGCCAGAGCGGGGTCCAACGCAGCGGGAGCGGAAGTAAGAACGAAACGAACCCAAATGGACGGGCTGGAGTGATCGGCGTATTCGACCTCCGCTTCAGCCAGAGCGGTGCGGTCGCGTATGCACCAGTGCACCGGCTTCAGGCCCTTGTAGACATAGCCGCGATGGAGGAACTCCACGAACGCGCCGGCGATCACCGACTGATAATGCGCGCTCATAGTGAGGTACGGGTCGTCCCAGCGGCCGAAGACGCCCAGGCGCTTGAAATCGGTGCGCTGGAGATTCACGTACTTTTCCGCGTATTTCCGGCATTCGGCGCGGATTTCGGCGACCGTCATCTTGGCCTTGCGCGCACCGAGCTCGCTATCGACCTTGATCTCGATGGGCAGGCCGTGGCAGTCCCAGCCCGGAACGTAGGGCGAGTCGAAGCCCGCCATGGACTTGGATTTGACGATGAAATCCTTAAGAATCTTGTTGAAAGCGGTGCCCAGATGGATGCGGCCGTTGGCGTAGGGCGGACCGTCGTGCAGTATATAAGTGGGGCGGCCGGCGCTCGCGCGGCGGATCTGGGCGTAGATATCCTCGGCCTCCCAGCGTTCCAGCATCTTCGGCTCGGCCTGGGAAAGACTGGCCTTCATGGAAAAGCTAGTGCGGGGCAGATTGACGGTCTGCTTCAAATCTACGTTTTGCGCTTCCATTATCGAGGGATACTTCTATCGTACACGACACGGCAGACGCGTTCAGGCGCCCAACAGGTCCAGGTAGCGCGCCACCGCTTCAATGCCCCGATAGAAGTTCGGCAGATACAGCTTCTCGTTGGGGGCGTGCAAGTTATCGTCCGGCAGCCCGAAGCCCATCATCACGCTGGGAATGCCGAGGCTCTGCTCGAAGGACGCCACGATGGGGATGGATCCGCCGGAGCGGATGTAGACGGTGGGCTTGCCGAACACTTCTGACATCGCGTCGGCCGCCGCGTGGATGAAGCGGTTGTCGGGATTGACCAGCGAAGGCGGTCCGGAATGCAGCACCTTCAGCTCGGCGGTCACGCCGCGCGGGCATGCCCTGGCGACCGCCTGTTTTAACTGCTCAGCGGCCTCCCTGGGGTCCTGATTGGCCACCAGGCGCGTGCTGATCTTGGCCACCGCGCGCGCCGGGATCACGGTCTTGGCGCCTTCTCCGGTGAAGCCGCCGCGGATGCCGTGGACCTCGAACGTGGGCCGCGCCCATAAGCGTTCGAGCAGTGGAATGCCCGGCTCGCCCACCAGCTCGCGCGCGCCCATTTCCTTTTCCGTGTAATCGCGCTCATCGAAGGGCAGGCGCGCCCAGGCCTCGCGCTCCTTGGGACTGGGCGGGACTACGCGATCATAGAAGCCCGGAATCCGGATGCGGCCGTCGCGATCCTTCAGCGCGCTGATGATTTCGGCGACTGCCTGCATGGGATTGGGGGCCGCGCCGCCATACACCCCGGAGTGCAGATCGTGGTTGGCGCCTTCGACGGACAGTTCGGCATACACCATGCCGCGCAACCCCACACAGATGGTGGGCAGCTCCGGCGCGAACATCTCAGTGTCGCAGATAATCGCGGCATCGGATTTCAGGCGGGCGGGCTTGGAGCCGACGTAGCTTTCGATGTGCTCGCCGCCGGTCTCCTCTTCACCCTCGATGAGGAACTTCACATTGACCGGGAGTTTGCCGCGGGTCTTCAACATACCCTCGACGGCTTTGATCAGGATGTAAGTCTGCCCCTTATCGTCGGAGGAGCCGCGCGCGAAGATATCCTGGCCGCGCACGTCCGGCTCGAAGGGCGGCGATTTCCACTCATCCAGCGGATCCGGCGGCTGCACATCGTAATGGCCGTACATGAGCAGAGTCGGCTTGCCTGGCGCGCCGGTCCACTCCGCGTAAACCAGCGGATTGCCGTCGCCTTCGATCAGATCGCCGGCGAGCCCGGCGGCCCGCAGTTCACCGAGGACGAACTCCGCGGCGCGCCGGATATCGGCCTTGTGCTCGGAAAGCGTACTGATACTGGGAATGCGCAGGAAGGTCTTCAGCCCTTCGAGAAAGACGGCCTGGTTCTCCTGGTAGTAATTCATATGGATGGCACCTCAGAGCCATTGTATCTGCCGGCTGCCCCTGGTTCTCAATGCGATATACTCAGCGGCTATGATCCGCATTCGCGTTGCAGCGCTGCTCCTAACCCTTGTAACCGCCTGCCTTTCTCAAACCAATCGGGGCTACTATCGCGACCCATCTATCCACGGCAACCAGATCGTTTTCACCAGCGAGAACGATCTTTGGATCGTGGGCCTGGATGGCGGCGCCGCGCGGCGCCTGACTTCACATCCGGGAAGGGAGTCCCATGCGGCTTTCTCCCCAGATGGAGCGACCATCGCTTTCTCGGCGAATTACGAAGGTCCTACCGAGGTTTACTCCATGCCTGCCGGGGGCGGCTTGCCGGTGCGCCGCACTTTTGACGGCGATGCCATCGTTGTAGGCTGGACTCCAGACGGCAAGATTCTCTATGCCACCGCCGGCTATGCCACGCTCCCCAGTGCACAACTGGTCACCATCGACAGCGCGAACCACGTGGAGTTAGTGCCCCTGAGCCAGGCCGCGGACGGCGCTTACGATGTAACGGGCAAGACTTTGTATTTTACCCGCCAACAGTTCCAGGGCAGTCAGGCCAAGCGCTATCAGGGCGGCACCGCGCAGAACATCTGGAAGTACACCGCCGGCCGGGAAGCCGTACCGCTTTCCACCGATCACCCGGGAACCAGCAAAGCGCCCATGTGGTGGAAGCATCGCGTATATTTCCTGACCGACCGGGATGGCTTCATGAATCTCTGGTCGATGGACGAAGATGGGAAGGATCTGAAGCAGCTCACGCACCATCAGGGGTGGGACGCCGACACGCCGTCTCTCTCCGAGGGCCGTATCGTTTACAAGCTGGGCGCAGACCTGCGCCTATACGACGTTGCCTCCAGTACGGACAAAGCGATCCCCATCGAGCTAACCTCGGACTTCGACCGCCTGCGCGAGCATTGGATTAGTAAGCCCAGTGAATACGGCACTTCGGCGCATGTCTCGCACGATGGCGATCGTTTGGTGCTGACCTCGAGAGGCCGCGTATTCGTGGCCCCCGCCAAGCAAGGCCGCCTGGTGGATGCCACAGGACGCAAGCCCGCGCGTATTCGCGACGCGCGCCTCACCGCGGACGGCAAGTCGCTCATTGCGCTGTCCACCGAAACGGGGGAGGTGGAGCTGTGGAAGATGCCGGCCAACGGCGCCGGCGCGGCCACGCCTCTAACCTCCGACGGCCACGTGCTGCGGTGGGAAGCCATCCCTTCGCCCGACGGCAACTGGATCGTCCACCAGGATAAGGATGACGAATTGTGGCTGCTGGATGCCGCTTCCCACGCGCAAAAGAAGATCATGGCGTCACTGGCCAGCGATAACGGGAGCCCCGTGTTCGCGGACGTGCGCTGGTCGCCGGACAGCAAGTGGCTGACATTCGCGACCGAGTCGCCCAACCTAAACAACCGCATTTACCTTTACTCCATCGAAACCGGATCGTTGACACCGCTCACCACCGACCGATACAACAGCGGCAGCGCCGCCTGGAGCCCGGACGGCAAGTGGATTTACTTCCTCTCCAACCGGTCGCTCAAAAGCGTGGTGGAGTCGCCCTGGGGCGCGCGCCAGCCGGACCCGTATTTTGACCGCACCTTCAAGATCTACGAGATGGCGCTGCGCAAGGGCCAGCGCTCGCCCTTTGAGCCGGCCGATGAATTGCACCCGGATAAGCCGGAGGAACCGCCCAAGCCGCCCGCGGCCGATAAGCCCGCGGCGAAAGACGATAAACCCAAGGATGATAAGAAAGAAGCTGACAAGAAGCCGGAGCCGGCCAAAGTCGAGATCGATCTGGATGGCATTGCCGCGCGCATTACGGAAGTCCCCGCGCCCCCCGGAAACTACGACCGACTGACGGCTGCGGCGAAGCGGCTCTGCTGGGTGGATGCCGACCCGGGGAATCGCGAGAAGAACACGCTGGCCTGCCTGGATATCGCCAACAAGGGCGACAAGCCCGAAACGTTGATGGAAGGCATCCGTGAGTATGAGCTATCCGGCGACGGCAAGAAGATTATGGCGCGCAAACAGGATGATTTCTACATTCTCGACGCAGCCGTGAAAGGGGATGCGCTCAAAGCGCCCAAGACGCTGGAAGACGCCAAGGTCGATCTGAAGGACTGGACCTTTGCCGTAATCCCCGCCGACGAATTCCACGAGATGTTCCTGGATGCGTGGCGGCTGCACCGCGACTACTTTTATGACCGTAAGATGAACGGAATCGACTGGCCATCCATGCGGAAGAAGTATCTGCCGCTGGTGGACCGCGCGCGGGACCGCGACGAGCTCAACGACGTGATCGCCCAAATGGTCAGCGAGCTTTCCGCGCTGCACACCTTCGTGTTCGGCGGCGATGTGCGCAAAGGGCCGGATCAGATCAAGCTGGCGTTGTTGGGCGCGCGCCTGGAACGGGACCCCAAGGCCGGCGGTTATGTGGTCCAGCATGTTTACCGGTCCGATCCCGACAGGCCGGATAAGCGCTCCCCTCTCGCGCGGCCCGGTGTGGAAATATCCGATGGAGACGTAATCCTGGCGGTCAACGGCCGCGATCCGCTGGCCGCAGCCGGCCTGGGCGAACTGCTGCGCAACCAGGCGGGCAAGCAGGTGCTCCTGCGGGTCAAGAGCAAGGACAAGAACGAGCCACGCGACGTGATCGTAAAGCCGCTGAATCACGACGAGGACTTCGACCTGCGTTATTCCGAGTGGGAGTACACGCGCCGCACAATCGTGGAGCAGAAGGGGGCTGGGCAGCTCGGCTACGTCCATTTGCGCGCCATGGGTTCAGGAGATATCGCCCAGTGGGCCGAGAACTACTATCCGGTCTTCGACCGGCAGGGCCTGATTATCGACGTGCGGCACAACGGCGGAGGCAACATCGATAGCTGGATCCTGGGCAAATTGATGCGCCCGGCGTGGTTCTACTGGCAGCCGCGCGTGGGCCGGCCCACCTGGAACATGCAGTACGCTTTCCGCGGCTATTTAGTGGTGCTTTGTGACGAATGGACCGCCTCGGACGGCGAGGCGTTTTCCGAGGGTTTCCACCGCCTCAAGCTGGGCAAAGTGATCGGCACGCGCACGTGGGGCGGCGAGATCTGGCTGAGCTTCAGCAACGAGTTAGCGGATAAGGGCATCGCTTCGGCCGCGGAGATGGGGGTGTACGGCCCGGAAGGCAAATGGCTGATCGAGGGACATGGCGTGGATCCGGACATGACCGTGGATAACCTGCCGCACGCTACCTTCGAAGGGCAGGACGCGCAGCTCGATGCGGCAATCCTTTACCTGCAGGACCTGATCAAGGAGAAGCCGGTGAAAATGCCGCCCGCGCCGGGCTATCCGGATAAGACGTGGCGCAGTCAATAAGAACTTAACGCCGCGAAGGCTGCCTGACGCGAATCGCAGCCGTCCACATCTGGTGGACGCCTGTGCGATTATCGATCCATAGCGGGTGGAAGACACCGGCCGCGTCCGCCGTGAGTCCGGCCGTGTCGCCGCCGTTGTAGCGCGTGTCATGCTCGGCGGCGTTCACCAGGTTGCCGTGCGTGGATACGCGTACGCTCGGAAGCCAGGTGGCGCCCCCATCGAGCGATGCGGAAAAGCGCACTTGGTATCCCAGGTCGTCCGGATTGTCGCGCCGGTCATACCAACTGAGACCCACCACGCCGCTCCTGTTGACCGCCACCACCGGCATGAAATTGTTCGGCATGAATTCAGCCGGGAGTGAAGCCGCATCGTCGCTGACCACCCGCGGCGCGCTCCACTTTCCATCACTGGTGGAGCAAGAAAAGAAGATTTGCGTGCGCTGGCCGGGGCCTGCGCCGGGCCACGCGGCGTACATCCGTCCGCGAAAAGAACTGCTGCCGCGGTCGACCGCCAGAGACGCCATGGAAAGCTGCGGCACGCGCCAGTCGTAGTAAATATCCGCGATCTTCGCAGCGGGCTCCAGGGTTTGGCCGCCGTCGCGCGAATAGACGATCTGCAAAGCGCCGTTCACCTCTGTGGGCGCCGCTCCCGGATCGGTACGGTAGGACATATTGCGGCGGGTGTTATCGAGCTCGACGAACAGCGCCGCGAAAACTCCGTCACTCGAGACGACGCCGTTAGCAGGAAAGAACCATGGCTTGGCGAAGACGGCAGCTGCCTGTACGATGGCGCGGTCGAAGCTCTCCCCGGTCAACGAAGGATAAAACGCAAAGGCCGCCGGTGGGCGCTGGAGGTAGCCGTGGACATAGACACGTCCGTGGAAAGGCCCGCGGCTGTCATCGACCGTCAGGTAGGTGCGATCGAAGCTGCGCGTGTCGGTCCGAATGGACGACTCGCGCCAGGTGCGTCCCCCATCCGCGGATCTACGGACATCCAGGAAAGAGGGGCTGGACCCATCCGCCTGTTTTACATCGTGAATGCCGGCGGCAAATGCGGCGTGCTTCAGTCCGATGGCGCAGGACGGGTCGACACTGTCCGGGACGGTCAGCGTGTGCTTCCAGGTCCGGCCCCCGTCGAACGAGGCGTAGAACACGTTGTCGGAGCTCTGGCCCGGGCGGATGACGTAGGCGCAGGCAACCAGGTGGCGCGGCCTTGCGGGATCCGCCGCGATCTGGGTTTCGTAATGCTGGACAGTCGCCAGATCAAGGCTGACCTGCACGTTCGGTCCCACGACATAGGGCGTATCGGAACCGAACGCGAGAGCCTGGAAAACGGCGGCGATTACCGGCCAGAGGGCGCACCCGCCCCTCATTCGATGGCCGGCAGCGCCAGGATCTCTCGAGCCTGCGCGAGATACGACGCCGGCACCAGCAAACGAAAGCTGCCCAATGCGCTACTGGGCGTCCAATCAGCGGCCATTTCATCGTTTTCCAGGAAGGTAGGAATGAAGGCCTCCTGCAGGCGCTCGCGAGCGTCCTTGGCCTCACTACGACTACGGTATACCGCGGCCGGGGCGAGATCCTCGTCTTCCTGTTGTTCGGCAGCGGCGTCCATACCTGGATCGGGTTCCGCGGGCAACTCAGGCGGCGCCTTCTCCCGCCCAGGCGAAGCAGTCTCGGCAGGAGCGGGATCCATTCCCCGGCGCAGCATTTCGGCGTCATAGACCTGGCGCGCCGTAAGGCTCAGCTCGTCGCGTCGCAGCGACAGCAGCTCCAGATCGGGCATATCGGCGTACCGCCGCCGGAAATCGTCGGCGCTGAACTTCATGCAACCTCCGCGAGACAGAGTATTGTAGCGCTGTGGGCTAGCCGGGCGCGGACACCAGGCAAGCCTCGATCTTCCGCCGTAAGAAGCGGCGCTCCGGCTCCGAGCACGGGCATTCCAGCGCCGCGCGAAAGCATGCCGCGGCTTCGGCGCGCTGTTCGAGCTCCAGAAGCAGGTGCCCGCGCACAGCCAGCAACAGGTAGTAATCGCGCAGCTTGGGATCGTTGGCCAGAGGCTCGATGGCCGCCAAAGCCTCCGCCGCGCCGCGCACCCTGGCGACGGCCACGGCGCGATTCAGCGCCACCACAGGCGACGGGTTCAGCGCGAACAGTTGATCGTACATCCCCAGAATCATGGGCCAGTCGCGGGATTGCGGGTCAACCGCGCGTGCATGGGTGGCCTCGATGGCCGCCTGCACGTGATATTCGGAGACCTCGCCGCCGGACATCGAGCGATCGAAGTGATGGAATCCGAGAGCAATCAGGCGCTGGTCCCAACGGGAGCGATCCTGGTGTTCGAGCAGAATCAGGTCACCCGATTCATCCACGCGTGCGGGCAGGCGCGCGGTCTCCAGCGCCATCAGGGCCACCAGCGCGTGCGCGCGCGGCGCGGCAATGGTAGAGGCCGCTACCAGCCGTCCCAGCCGCAGCGCCTCCAGGCACAGCTCCTGCCGGATCAGGTCTTCACCTGCGTGGGCGGCGTAGCCTTCGTTGAACATGAAGTAAATGACTTCGAGCACCGAATCGAGACGCCGCCGTAGCTCGGGCCCGTGGGGCATCTCGAGTGTCAAGTGTCCCTCGCGGATCTGGCGCTTGGAGCGCACCAGCCGCTGAGCGACGGCGGTATCCTCTGCCAGAAATGCGCGGGCAATCTCACGTACACCGAATCCGCCAACGGTTTTCAGGCTCAGGGCCACCCGCGCGTCGCGCGAAATCTCCGGGTGGCAGCACATGAATATCAGGCGCAGCTCGTCGTCCCGGAGCTGCTCTTCCAGGTCGGGATCGTCGGCCGGCGCGGCGGCTGCCAGGGAGAGATCCGCCACGATGGCTTCCGTCTTGTCGCCCAGCAAACGGCGATGGCGAACCGCGTCGATGGCGATATTGTGCGCGACGCGGAACAACCAGGCGGCGGCATTCTCCGGTACGCCCTGGTACGGCCAAGTCTGCAGCGCACGGAGCATGGCCTCTTGTACGGTCTCCTCCGCAAGTTCCAACTGCGCCGGGCCGAGCAGACGCGTGAGATGCGCGACCATTCGGCCCGCCTGCCTCCGGAACAGGTGTTCCAGCAGCGATCCGGCTTCGGGAGATACAGCTACATTGCCCAGACTTGCCTCACCTCAATGGTGCCGCCGTACTGCAACTGCGGATGATCGAGCGCCAGCCGCACGGCCTCGTCGTAGTCCGCGGCTTCGATGGTGTAGTAGCCCCCTAGAATCTCCTTGGTCTCACTGTAGGGACCGTCGGTCGTTCGCGTCTGGCCATTCACCGAACGCATGACCCGCCCCGCGTCTTCCGTAAGGCGGTGAGAGTCACGGGTGAACGACTTCTTGGTCCACGCCATGTACTTCTCGGTGGCTTTCTGCATTTCCTCGGGGCTGAGCTGCGACCAGCCGGCCGGATCGTTGTAGAGCAAGAGCATGAATTGTGCCATGGTTGTCTCCTATTTTACTCGCGTGTATTGGAAAGCCTCGGCCATCTTTCGTTGGCCGTTTTCGTAGAATTCCCACTCGCTGGCGAAGTGGTTATTATCGCCCACGCGGATCCTGACGTTGTGCATGTGGCCGGCGCCCGGACCGGCCAGATTGGTGGCGTCCAGAAACTGGAACTCCACTTCCCCGGTTTCGGGATTGAACGAGCGCGCTTGCATGCGCGGCTGGTTGCCCGCCATGCAGTAATGGGTCAACAGCAGGCGGTCGCCATCCAGGTAGTAGACGGTCATCATTTCGGGCATCTTTTCGCCGGTTTCCCGCTCCACCAGCGATGTGCCGCCGGCGATCAGGCCGAGCGTGAGATGGACCTTCCCCATCTGGGTCTCGGCCTCCCATTCGCCCACCAGGGTCTTGAGCCGGTTATAGGCGGCCGGACCGGGGACAGTTTCCGATTTTGGGCCGGCGGCCAGAGCTGCCCCGGCGGCCAGGGTGGCAATTGCGATCGAAAGCGCGATCAAAATAAGGTGTCGTTTCATTGGTTTCTCCTGTGGAACAGGGCGTCTGGCCTGTTCTACGCAATAACGAACCGGCGTCGCGGAAATCGACATTCAAGTGCAAAAATTCTAAGCGAAAAGACGTATTGAAACGTCCAACTATAGATATCCCATGCTCTTGCGATCCATTTTTGCCGGCTTTTTGCTGGCCGCGGCTGCCTTCGCGCAGCTTGCCTGGTTCCCCAAGCCATCTTATTTCCGTCAAACCTTCGCGCGGCCGGTGACGAAGGTGGAACTGCAAGCCCCGGTGCGTCTGCCGGATTACGTGGTGGGGGGCAAGCTGGAACTCTCGCTGCGATCGTATTTGGACCTGGTGATGGCCAATAACACCGATATCGCGATTCAGCGTCTCAACGTGGACGTGGCCGAGAATGCCATTACGCGCGCCTTTGCCGCGTTTGATCCCCTGGCCACCGCCAGCTTCAGCGACACGGAGCAACGCAACCCATCAACAAACCAGCTTGCCGGCGCTTCCACGCTGGTGCAGTTTTCGCAGCCTGCCAACTTCAACTACAGCCAGACGCTGCCGACCGGCCTGCAGTACAATGTCAACTTTGCCGCGTCGAAGCTGTCAACCAACAGCGGCTATTACTTTTACAATCCGTCGCTGAGCTCCACTCTGGGCGTTTTCATCTCGCAGCCCCTGATCAAGAATCGCGGCCCCTTCATCAACCGCCTGCCCATCAGCGTGGCCACCAGCCGCTTGCGCAAGACGCATTACGATTTGACGACCAGCATGCTGCAACTGGTGAGCGCCGCCGAGAACGCCTATTGGGACGCGGTGCTGGCGCGCGAAACCCTGCGCGTCGCGGAAAGCGCGCGGGATCTTGCGGACCAGGCCTTGAAGCGCGCGCAACGCGAGCTGGAGTTAGGCGCGCTCTCTCCGCTGGACATCTATAATCCGGAGCAACAATATGCTACCTCGCAGATCGGCGTGTCCCAAGCGCAATACTTCCTGCAGCAGACCTGGGACGCACTGCGCAGGCAGATGGGCGCCGACCTGGACCCGCAGATCCGTTTGCTGCCGATTGAGCTGACCGAAACTGTGGGCCCCGCCGTTGAGGCGCCGGCCATCGACCGCGAGAAGGAGGTTCAGAAAGGTCTGGCTAACCGCCCGGACGTGAAGTCGGCCAGGCAAAACCTGGACATCGATGACCTGGCCATCCGAGGGGCCAATAACGAACTGCTGCCGGACCTGGAACTGACGGCCGCTTACACCACGCAGGGGTTGGGCGGCATCTTCTATCCGTCGAGCGGCACGACGGGGACGTCGGCGGCAGTGCCGGGCGGCCTGGGGGATGCTTTGAGCCAGATGTTCGGCTTTGGCTACCCGATGTATTCCGTGGGGCTAACGCTGCGGCTGCCGATCAAGAATCACCTTGCGTCGGCGGACATGGCGGATGCGCTGGTGGCCAAGAAGCGCGACGCACTGAACGTGCGCACGGTCGAGCAACAGGTGCGGCTGGATGTGGTTACGGCCGTGAGCCTGGTGGAATCCAGCAAAGACGCCATGAAGCTGGCGGTGGTGGCGCGCGATTTCTCGCAGAAGTACCTGGAATCGGAACAAAAAAAATACGAGCTGGGCAACAGCACCATCTTCTTTGTCCTGCAGGCGCAGGGCGCGCTGGTGAATGCCGAATCGAGCGTGGTGCAGAACTCGGTGAGCTACCGCCGGAACCTGATGAACCTGCTGTTGCGGACGGGTGATTTACTGGAAGCGCGCGGGATCGTGGTGCAGTAATGCGCCCAGGATCAGCGCAGGCTCACCGATGTAATGGCTTCGAGCTCGGTGCGTCTGTAGCTACCTCTCCCATTTTGTGGCGGCGCAAGTGCGGCGAGAGCCTTTTGGGCGGCCTGCGCGGCGTCCTTTCCGGGGCCGCGCGCGTTTAGCGCGATGGCCAGATAATACAGCGCGGACGCGTCGTCAGGTTGCCGGACCTGCGCGTACTTCCCGGCATAGACAACTGCGCGCGCGCCGTCCCGTAGCGTCAGTGGTTCGATGCGCGCATAAGCCTCGCATGCGGATACCAGCGCTTGCGGTGCGGCATCCGGCTGGTCCGCGATTCTTCGCAGTTCCGACAGTGCGGCTGTCCCCAGGCTCAAGGCCGTTTTCTGATCGCCGGCCCGTGCCAATAGGGTGGCGAGGCGATACCGATGATAGCCCAGCGAAATGCTCCACGATTGATTGGCGGGGTCCTTGGCCACCAGATCACCCATCAGGGAAACCAGACGCCGCGAAATCTCCGAGGCGCGCGCAGTATTTCCCTGCCAGTCATAGAGATCCAGAAAGGCCTCCAGTATCACTACCACGTCGTATTTCGCGCGGGCATCCTCGGGATCGGCAGCCAGGGCATCCTCAAATACCCGATCGGACCGGTTCAGGAACTGCTCGGAGTCGGCCCATTGCTGCAGATCGCGAAACCCGCCTCCGATCTTTCGCTGATATTGCGCGCGAAAACGGATATTTGCGGGGCGATTCCGCTCCTCCGGCGGCAATTCATCGTTGGCCCGCAATGCCTGCTGATATTCGTCGAGCGCCTTTTCGGGATCGGAGAAAGCATACAGATCTCCCAGCTTCATGCGATTGAGGCCGATTCCGCGCAGCGCCCGCCACATGTGCGGATCTTTTCGAAACATCTCCTGGTCGAGCCCAATAGCGCGGCGGTACTCGGGCGCCGCTTGGCCCGGATGGCTTAAGCTGGCTGTACCGGGTTGGCCGTAAACGTCTCCCAGCAACTGATGCGTGATGGCGGCTTCGAGCAGCGCCGGCACCGTCGACGCCGATTGCACCATGCGGTCGAGGAAGGTGGCCGCTTCCACCAGGTTCGCGACGGCGTCTTTGGTTTTTCCAGCGCCGAAGTCGACCTCACCGATCGTGCGATCGACCAGCGCTACCGTCTTAAGCGAGGCCAGGTCGCCAGGCTTCAGGGTCAACTGTTCCGCAGCCAGCGACCGTGCCTTTTTGAGGTTTGTCAGCGCCCCCGCCGTATCCCCGAGGTTCTGCACGTATGGACTGGCCTGCAACTCGCCGAGCTGCCGGTAGGCCTCGGCAAGATCCAACCGCAGCTTGGAATCCTGCGCGGACTGCGCAGCCATCTGATCCAGGCTCTTCACCACGCGGGTGACCAGTATGCGCTGTGCGGGCGTGGAACCGGGCACATCCGTGATGGCGTCCTTCAACTCGAACAGCAGCATGGTTGTCAGCGAGCGCAAGTCCGCGTAGCGGCCCTGTGCAAGGCGCGCTTCATACAACGCGATCAGCGCCGCACCCAATAGGCCGATAACGAATAGCGCCGCCGCGCTCACCGGCAGCCAGCGCCGGCGGACAAACTTGCCGGATCGGTATACCATCGTCTGAGGGCGCGCGCGGACGGGTCGCCGTTCCAGGAAATTCTCCACATCATCGGCAAACTGGCGCACCGATGCATACCGCCTTGCCGGCTCGTTCTCCAACGCTCTCATTAAGATCGGTGACAGGTCACCTTTGAGCGTGCGGCTCAGTTGCTCGCGGGATATCGAGCGGTTGGCGGCAGCTTCAGCGGTGACGGCCGTCGAAGGAGGCTTCGCCGGTATGTTGTCCGCGGCGCGGTTCAACTCGCTCAACACGGAGTTCGGATCGCCGAACGGCCAAGCGCCGCACAACAGCTCATACAGCACCACACCCAACGAGAAGATGTCCGTGGACGTGTTGACATGCTGGCCGCGAAGTTGTTCGGGGCTGGCGTAGCGCGGAGTCAGCAGGCGAAGGCGTGTCACTGTCACATCGCCGTCACCGGATGCCAGCGACGCTGTTCCGAAATCCAGCAGCTTTACGGAGCCCTCGGCATTCACCATGATGTTTCCCGGCTTCAGATCGCGATGGACGATCAGGTTGCGGTGCGCATAATCCACTGCTTCGCACACTTGCAGGAAGATGCGCAGCCGGGCTTCCACATCGAGCTTGTGCCGGTCGCAATAACGGTCGATGGTCTCCCCTTCGACATATTCGGTGATCAGGTACGGATCGCCGGCCGACGAGACGCCCCCGTCCAGCAGGCGGGTAATGTGATCGTGGTGGAGGGCTGCGAGCACCTGCCGCTCAGTCTCGAACTTCCGCAGAAACTCCGGGCCCGCCAGGTACCCCGCCATGACCTTCACGGCCACCTTGTGGTCGAACTGGCCGTCCGCGCGGTGGGCCAGATATACGGCGCTCATACCCCCGCGTCCCAGTAACGCGTCGGCACGGTAAGCGCCGAACTGTGCGCTGGGAATGATGGGATCAGATGAAGGCCCAACCGCAGTGGCGTGCTGCAACTGCGCGCGGGCCTCTAATAAGGACAGAACGTCCTGGGCCAAGGCTCCATCACCTGCGCACTGAGCCGAGATCCAAGCGGCGCGGTCCGCGCCGGCCGGAAATTCGAGTGCCTGATGAAACAAAGACTCAATCTGGCTGATCCGGGACAAGTCTTCCGCACCCTCTCCCCCAGAGTAGCGTAGTGCCTGCGAGTTTCACCTCATTTTTCCTGAGATGGCGGAGAAGATGGGCCGGAGAGCCGCCGGTAGATCCAGGCCTTGGCGAATTCCAGGTCGCGATCCACCGTGGCGCGCGAAACTTTCAGAATGTCGGCGGTCTCCTCGTTGGTGCAGCCCAGGAAGAAGCGGAGCTCCAGGACTCGCACTTTGCGCTCGTCGATGGCCTCCAGCTGATGGAGAGCCTCGTCGAAGGCCAGCATGTCTTCGCTGGTGGCATCGATCCAGGCGATCTCTTCGTGCAGCGGCACCCGGGTGGTGGACCCCGGCCGTTTCATGGCGCGCGACTGGCGGGCGTAATCGATGAGGATCATGCGCATCAACTGGGCCGCAAACGCATAGAAATGCCGGCGGTCGGTCAATTCGACCTTGCGCACCTGCACGAGCCGCAAATATAGCTCATTGACCAGGCCGGTAGCCTGTAGCGTGTGGCCCCGATTCTCCCGCCGCAGGTACCCGGCGGCAATAGCGCGCAGATCATCGTACGCCAGCGACGCGAGACTCGCCAGGGCTTCCCGGTCTCCCTCCTTCCAGCGATGCAGCAGCCGCGTGATGTCACGCTGAACTGGGTCCTCGGGGGGCATGGAACTGATGGTACCTACCCCATCTTACGCGAGCATGAGGCAGTTTGCACTTGTTTCACGCTGAGTCGAGTGTAGGAGGGAGTTGCAATGGTTTCCAACGGATCGAAAGTGGTGATGCTGGCGGTGTCTTTACTAGCCATTTCCAGCCTACGTGCCGGCGATCGTTCCATTCCAGGCGGGCCGGCGATGGGCAGCGCCGCAGCGCGAAGGATGGCGCCAGGCTCCACGATCTGCGTCGCCCCTTTCAGGAATATGAGCGGGCGAGCCATCGGCATGACCGGCATCGAAGATCAGCTCGCCGCGCAGCTCAACGGGATCGGCTATCGCGCCGGGAAGCCTGGCGAGCTGGGATCGTGTGATGCTGTCGTGCACACCGAGATCGTGCACCTCGCCGGCAATGCACGCATGCGCGTTGAAGTAGAATTCCGTCTGGTGCTCGCCGGCGAGCAGGCCCCCCGCCTCTCGGCAACCGCGGGAGGCAAAAGCTCCAAGCCCGCCAGGCGGCGTCCTTTTGTGGGTTCGTTTGTTCCTGCCCGGCCGGATAGCTCCACCGCGGAGCGCGAGGCAATTCTTTCGGCGCTCGCGGAACAGTCCCGTAAGATCCAGGCGGCCCAGCGCGATGGGATGGCGCTCTATGTCGGCGCCGGCAGTCAGCCTGAGTAACAGTTCATAAGTAAACCTGTTCACTACTTCAACGGAATCCCCTAATCCAAGTTAGTCCCTTCTACCCTCCGTAAATATCTTTCTGATACAGTGTCACCAGAAGCACGGTTCCTTCGGGCAAGGTCTGTAAACATTGCCGCGCCCATCTTGCATGTAGAACTGGCCAGCCTTATTATTGGCAAAGGCCAGCGACACGGGGAACAGTCGATAACGTAACAGTGGCACCTAAGTCGAAACCACTAAGTCCCGGGTTTACAAGTTACCAACGTCATGAAGTAAGTAACGGGATGGTGTGTCACTCTTGTAACCAGCATCAGACAAATAGTGAATGAGGAGATATCTATGAACTCTGTAACTAACGTGTTTAAGAATCGGGCAAATCGCCGTTCATTCCTGAAGCGGGGACTGACGGCGGCAGGCGCAGCCGCGGCGGGCGCTCAGCTTCTGGCGGACGGCGGGTCGGATGGCGGCCAACTCAACCAGGGCGATGCCGCAATTCTGAGATTTCATGCAGCGCTCGAAATCCTAGAGACGGATTTCTGGGAACAATACAATGAATTGGGGGGCGTACAAGATAAAGAACTTCCGGGCGGAAGCGGCAGTCCGGTCTACACCGCCGCGCTTACGAATCTGGATAGCGACATGGCTCAGTATATCCACGACAATACGGAAGACGAGTTCACGCATCAGAACTTCCTCAATGCTTATCTTGCCTCCAAAGGCATCCAGTCAGTGAGCCTGGAGCCATTTCGCACCTTACCGGGCAGCACTGCCACCGGTTCCAGCGGAAAGATGCGCCTGACCAACCTCATGCAGCTCACTCTGGATACAAGTTGGTACACCCGTTACCGCAGCCGCAATCAGAATCCGGACCTCGATCCCAACTTCAAGTTTCCCCAAGCCGTCGCGGGCCTTGCGACAGGCGAGTGGACCGCCATTCCCCGGACAGATGCCGACCTGACTCCCACCGCGCATATCCAGGCAATCGCCAACACTGCGGCCTTTCATTTCGCTACGGTAGAACAGGGCGGCAGCAGTCTCTACCCGCAACATGCCCAGAGGGCCACCAGTTCGGAAGTTCTACGCATTCTCCTGAGCATCGGGCCGACCGAGACTTCGCATTTTCAGACGTGGCACGACAAAGCGGGCAACGCTGTTGCGACGCCGCTGGCCCCGCTGACCGACCCCACCAACGGCCTGGTGTTTCCGGACCTCAACTCTCCACCATTTGGGGGCGAGAATTTCCAAACGAACCTCATCATGCCGGAACCCTGTCCGTTCCTCAGCACCAGTCTGCCGGCCTGCTCGATCATCCGTCCTACCGCGACTGCGAAGGCCGCCTCGGGCGCACTGGCGTTCTTGACGGCCATGGGGCTTTTCAAGGGGCAATCGGCGGCATTCTTCAACCTGATGGGCGCACTGGCAGCGGCGGCCGACGCTGCGCAGCGCGGCATGGGCGGCTAGAGGGCCGACACGAGAATCGCGCGGCGCCCTGATTTCGTGCGACGCCGCGCGCGCACTCTCTCTGGTAAACTGCTCATGAGTCCATGACCGATCCCGAAATCAAGACCACGTATGACGCGATTGTGATCGGCACGGGCCAAGCCGGGCCCTCGCTGGCGGCGCGCCTGGCCAAGACGGGAATGCAAGTGGCCGTCATCGAGCGCAAATTATTCGGCGGCACCTGCATCAACACGGGTTGCATTCCCACCAAGGCTATGGTCGCCAGCGCCTATGCGGCCCGCATGGTGCAGCGCGCCGCGGAGTTCGGCGTGGATACGGCCGGCGGCAGCGTGGATATGAAGCGCGTGAAGGCGCGCAAAGATGCTATCTCCGAAAAATCCAGGACTGGAGTCGAGGGATGGCTGAAGAACCTGCAAAACTGCACCGTATACGAGGGCCACGCGCGCTTCGAGTCGCCCGGTGAGGTGAGCGTGGGTCCGCACCGCCTGGCGGCCGCCCGCATCTTCATCAACGTAGGCGGGCGCGCCAGCGTGCCGCCGCTGCCCGGGCTGCAGGAAGTCCCGTATTTGACGAACAGCGGCATGATGGACGTGGACTTTCTCCCGGAGCACCTGATTGTCGTCGGCGGCAGTTATGTGGGCCTTGAGTTTGGCCAGATGTACCGGCGCTTCGGCAGCCAGGTCACGATCCTGGAAATGGGCTCGCGCCTGGTGCAACACGAAGACGAAGATATATCGCAGGCCATCCGGGAGATCCTGGAGCGAGAAGGTATCGTCATCCGGCTGAACGCAAAGTGCATCGGATTCTCAAAGCGCGGCGATGCGATCGTCGCGCACGCCGAATGCACCGAGGGATCGCCCGAGGTTATTGGGTCGCACGTGCTGCTGGCGGTGGGGCGGCGCCCGAACACGGACGATCTGGGCCTCGAGAAAGCCGGCGTGGCTGTAGATCCACGGGGCTATATTACGGTAGACGACCAATTGCGCACCAGCGTGCCGGGGATCTGGGCGATGGGCGACTGCAACGGCAGGGGCGCGTTTACCCACACCTCGTACAACGACTACGAAATCGTAGCGGCGAATCTGTTGGATAATGACCCGCGCCGGGTGAGCGATCGTATCCTGGCGTACGCCTTGTATATCGATCCGCCGTTGGGCCGCGCCGGCCTGACAGAGGCTGAGGTACGGCGTACCGGCCGAAGGGCGCTGGCCGGCAACCGCCCCATGACCAAAGTAGGGCGAGCCGTCGAGAAGGGCGAGTCGCAGGGCTTCATGAAAATCGTGGTCGACGCGCAGACCAAGGAAATCCTGGGCGCCGCGATCCTTGGCGTGGGCGGCGATGAGGCCATTCATTGTGTCCTGGATGTGATGTACGCCAAAAAGCCCTACACCACCATCCAGCGCGCGGTTCATATTCATCCCACGGTCTCCGAACTCATCCCCACCATGCTGGGAGAACTTCAACCTCTCGCCAGTTAGGTATCCTGGTGACCTGGAGGGGTGCATGTCCGTATACGTGTTGGCGTTTCTGATCGGCGTGGTGGCCGGACTTCGCTCGTTGACCGCGCCTGCCCTGGTGAGTTGGGCTGCACGCCTGGGATGGCTGAATCTGGAAAACACGCCGCTGCGCTTCTTTGGCTTTGCGGCCGTGTCCTACATTCTTAGCGGCCTGGCGATTGGCGAGTTAGTTGCGGACAAGCTTCCCAAGACGCCCAGCCGAAAAGCGCCGCCCGGATTTACGGCGCGCTTCGTGACCGGCGCGTTGTGCGGGGCCGCTATTGGCGCGGCGAGCCAAGCTATGATTGGGGGCCTGGCGGCGGGGGTTGTGGGCACGGTAGTGGGAACGCTGGGCGGCTACGAGTTTCGGACGCGGCTGGTGAAGGCCACCGGCGGCAGGGATTGGCCGATTGCGCTTCTCGAAGACGCCATTGCGGTGGTGGGCGCCTACTTGATCGTCCGGTGATATCTCAACCTTCGATGCTGCGCCCCGCCAGCCGTCCGGAGAGCACGCAGCCGCCCAGGAAGGTACCCTCCAGCGATGCTTTGCCGTGAATTCCGCCGCCGCCGAAACCGGCCGCTTCACCGACGGCGTACAGACCGGGAATCGGCTGGCCATCGGCGGCGCGCAGCACGCGGCAGCGCAAGTCGGTTTGGATGCCTCCCAGACTCTTGCGGCTCAGAATAAACTCGCGAATCGCGATCAGCGGACGCGCTTTGGGATCAAGAATCGTCTGGAACTTGCACGTGCGCGCGCGGTCGCCGCGATACAATCTGGCGTTGGCAATGCGCCGGAGTTGTTCGTCGTTATAGTAGGCCGGCCCGCGGTCGATCATCTCGTCCCATGAGTGGACTACCGCCCCCATGTGCGCGCTGTCGATTTTCAATCCGTAGAGGCTCCGCTGATCCATCCGCTCCATGAGCTCGTCCAAATTGTCCGCCACCAAGATGTCTTCGGGGCAGTCGCGAATGAGCCGGTTGACCAGGTCCTTGTTGCCGAAGAGCAGACTGGCTGCCAGCCCGAGCTTTTTCTTGTAACGGAACGCGGTCATGTAGTCGCAGCCGGAGACGGCCAGTTCTTTGATAGCGATCTTCCAGTTCATCACTTGCCAGGAATATTGCCCAGGCTGCGCGAGCACGCTGGCAACCAGGTGCCGCGTATCGGCATAAACGGGCATGGGGCCCGGATTCATGATGCGCTCGCCGCGCGCGTTCAGCCATAGCGCCGAGCGCGGCGGCACCAGGCTCAAGCCGTCGTCCGTCCGGCGCTTGGCCGGATGATGCACGCCCGCGGCGTAGTGCCAGTGCAGGTCGAGATGCGTCACCGCGCCGCCTAGAGCGGCCACACCGGAATGCAGCATACCGTCGCCATAGCGATGCGCGCCGTTGAGGAGCTTTTGCGGCGGATCCCCCCAGGGTTTATACCAATTGGCGCGCACGAAGCTGAGATCGCCTCCGCAAACGCCGCCGGAGGCGATGACCACGTGCTCGGCGGCGACGCGCACTTCCGCGCCGGTATTCATGCTGCGGCCGCGAAGGCCGGTGGCCCGTCCGGCGGTCAGTTCGATGGCGGAGATCTCGATATCGAAGAGCAATTCCAGGTTGGCCCGGTGCGGATGAGCCTCCAGCGCCGCCAGCAGCCGGTAAATGATTTCGTACCCCGTGCCCCACACGATGTGCCAGCGCGGCACGGTATTACCCGGCCCGTACAATCCGCGTTCCGGCCAGTTCACCAGCGGCAGGAATATGATCTTCTTCTGATCCAGGAATTCGAAGATGTATTCGCGCGAGTTCTCGCAATAGAACTTGCCCCATGCGCGCGGCCACTCGTCGGCGGGATCGTAATCCGCCACGCTCTGCCAGTCCCGCCAGGCCAGCTCCGGGGAATCATGGATGCGCAGCCGCTGCTGATGGGGCGTGCCGATCATGTGTACGCCGCCGAACGATTCCTTGGCGAGCCCGCCGAAGTTCTCCCGCTTGTCTTTATCGATCAGCAGGACGCGCCGCCCGCGGCCAAGCAGCTCATACGCTGTCACGATGCCCGCCAGCCCGCCGCCGGCAATGACCACCTCGGTTTCGTGCGTGTTTGCACCGTTCATGGAAAGCCCAGTATAGCGGCGCGCCCCAATCTTTTACACTTTCGTCCATCCAGACGGCAGTGCCATGGGCTTAAACTTGAATCGATGTGCGAGCCTCGCCTATGCTATAAAACGGCCATTCTGATGGTCACCCTGGCGGCCGCCGCTTCGGGCGCCACCGGGTTAAAAGTGCTGCACGCCTTCGGATCGGCTGGGTCGCGCGGCGGCAGCAGCCTCTACGGCAGCCTGATCCTGGATGCGGCGGGCAATCTCTACGGGGCGGCTGAATTCGGCGGTACGCGCGGGCACGGCGTGGTCTTCAAACTCTCGCGCCGAACCACCGGAGGCTGGGCCGAAACCGTTCTATATAATTTTAAAGGCGGCAGTCAGGATGGCGAGACTCCGCACGACTCACTCGTGATGGATAGCGCCGGCAATCTCTACGGCACCACGGTGGCGGGCGGCGGGTCATGCAATACGGGCTGCGGCATCGTCTTTCAATTGTCCCCGGCATCCAGCGGCTCGTGGACCGAAACCGTGTTGCACCACTTCGCCGGCGGGACGGATGGAGCGACTCCGTACAGCGGCGTCATCTTCGATGCCGCGGGCAATCTTTACGGTGCTACCACCGTGGGCGGGAGCAATGGAGTGGGCACGGTCTATAAACTCGCCCCTGCCGCCGGCAGGTGGACCGAAACCATCTTGTACAGCTTCAAAGGCGTGCCCGACGGGGCCACTCCCTACGCCGCCCCGGTTTTCGATAACGCCGGCAATCTATACGGCACCACGTACAAGGGCGGCGCTGCCAACCAGGGCACGGTCTACGAATTGAGTCCCCAGGCGAACGGCTCCTGGAGCGCGAGCGTGCTGCACAGCTTCCATAGCACGTCCGACGGCACCGACCTGTTCGAGAGTCTCATTCTGGACGCCGCCGGCAACCTATACGGCGCAGCCGAAACAGGCGGATCGGCCAACTGCGGTGTGGCGTTTAAGCTGTCGCCGAACGGGTCGGGAGGCTGGACCGAAACCATCCTGCATACCTTCCAAGGCGTGACCGTCCAGGATGGAGAAAACCCCAACGCGCTGCTCTTCGATCCCGCTGGAAACCTGTTTGGCACGACCGTGGGCGGTGGCGTGGATAATCCCGGCACGATTTACAAACTGGCGCCACAGGCATCCGGAGAGTGGACGGAGACCGTGCTGTACAGCTTCACCGGCGGCAATGACGGAGCCTATCCGTCGGTGCCGCTGATTATGGACAAAGCCGGCCGGCTCTACGGCACTACGCTATGGGGTGGGCCGGCGGGAGACACCACGGGCGGCGTGGCATTCGAGTTCACGCCGTAACCGGATGGCGCCGGCCGCTTGGTTACGTGCCTTCCGACCAGCTCGACAGGTAGTGCTCCTGCTCAGGCGTCAGCCGGTCGATTTTCACGCCCATGGAGTCGATCTTCATGCGCGCCACCTGCCGGTCGAGGTCATCGGGCACCGAGTAAACCCGTTTTTCCAGAGAGCTGTGGTTCTTCACCATGTACTCGGAAGATAGCGCCTGGTTGGCGAAGCTCATGTCCATTACCGAAGCGGGGTGGCCTTCCGCCGCGGCCAGGTTGATGAGCCGTCCCTCGCCCAGCACGTACAACTTGCGTCCGTCGCGGAAGCAATACTCCTCCACAAACTCGCGCGTCTGACGGCGCGACGAACTGATCTTGGCCAGCGCGTCCAGATCGATCTCGACGTTGAAGTGGCCCGAGTTGCACATGATCGCGCCATTCTTCATGCGTTCGAAATGGTCTCGCGCGATGACGTGCTTATCGCCGGTCACCGTCACAAAAATGTCGCCGATCGCGGCAGCCTCCGCCATCGACATGACGCGATAGCCGTCCATCAGCGCTTCCAGGGCCTTGATGGGGTCAACTTCGGTCACGGTCACGTTGGCGCCCAAACCGCGCGCCCGCATGGCGACGCCGCGCCCGCACCAGCCATAACCGGCCACCACCACGTTCAGCCCGGCCAGCAGAATATTGGTCGAACGGATGATGCCGTCGATGGTGCTCTGGCCGGTGCCGTAGCGGTTGTCGAACAGGTGCTTGGTCATGGCGTCGTTGACCGCCACGATCGGGTATTTCAGCACGCCGTCCTTGGCCATGGCCCGCAATCGGATCACGCCCGTGGTGGTCTCCTCGGTGCCGCCGACGATGTTGGCCGCCAGTTCGGGCCGCTTGGTATGAAGGAGCGAGACCAGGTCCGCGCCGTCGTCCATGGTGATGTGCGGCAGATGCTCGGCACAAGCGTTCAGGTGCTGGTAATAGACCTCATTGTTTTCGCCCTTGATGGCGTAAACCGAAATGCCGTAATCGCGCACCAGGGTGGCGGCCACGTCATCCTGCGTGGAGAGCGGATTGGAGGCGCACAATACCACGGAGGCGCCGCCATCGCGCAGGGTGATCATCAGGTTGGCGGTTTCGCTGGTCACGTGCAGGCAGGCGGCCACCCGCCTCCCGGCCAGCGGTTGGGTTTTAATGAACTGCTTACGGATGGTTTGCAGCACGGGCATCGACTGGAATGCCCACTCCGTGCGCCGTTTCCCCACATCCGCGAGCGAAATGTCCTTAATGTCGCAGGCAACCTGCGTTTGCGTCTCGGTTGGCATGAATTTTCTCCTAACGGACCGCGGCGTGCGCCACGGCTTCCTCGCGCAACGCCTCCACCTTGTCGGTGGCTTCCCATGAGAAACTCTCTTCCGTGCGGCCAAAATGACCGAAGGCCGCCGTTGTGCGGTAGATGGGCCGCCGCAGCTTCAGGTGGTCGATGATACCCCGCGGCGTGAGCGGGAAATGCTCGCGAATCAGAGCTGTGATCTTGTCTTCCGGCACGATGCCCGTACCGAAAGTGTTGGCCATCACCGAGACTGGCTCAGCCACGCCGATGGCGTAGGCCAGTTGTACTTCGCAGCGGCTGGCCAGGCCCGCTGCCACGATGTTCTTGGCAATGTAGCGCGCCATGTAACACGCCGAGCGGTCCACCTTGGTGGGATCCTTGCCCGAAAAGGCGCCCCCGCCGTGCCGGCCCATGCCGCCATAAGTGTCCACGATGATCTTGCGCCCGGTAACGCCGGTATCGCCATGCGGCCCGCCGATCACGAAGCGGCCCGTCGGATTAATGTGATAGCGGGTATCCGCATCCACCATGTCCGGCGGCACCACCGCGTCGATGATGTGTTTCTTCACTTCCGCGCGCACCGTCTCAATCGAAACCGAGTCGCTGTGCTGGGTCGATACCACCACCGCGTCGATCCGCTTGGGCGCGCCATCCACGTATTCCACGCTGACCTGGCTTTTGCCATCCGGACGCAGGAAATCCAGGACGCCCTTGCGCCGCGCTTCGGAAAGCCGCCGCACCAGCTTGTGCGCCATCATGATAGGCAGCGGCATCATCTCGTCGGTTTCGTTACAGGCATAGCCGAACATCATGCCCTGATCGCCGGCGCCGCCCGTGTCTACCCCCATGGCGATATCCGGCGATTGGGACTGGATGGCATTCATCACGCCACACGTATTACAGTCGAAGCCCCACAGCGCATCGGTGTATCCCACATGTTCGATGGTGTTCCGCGCGATGCGCGGCACGTCCACGTAGCAGGTCGTGGTCAGTTCGCCGGCCACCACGCAGATGCCGGTGGTGACCAGCACCTCGCAAGCTACGCGGCCCAGAGGATCCTGCGCCAGGACGGCGTCCAGTACGGCGTCCGAGATCTGGTCCGCGATCTTGTCGGGATGTCCCTCAGTAACGGATTCCGATGTGAAAATGTGTCGCTGCATTGTTGTCCTACCTGTCCAGGAAGAGATCTGTCTTGGTTGGCTGGATAATAGCCGAAAAAGAACCGATCACTCAGTGTAACGGAGCGCGCCGCTCAGGTCAAATTCACTAATTGGGTGGAGGGCAGTACTTCTTTAGATGACGCCAGCACCCTAACCGGTGGCCGCCACCACCGCAGCCGCGTCATCCTCATTCATCAACACCCGCACATACCAGATCAGCAACAATAGGATGGGTGCCTCTTGGAGGCCGGCCGCGGACGGCGCCACCGTAGAGATGCCGCCCTGTTTGAGAAAGCCCGTTTTGGCCGAGAGGGTCACCACGGGCGTTCCATCCTCTGCTTCGAACACCCATTCAGTGCCCCAAAAACTGGTGTGCTTCAGATGATAACGCCGGCCCCAACTGAAGACCACCCAGCCGTTGCCCATCCACCCCGGCGTGAATACGGCCAGGCTGGACTCCAAGCCGGCTGGCCGCACGGTGACCTTCGGCGACAGAAAGCCGCTCCGTTTGAACGTCCACTTGCCTGCCCCACATTCGCCGGCAGCCAGGGAACCGAAGGCAGACTCAAACCGCAGCGTGGCGAGCTCGCCGCCATCGCCGGTCAGTTGGTAAGACTTGCGCAGAGCCTCCGGCTGGCGCCACTCC
This sequence comes from Bryobacteraceae bacterium, assembly GCA_035308525.1. Taxonomy (GTDB): domain Bacteria; phylum Acidobacteriota; class Terriglobia; order Bryobacterales; family Bryobacteraceae; genus Bog-159. Next base: position 26,855 of record DATGGM010000030.1, read on the forward strand.
AGTTCCTGCCCTCCAGCTTGATCCACGCGCATCCGGGCTCCTATCCGGGCATCGGCGCTCCGGAGGCGCCGCCCGCCACAAGCTTTCGCATAGCAAGCTCCAACCGAAGATCATACCTCGAACGGGGTCCTCGCCGATCCGCCAAAACAATCCTTTTGTTTTGTGCTTTGGCTTGCATACAATAGCAATAGGGAGTATTGTATTCAGGCACCCATGGACTCCAGCGCGCCGCTGAATGCCAGGCTGCAGGATATCCTGCATGCTATTGTGCGCACATATATCGAGACGGGCGAGCCGGTCGGCTCCAGCACCATTGCGAAACGCCGCCAGGACAGTCTGAGCGCCGCGTCAATCCGCAATGTGATGGCCGATCTGACCGACGGGGGCTACCTGTCGCAGCCGCATACCTCCGCCGGCCGTGTGCCGACCGAGAAGGCTTTTCGCGACTACGTGCAGTCTCTTAACGCCGGCCGCATGCCATCGGCGGATGCCGCGCGCCTGCGCTCCGAACTCAGCGAAGCTCCCACGGCGGCGGCGCGCGTCGAGCGCTCCTGCCACATTCTCACCGAATTGACCCGCAACGTGGGCATCACCGCCGCGCTGCCCCCAGCCGTGCGCGAGCTGGACCAGATCGAATTGGTGCCGCTGGGAGACCGCCGTATCCTTGTTATCCTGGTCACGCGCGACCACACCGTGCACGACCGCGTGGTCATCCTGGAAGAGGACATTCCCTCGGCGGAATTGGTGAGCATCCGGAACTACATCAACCACAACTTCAGCGGCTGGCGTCTGGAGGATGCCCGCCGCGAGTTGTTGGAGCGCATTGCCGAAGAGCGGGCCATCTACGATGCCGTGCTGCGCAGGGTGACGCTGCTTTACCAGAAGGGTCTGCTGGAGGTGGAGGTGGCGCCCGACGTATTTATGGGGGGCGTCGCCAACCTGATCGGACTCGACCTGCACCTCACGCGCGAAAAGCTGCGTGACCTGCTGCAGGCTCTGGAAGAGAAACAGCGCCTGGTGGATCTGCTGAACCGCGTTCTGGAACCACCCTCCGGCTCGCTTGAAGTCCGCGTGGGACTCGAGGAAGCCCACCCGGCCATGAAGGAAATGGCGATCATCGGCATCTCTTTCCAGATGCCCAGCGGGATCTGGGCCAAAATCGCTGTTCTGGGTCCCATGCGCATGCATTATGCGAAGGTCATGGGAGCCGTGCTGCATACCCGGCGGGCTCTCGAATCCATGCACTTCTAGCCTGCCGAAGACCACCGCAATTCCTCTTTGATCGTAAATCGCTGGTTCTAAAGTGGTTCGCTATGCCGTACTATTGTTACCAATTTCCAATAGACACGGTAGATTAATCCAGGCTACAATTACGGAACACTCAAGGGACATTCGGTAGATTCATGACAGAAATCCTGGTCGGCTTCCTCGTCGCGGCAGGCGTTGGGCTGACAGGCGTTGGCGCGGGTTCGCTGCTTGCCCCTGTCCTGATGCTGTTCTTCAAAATCCCTCCGGCGGAAGCTGTGGGCACGGCTCTGGCGTTCTCAGCAGTAATCAAGCTGACCATTGCCCCGGTCTATATTGTCCGCAAACAGATCCACTATCCTACCCTGCTGCGGCTCTGCTGCGGGGGTATCCCGGGTGTGCTGATTGGCTTTTATTTGATGGATTTACTGGACGCCAAACACCATCGCAATACGTTGTTCCTGGTGATCGGGGGCCTGGTAGCCAGCATGGCGCTCTATAACCTGATTCGGACGCTGCATCGCAGCGCCCATCACAGGGTCATGAAGGACCGCTCGAGCTGGCTCCCGCTCATCGCATTTGGCATCGGCACCGAGGTTGGCTTCTCGTCAGCCGGCGCCGGCGCTCTCGGAGGCGTCGCCCTGTTGAATCTGACCCCGCTGCCCCCGGCTCGGGTGGTCGGCACGGACGTGATGTTTGGGTTGGCCTGCTCCCTGGTGGGTGGCAGCTTTCATCTGTTCGCGGGGCACTACCAGACCGCCATTCTGATCCATCTCATCATGGGCGGAATCGTGGGCGCGCTAATTGGGGCCAACCTTTTGGCAGTCCTTCCGGCCCGCCCTCTTCGGGTGGCACTCTCGGCATGGCTCACCTGCATGGGCCTGCAGCTCTGCTGGCAGGCCATCGGATAGTCTAAACCATTCATTTTAATAGACAAATCTTTATCATTTATAATTATGCTCACATATACTTGACAACTACGCACTCATATTTTATTATAGACATTGGATGAGCGCATCCAGAAACCAACTACAACACTTAAAGGAGTGCCACAAAACTATGTCCATCACCCATTACGATCCACTAGCCAGTCTCCGCTTGTTCGAGGATGCCTTTAGCCGGATGCTCAATGAGCCGCGCGCCGGCCGGCCCTGGTCACCGGCCGTGGACATCTTCGAAACCGAAGACGAACTCGTCCTGAAAGCCGATGTTCCGGAGGTCGACCTGAAGGATATCGACGTTCGCGTCGAAAACCAGACTTTGACCCTGTCCGGCGAGCGCAAGTTCGAAAAGGAAGACAACAATAAGGGCTTCCATCGCATCGAGCGCAGCTACGGCCAGTTCACCCGTACCTTCTCGGTTCCTACCACCGTCGATACGGAGCATGTCGGCGCCGAGTACCACAATGGCGTTCTGACGGTGAAGCTGCCGAAGAAAGCCGCCGCCAAGCCACGACAAGTGAAAGTGGAAGTCAAGCAGCAGTAACACGTGTTCTTTGATTCCTTTGAGCGGGCGGTGGGCCGGAGAGCGGCTGACCGCCCGTTTTGGTCTGATACGTGTTTATGGCAGTTCGGAACCGCGACTGTGAGGGAGCGGTATTCTAAGGAAGGCAGGTTCCCCGTGATCCGATTCGATAAATTCACACAGAAGGCTCAGGAAGCTCTTCAGCAATCCCAGGAGATAGCCGGCAAATCCGACGGGCAGGTTCTCTATCCGTTGCATTTGCTGGTGGCCCTGGCGCAGGAGCGGGAGGGCATTGTCCGGCCTGTCCTGGAAAAATGCGGCGTACAACCGGATGCCATCGTCTCCGAAGGCGAGCGCCAGTTGCAGTCGATCCCCAAGGTCAGCATGCCGCCGCAGCCCGGACTCTATGCATCGCAACCGCTGAATGAGGTGCTCGAGCGCGCCTTTGACGAAGCCAGCCGCTTCAAGGACGAGTTTGTCTCCACCGAGCACCTGTTGCTGGCCATCTCCGCCCAAAAGCGCGATCCCGCCGCCCAACTGCTGGAGCGCGCCGGAGCCACCCACGAGGCGATTCTCAAAGCCCTGGTGTCCATCCGCGGCACGCAGCGCGTCACCGATCCCAATCCCGAAACCAAGTACCAGGCGCTGGAACGCTACGCCGTGGACCTGGCCAAGTCCGCCAGGGACGGCAAGCTCGACCCGGTCATCGGCCGCGAAGATGAGATCCGCCGCGTGATGCAGGTGCTCAGCCGCCGCACCAAGAATAATCCGGTCCTCATTGGCGAACCCGGCGTCGGCAAGACGGCCATCGTGGAAGGTCTGGCGCAGCGCATCGTCAAGGGCGACGTGCCCGACCAGTTGCACAATAAGAAGCTGGTAGCACTCGATCTGGGTTCGATGGTGGCCGGCACCAAGTTCCGCGGCGAGTTCGAAGACCGCCTCAAGGCAGTCCTCAAAGAGATCACCGATGCTAACGGCGAGATCATCTGCTTCATCGACGAGTTGCACACGCTGGTCGGCGCGGGCTCCGCGGAAGGCGCGATCGACGCCGCCAACATGCTGAAACCGGCGCTGGCCCGCGGCGATCTGCGCTGCATCGGCGCCACAACGCTCAGCGAGTACAAGCGCGTCGAGAAAGACGCCGCCCTGGCGCGCCGCTTCCAGACAGTGTTCGTGGGCGAGCCCACGGTGGACGATACGGTCGCTATCCTGCGCGGCCTGAAGGAGAAATTCGAGATCCATCACGGCGTGCGCATCAAGGACTCGGCCATCGTTTCCGCGGCCCTGCTGTCTCAGCGCTACATCACCGACAGGTTCCTGCCGGACAAAGCCATCGACCTGATCGATGAGGCCGGCGCGGCCCTGCGCCTGCAAATCGGATCGATGCCCATCGAGATCGATCAAAAAGACCGTCGCATCACGCACCTCGAAATCGAGCGTCAGGCGCTGGGTCTGGAGCGCGATGCCGCCTCCCGGGAGCGCTTGCGCCACGTCGAAAGCGAACTGGAGAGTCTGCGCGGAGAAGTGACGGCTCTCAAGGCACGCTGGACCCGCGAGAAGACCGCGATTCAGCGCGTCCGCCAGCTGAAAGAAGAACAGGAGCAGCTGCGTAAAGACGAGGAGCTGGCCAGCCGCCAGGGCGACTGGGAAAAAGCTGCGCAGATTCGCTATGGGCGGCTTTCCCAAATTGAGAAGGACATCCAGGCCGCCGAGCACGATATGGAGGCGATCAAGGATTCCGCATTGCTCAAGGAAGAGATCGACGACGAAGATATCGCCCGCATCGTGGCCAAATCCACCGGCATACCGGTTTCCCGCATGCTTGAAGGGGAAGCCCAAAAGCTGGTGCAGATGCCCGACCGCCTGAAGGAGCGCGTAGTCGGGCAGGACGAAGCCGTGCGCCTGGTCTCCAACGCCATCCTGCGCAACCGGGCGGGGCTGAGCGATCCCAACCGGCCCATCGGCAGCTTCATTTTCCTGGGGCCCACCGGCGTGGGAAAGACTGAGTTGGTCCGCGCCCTGGCCGCCTACCTGTTCGACGACGAGAAAGCCATGATCCGGGTGGACATGTCCGAGTATATGGAAAAGCACACGGTGGCCCGCATGATCGGCGCGCCTCCCGGATACGTGGGCTACGACGAAGGAGGCCAGCTCACCGAACAGGTGCGCCGCCGGCCATATTCCGTGGTGCTTTTCGATGAGATCGAAAAAGCCCATCCGGATGTTTTCAACTCGCTGCTGCAGATTCTCGACGACGGCCGCCTGACCGATGGCCAGGGCCGCACCGTGAGCTTCAAGAATACGGTGATCGTGATGACCTCCAACGTGGGGTCCAGCAACATGCGGGAGGTGGGGCCCATCGGATTCTCGGTGCATACCAAGACTTCCGCCAACGAAGCCACGCGCACGCGTCTGCTGGATGCGCTACGCACCACGTTCCGGCCGGAGTTTTTGAACCGCATCGACGATATCATCGTGTTCAACTCGCTTACCCGCGAGCATCTCGCGCTGATCATCGAAATCCAATTGCAGCGTGTGGGCAAGCTTCTCAAGGACCGCGGTATCGGCCTGGAGCTGACGGCTTCCGCCCGCGAGCTCCTCATGAAGGAGGGCTACGACCCGCAGTATGGCGCGCGGCCCATGCGGCGCGCGGTGCAGCGGCTGATCCAGGATCCGCTGGCGCTCAAGCTGCTGAACGGCGACTTCCTGGAGGGCGATACCGTGCAAGCGGACGCCGATCCTGACAGCAACCAGCTTCGCTTCACGAAGCTGGTTGCCGTGGAGGCGTAGTGACTACCACCAACACCATCAAGACCGTTCTTCTGCTGGGCCTGCTCAGCGCCATGTTGCTTTTTGCGGGTGAAGCCTTTGCCGGCAGAAGCGGTCTTTACATGGGCCTGGCCATCGCCATCGTCATGAACTTCTCCGGCTACTTCTTCTCAGACCGGATCGCCCTGGCGTCTTACCGCGCGGAGCCGGTCACGGAGACAGAGAACCCGGAAGTTTACCGGCGGGTGGCGCCGATCGTGCAGGGCCTGTGCCAGCGCATGGGCCTTCCCATGCCGCGCCTCTGGATCATACCCGAGGAGAGCCCGAACGCCTTCGCCACCGGGCGCAATCCGCAGCACGCCTCGGTGGCTTTCACGGTGGGCATCCTCCGCCTGATGGACGACCGCGAAATCGAGGGAGTGGTGGCCCATGAGCTGGGCCACGTGCTGCATCGCGATATCCTGATCAGCTCGGTGGCGGCCACCATCGCGGCAGCCATCATGTTCGTTTCGCGGATGGCCTTCTGGTTCGGGGGCTCCAGCGACGACGAGGACCGCGGTAGTGGCAACGCCATCGCCGGCTTGCTCATGATGATCCTGGGACCTATTGCGGCCATGCTGATCCAGATGGCCATCTCCCGGTCGCGCGAATACTCCGCCGACGAGGCTTCCGCGAAGTTTACCGGCACACCTTATGAGCTGATTTCCGCGCTTGGTAAGCTGGATACGTACTCGAAGCGCATCCCCATGCAGGCCGACCCTTCAACCGCGCATCTGTTCATCATCAAGCCCTTCACCGGCCAGTGGTTCTCGAACCTGTTTTCGACGCACCCATCCACTGAAGATCGCATCGCCCGCCTGCAGCAGATGCGCTAAGTTGGTGCGATGGGGAAGGCGGTTGCATACCGAGTTCTTACAGGCCTGCTGGCGGGCTGGTTGACCCTCGGCGGGGTCGTGGATACCGCGCGCGCCGGCCCGGCGCGCGCCATCATTACGTCATTGGGATATCCGGATTACCTGCTCCTGATTCTGGGGCCCGCCAAGCTGCTGGCCGTCCTGGCGCTCCTATATCCCAAAACGCGCTTTCTGCGCGAGTGGGCCTATGCGGGCATCGCCGTCGATGGACTGGGCGCGTTCGTGTCGCATTGCGCTATCCACGACACGCCCGCTAATATCGCCGCGCCGCTGGTTTTCCTGGCGCTGGCGGCGGGGAGTTACGCGCTGCGGCCGGACGCGCTGCGGCTCACCCCAAGATCGGCTTCGGGTTGATACAATCTCTTTCGATGCGAAGAGCCGCTCTGCTTCCGGTTCTGGCCTGTGCGGGCGTTCTGACCGGCGCGCCGCTCGATCGCAAAGACGTAGAGTATGGCCGGGCGGATGGCAAGCCGCTGTTGCTCGACCTGCACGTGCCGGACGGTCCCGGGCCGTTCGCCGCCGCCATCCTGATCCACGGCGGGGGCTTCGATGAAGGCAGCAAAAGCACCAACGTACGGCCGCTGTTCGAGCCATTGACGGACGCCGGATTTGCGTGGTTCAGCATCGATTACCGGCTGGCGCCCGCGGTGCATTTCCCCGAGGCTATCGCGGATGTGTTCAGCGCCATCCGCTGGGTCAAGGAGAATGCCGCGCCTTATCACGTGGATGCGTCGAAGATCGCCATCATCGGCGAATCGGCCGGCGGGTTCTTCGTGAACTATGCCGGGACGCACCAAACGCCGGCTACGCGCGTGGCCGCCGTGGTCGATTTCTATGGGCCTTCGGATTACGGCAAACTCGCCCAATTGCGGCGCGAGCATCCGGAGCGCTTCAACATGGCGACCATCGACCGGCACGCCTCGCATGGCGGCGGCATTCACTTCTTCGGCGTGGACCAGTTCAACGAAGCTGGTATGGCGAAGTTGCACGCGCTGGCCCCCATTACCGCGGTCCAAAAAGGAATGCCGCCGTTCCTGGTCATACACGGCACGGTGGACGACCAGGTGGATTACGCGCAATCGGCGGATTTTTGTCAGGCCATCCAGCGAGCGGGTTCGGCGTGCGAGTTGATCACCATCGAGGGCGGCGGCCACGGCATGGGCGGGTGGCGCGCGCCGGAGATGCAGCACTGGAAGCCGGAGATGGTCGCGTGGCTGAAGAAGTCGCTGGAACACCCCGAGAACAGGCGGCGCTAATGGTGAAGCTGATCCCATTGACAATCCTAGCGGCGGCGCCTCTGGCGGCGCAGGTGCGCATCGCCCAGCACGGCATCGAGTACATTTCGGTCGAGATCAAGGGTAAGCCATTCACGCAGTTCTTCATCGGGCCTGAAGTCAATAAGCCCTATCTGCATCCGCTGCGCTCGGCCAGCGGCAAGATCGTCACGCGCGGTTATCCAATGGAAGACATTCCGGGCGAAACGCACGACCATCCCCATCATCGCGGCCTGTGGTTCTCGCATGGCGATGTCAACGGTTTCGATTTTTGGGGGAATGAGACGCGCGGCGGCAAGTTCGGGCGTATTGTCCTGTCAAAGGTCAACAATCTCTCCAGCGGCAAGGATGCGGGGGTAATCGACATTACTTTCGACTGGCGGGACCCGTCGGGCAAGACGCTGCTTACGGAAGCGCGCCAGATGACCTTTCACGACCAACCGAAGACCCGCACCATCGATTTCGACATCACGCTGACAGCGCGCGAGAAGGTCACCTTCGGCGATACCAAGGAGGGCACGTTTGCTTTGCGGGTGGCATCCGGGCTGGAGGAACCGCGGGCGGGCGGCCCGGGCGACCCGCCCCGCACAGGCCATATGGTGGACTCCCAGGGCCGCGAAGGCGAGAAGCAGATCTGGGGCAAGCGCGCCGATTGGGTGGATTACTACGGTAAGGTGGACGGCGAAGCGCTGGGAATCGCCATGTTCGACCATCCGGAGAATCCCCGGCATCCTACATGGTGGCACGCCCGCGGGTACGGATTATTTGCGGCAAACATCTTCGGGCTGCGCGACTTTGAGAACGACAAGAGCAAGGACGGCAGTCTTACTCTGGCGCCCGGGGAAACCCGGCGTTTCCGGTACCGCGTGGTGATCCACCCGGGAGATACCCACAGTGCCCATATCGCTAAGCTCTACCAGGACTACGCCGGGGGACGATAGGCAGTGCGGGATGTGCGTGGCTGCGCTGCGCGAAAGTGCGCTACGGCACCCGCAGAAGCCCAGACGCACAAGGGGCGCGAGGTTAATCTCGCGCCCCTTGTAAAATATTGCGGGATTAGGCGGCTGCCAGCAGATCGTCGACCGACTCGGCATCCGCAAACTCGTGACGGTCCGCCGCCTCCTGGCAACGAATGCAGAAGGGCGCCCACGGCACCGCTTCCAGGCGCTTAGGCTTGATTTCCTCCTCGCAATGCATGCAAATGCCGTAGCTTCCGTCATTTATGCGGAAAAGGGCGGCGCGCACGTTGCGCAGAAGGTTGGCCTCACGATCCAAGTTGCGAATCGCAAGTTCCCTCTCTCCAGCGAGTTGCACCTCATCCAGGGCATCCGGGGTTTTCTCGATCAGGATATCGTCGCGATTGCGAAGTCCACCTGACAGCTCAGCCTGTTTTGCTTCCAGCACGGCCTTGTATTTTTCCAGATCGGTTCTGTTCATGATCGTTCTCCTATCTTCTTTCGTTCTATCTTTGCCGGTTCGTTTCGCCCGACAGACAATAGACGAAATTTCATCTCAAAAGTTTCACAAAATCTCAGCCTCTTCGGCTCAAATCCTGGGAGGCTCCCCTTAAAGGGCCCCACACGGGAATCCACTGTAGCAACTTCGATACCAAATAGCAAAGGTATCTTGACAGATGCAGGTACTATAACAAAAGTTACAGTAAAATCCGGGCTGTCATGGCCATACCGGAAAGGCTTCCGGCTGATCCGATACGGAAGATTAGTGCCGGAACAGAGGCGCTTTTATCACATGACGCGCAAATGGGGATTGCGTTACGGTCAAGACGAGGGAAATAGGTTCTATGTCGGCCCGCAGTCAGTTACGATTCGCCACACCGGAATTGCCGGCTTTCGCCGCCCAGTGCAGGCCGATGCCTCCAAAGATAAAGCCGTGCGCCCTGACGGAACTGTACCCGAACGAACCCAGCCGCTCCGAGAAATCCCGCATGGAAAGGAACGATCGCAGCGAATCCGGAATATAGGTGTATATTCGTGGCCGGCCGTGCAACAAAAGCCCCCAGAAGGCGCCCTGCAGGTACAGATAGCCGACATAGAGTTTGCGCAGAACGAGATTGGCTGGCAGGAAGAAATCCAGCGTCACCAGGAGACCTCCGGGCCGGGTAACGCGCTCAATCTCGCGCAGGGCGGTGTTCAGATCGGGAAAATTACGGAGACCGTAACCGATGAACACGCAGTCGAAAGTATTTTCGGGAAAGGGAAGAGTAGTCGCGTCGGCGCAGACAGCTTCCGGGATGCCCCGGCCACGCGCCAGGCGCAACATGCGCTCGGTGAGATCCACCGCCACGGATCTCGCATGCGGGCGCTGCTGGGCGACCAGTTGTGAAAAGTCGCCAGTTCCGGATGCCAGATCCAACACCATGGCGCGTTCCGGCAACCCGGCCATCTCTACGCCGCGCCGTTTCCAGCGTCCGTCCATGCCATAGGAGAAAATTCGCGTAATCAGGTCGTAGCGCGGCGCTATGGTGTGAAACATAGCGCGCATCAGGCGCATGTCCTGCTTCTCGGCTGGAATGGGCATTAGCAGCCGAATTGTACCACTGTTGCGCGGATGAAATGCCGCGGCGGCCTACCGCCGCGAAGACCTGGCGTTGGTGCTGTGATGAGTCTCGACCCGCGCGCTGGCGGCGAAGGTAGTGCTGGACGCGATAACCGGCGCACCCATCATCTGCATCATGGCGTAAGGCGGCATGTCCTCGGCTTCCGTGAAGAAGGTCATTCGATCAAGGACGCCGTCGTAGTCTACCTTGATGAGATCGCCACCGCGCACCTGATCGGTGGCGATCAGATTGGACAGCGGATGTACCAGGCTCCGGTCGATGGCGCGCTTCAGATGGCGTGCTCCATACTTCATGTCGGTGCCCTCCCGCAACAGAAAGTCCTTGGCGGGGTCCGTGAGCGAGAAAACAAAAGGTGCGCCGTTCACCGAGTTCAGGATGCGCTGCTGCAGAATGTTCAATTCCAGGCCCAAGATCTTACGCAGCTCGGGCTCGCCCAGCGGACGGAACACCACCACCTTGTCGATGCGGTTCATGAACTCAGGCGTAAATTTCCGCCTGGCGGCTTCCACGGCGGCGCGCGAAATTTTCTCAGTCAGGCTTCCGTCAACCATTCCTTCGGAACACTTGCGTTCCATTTCGGAAGCGGCGAATCCCAAATTGGGGCGCATGATCGAGTTCATCTCGCCGGCGCCCAAATTACTGGTCATGAAAATCATGGCACGTGAAAAATCCACGCGGCGGTTGTCGCCGAGCGTAAGAGTAGCCTTGTCGAGAATTCCCAAGAGCAGGTTCCACAAAGCGTCACTGGCCTTCTCGATCTCGTCGAACAGCACAAAGCTCAGCTTCATCTTGTCGGTTTGATACTGCTGCAACACTTCCTGGCTAAGCAGCGGATGCGTCTCGCGATGGCCCAGATATCCGGGAGGCGAACCGATGAGTTTGGCGATCTCGTGACTATGCTGGAACTCGGCACAGTCTATCTTGATTACCGCGCGCGCGTCTCCCACCAGGCTCTCCGCGGTGGCTTCCACCAGGCGGGTCTTGCCCGAACCGGTCGGCCCCAGAAAAAGAAAATTACCTATGGGCCTGCCGGGGCTCGCCATGCCCGCCAGGAAAGTCTGATAGATATTCACGATCTGATCGACGGCCTCATTCTGGCCAACGATTCGCTTGTGCAAATCGGTCTCGAGCCTCACTGCTTCGGTCCCCGTGGTCGTCGGGTCAAGTTGTCTGTTCGTGCGACCCATACTGTGCCTCTTCTTCGCGTCCCGATTCGTCCAGGAGCGTCTTCAGAAGGGCTGTGAGCACGTCGCATGCCAACGTAGGCACATGACTCAAGAAACGAGTGTTTCTTCTCATTTCGGGGGCTTCGATGGCCTTATTTCTACACGGCTTATCAGCGTACGATCCGGCGTGCGCAGAAGCATCATCACCACCTCAGCTACATCTTCAGATTGAATTTTCCATGGCGCTGCGCCCTTGCGCGGACCAAAATCCGTATCCACGCTGCCCGGCATCACGTAACTGATGCGCACGTTGTCATAACGATGATCCATCATCATGGCTTCACTGAATCCGTTGAGTCCGAACTTAGAAGCATTGTAAGCGGCGCCGCCGGCAAACGCGTTCTTACCCGCGAGACTGCTGATGTTGACGATGTATCCGCCGCCGCGGGTTTTCATGCGCGGCAGGGCCTCGTGGCTGCAATAAAAGACGCCGCTCAGATTCAGGTCGATGGTGCGTCGCCAGTCGTCGGGGCTCATATCTGCCACACTTTTGAACACGCCGATTCCCGCATTATTGATCAGGATGTCCACGCCGCCGAAGCGATCGTCCACCTGCGCGAAGAAGCGGCGGACGTCTTCGAGCTGCGATACGTCGGCGGTTTCAGCGAGCAGCCGGCCACCGGCAACGGATTGACAATCCTTTACAAACGACTGCACGTTTTCGCGCGAACGGCTGCATACGGCCACCATCGCGCCTTCGCGGAGGAGTCTTTCGGCGATAGCGCGTCCGATGCCGCGCGTGCCGCCCGTAACAACGGCTACTTTTCCGGAGAGCGTCTGTTCCATTCTTCGATTCTAAGGCGCGGACCGCCGGTCTACACTGCGGTCCTGTTAGAATCAGGACAAGATGTCCTCCAGCGCGCCCTCGGCTTCCCTGCGAAGTTTGTTTTCCGAACTGGAACAGTTGTTTCAGACCGAAACGGAGGCGCGGGTGTCAACGAGCGTGCAGGCAGCCGAGCGGGCACTGGCGGAACATTTGAACCAGTCTGTGCGCCGGTTGCGGCAAGCGGACGGATTTGCGGCCCTGGCCGCCGTTTTATGCGACGCCTCGGTGCGGTTCTCGGATGCCTGTGCCGTGTTTCAGGTCAATGAAGGAAGAATTAAGGGAGAGCGTCTGCGCGGCGCGGCCAGTCCAGCGGCTGCGCAGTTCAAGGAGCTGCAGTTTGCCGCGGCGGATGCGGCTGCGTTCGGAGGCGCGATCGAATCGCGCGAGCCGGTGGTGGCGCTGTGCTCCGCATCGGAGATCTCGCCCGCGGTGGCCGAGGTGTTCTCGCACGCGCCCCAGGACAGGGCGTATCTGTTTCCTCTCAACGTGGACGATACCGCGGTGGGAGTGTTATACGCCAGCGGAGCAGTGGAGAGTGCGGCGCTGGAATTGTTGACCCAGGCGACTGCCGCGATTCTGGAAGCACGGCAGCGTCCGGCGCAGCGCCAGACCCCGGATCTGGTCCGGATCCAACCGGCCACCGAGCGCAACGTCGGTCAGGCCCCGGATTGGGACGGGCTCAGCCCGGCTGAGCGCAATCTGCATCTACGCGCCCAGCGCTTCGCGAGGGTACAAGTGGCGGAAATGCGGTTGTACCGTCAATCCGCCGTCAAGGCCGGCCGCGCCCGCGGCGATATGTACACCGCCCTGCGAGACGCCATCGACGGAGGAAGAGAAGCCTATCGCCAGACCTTTCTGACGACTACGACTACCATGGTCGATTACTTCCATGAGGAGCTGGTGCGCACCCTGGCCAATGACAACCCGGCCTGGATGGGAGACGAATATCCCGGGCCCCTGGTGTAGAGCGGCGATCGCGGCGTGTCTGGCAACGGCGGCGTTCGGGCAGAGCCCCGAGTCACCCGGGCGCTCCTATCGCGACTCGCCCACGCCCGCCCGGCGGAAGGCGCTGGAGAAATTCGCGGCCAGTCACAAGGACACGGGCGGCGCGCTGGCGCACTTGACGCTGGGTGTGGTGTCTTACGAGCAGAAGCAGTATACGGACGCCATCCGGCATCTTGCGGCGGCCCAGGCGCGCCTCCCCAAGCTAGCCGATTACACCGCATATTACCTGGCGGCCTCCCGCCTGGAAACGCAGGACTACGCCGCGGCGGCGAGCGACGCAGCCGCGATCGGAACGGCCTCCCCGCGCTCGCCGTTCGCCGCCAAGTCCGTGGTGCTGCAGGCCCGCGGCCTGACGGGAAGCGGCTCGGCGGCGGCGGCGATCGGTATGCTGCGCGAACACTACAGCGATCTGCCGCAGCCCGACGGCGATCTTACGTTGGCAGCCGCTTATCAGGCCGCCCACGATCTGCCGCATGCCGCGGAGTATTTTCAGCGGGTATATTATCAATACCCCTCGGGCGACCAGGCCATTGAGTCCGCGGCAGCCCTGGTTATCCTGCGCGACGGCATGGGAGCGTCCTATCCGGCGCCCTCGCCGCAAGCCATGATCGAGCGCGGCAACAGGCTGCTGGCCCAGCGGGAATACCAGCGCGCGCGATCCGAATATGAATCGCTGGCTTCCCAGCTCAGCGGCGCCGAGCGCGACCGGGCCCGGGTGGGCAAGGGCGCGGCCGACTACCTCGACGGCGAGGTGTCCCGGGCCTATTCATACCTCCGCCCGCTGGAAGTGTCGGATGCCGAGGCAGATGCCGAACGCCTTTACTATCTGGCCGAGTGCGCCCGGAGGCTGAACGACGATGAGCAGATGATGGAAGCGGTGCGGAACCTGGGCAAGCACCACGCTGACTCGCCCTGGCGGTATAAAGCTCTGGGCGCCGCTGCCAACCGGTTTCTGGTGACGAACCAGCCCGATAAATACGTGCCGCTTTATCAAGCTGCCTACGAGACTTTCCCGGACCAGGCGCAGGCCGCGCAGTACCACTGGCGAGTCACTTGGGCGGCTTACATCCGGCGGCAGCACAAAGGCGCGGAGTTACTGCGGGAACATCTGCAAAAGTACCCAGGGCATCCGTCGGCCAGCGCGGCTCTCTACTTCCTGGGCCGGTTGGCGGAAGCCGGCGGGGATTACGCCACCGCCCGCTCCTATTATGCGAAACTCGCTGCGCAGTTCCCGAATTACTATTACGGCATCCTGGCCCGGGAGCGCGCCACGCAGCCCCCGGTGGTGGCCGCGGGTCTATCAGTGAAGACAGCGGAGTTTCTGCGATCCATCGCGTTTCCGCCGCATAGGCCCGCTGTGGCGAGCCAGCCGGATGCGGAAACCAGTATGCGCGTGGCGCGCGCCCACCTGCTGATATCCGCCGGCCTGGCCGATCTGGCAAAGGCGGAGCTGCGCTTTGGCGCACGAACCGGCAGCCAGCCATACCTGCTGGCGATGGAGTTGGCGCGCATCGCGAATGCCCCGCACGAGCAACTACACAGCATCAAGAGCGCGGCTCCGGACTATCTGGCCCTGACGCTCGAAGACGCACCACCAGCCTTCTGGCAACTGCTGTTCCCGCTGCCCTACCAGAAAGACCTGGTGCGCAGCGCCAAACAGCAGAACCTGGATCCTTATATGGTTGCGGCACTGATCCGGCAGGAATCCGAGTTTGACCCACAGGCGCTCTCTCCCAGACATGCTTACGGCCTGACGCAGGTGGAGCCTGCCACAGGCCGTGCCCTGGCCCGCCGTGCCGGCGTCGGCGGCTTTACCAACCGCGCCCTCTTCCAGCCGGCGGTGAATCTGAAAATCGGCACCTACTATCTGCGCACCCTGCTGGACCAATGGGGCGGCAAATGGGAGCAGACTCTGGCCTCATACAATGCCGGCAAGTCTCGCGTCAACGAGTGGGCCACCTGGAACCAGTACCAGGAGCCGGCCGAGTTTGTGGAATCGATTCCATTTAGCGAGACACGCGAATATGTTCAGGCTGTGTTGAGAAATGCAACAGTGTACCGGCAGATTTACGGCAACAAACCCGAGCAGAGCCGCAGTGCGCAACAGCCGCGGGCGCACAGGCGAGGCTGAATACAAATTCGCTCTCTGTGTGTTCCGTAACAGTTTATTCCGGATAGGCGACTTCCCATTTGGAGAAAAATGTGCGAATCTTAATGTTGGATTCGCACTACTTCAAGAAGCCGAAAGGCAAGCGCGCGACGAACGGGAGTTGACTATGCTGCCAGGTTTCCTGCTGCCAGAAACGACCATCCGCGAAGCCGGTGCCGGCCCCGAGGTAGATGTCGGTAATTCGCGCGGTGGTCTGATCCTGCTCACTCTCGGCATCACTCGCATCATTGAACAGGAGAGCCTGGATGTCTCCATCTGGGGTTCCCCGGACAATGTCGAGTGGGGAGCCAAACCCATCACTACCTTCCCGCAGAAGTTTTATTGCGGCACCTATCAGATTCTACTCGACTTGCGGTCCCATGGCGATGTTCAGTTCCTGCGCGCGAGGTACCATGCGCAACGCTGGGGCAAAGGGGAGCCGAAGCCCCTCTTTGGCGCTTACGTCTTTGCGCAAGGTGTCCAACAGCAGGTGCTGGGTATGACCGCCTAACAGGATGATTTCTTACGACGAGGCTTTGGACCTTTTTCGTTCCGACGACCTGATCGGCATCGGCATGGCGGCGGACGCCGTGCGCCGGCGATATCATCCCGAGAACGTAGTTTCCTACATCATCGACCGCAACATCAATTACACCAATTTCTGTACGGAATACTGCAGTTTTTGTGCCTTCTACCGGCCGATGGGACACGCCGAAGGCTACGTGCACGACCATGAAACCATCTTCGCCAAGATCCAGGAGACTCTGGACCTGGGCGGCACGGGCGTGCTCATGCAGGGCGGCCTGCACCCGGATCTGAAGATCGAGTGGTACGAGGATCTGCTGCGGGCCATTAAGCGGCGGTTCACGATCCATCTGCACTGTCTCTCCGCACCGGAAATCACCAACATTGCGGACGTCAGCGGCCTGAGCGTGCGCGACACCATCGCACGTCTGCGCGACGCGGGCCTGGATTCCATCCCCGGCGGCGGCGCCGAGATTCTGGATGACGGCGTACGGCACCGCATCAGCCGGCTCAAATGCTCGACCGCGGAATGGATCGACGTACACCGCACGGCGCACGCGCTGGGAATGCGTACAACAGCCACCATGATGTTCGGCTGCGGCGAGACGCTGGAACAGCGCATGAATCATCTGCGCATCGTGCGCGACATTCAGGAGGAAACGGGCGGCTTCACGGCTTTCATCCCCTGGACATTCCAGCGCGAGAACACGTCGCTCGGCCACTTCGTGCACGAGGAAGCCACCGCGGTGGAATACCTGCAAAACCTGGCCATTTCGCGCATCTACCTCGACAACATCGAAAACGTCCAGTCCTCCTGGGTGACGCAGGGGCTGAAGACCTGCCAGTTGGGCCTGCGGTTCGGCGGCAACGATGTGGGCAGCATCATGATCGAGGAGAACGTGGTATCCGCCGCCGGCGCCCACCATCGCGCCACCGAGGAGGAACTGCGGCGCATCATCCGCGACGCGGGTTTCATTCCCAAACAGCGCGACACGCTGTATCGCACCTATTTTCTGAATTAGGCCGCCGCCGGGCCACGGCTCACTGCCGGCGCGCTGCCGGCACACTCATCACAAACTCGATGGTTCCCTCATGGGTATCGATGGTACCGGACATCTTGCCGCGATTTAGGGTTACGTCGCATCTGTCGAAGGCGACAGTTCGTCCCGATTGAGGGGATGTTTTTATGGTTAGCTTGTTTCCTTTCGTTGCCACGCCGATAATGCCTGGCGGTCCAACTATCCAGCGGCGCGCGCCGTCATAATGGATAAGTGCCTGTCGCACACGCCACCGAACAGCAACACGAGAGCCGCGCGGCCAAGACCCTGCGCGAGGTCTTCGAATCCGGACGGCCGTTGACCTACCTTCGTTCCGCGGAAGAACAGCGTGTCGAAAGAATCCTGGGTGAGGTAAGCGCGCACCTCTCCCAGCGCGCCCCCCTGCCCATATGGACCTGGAGCCTGACGGAGGGAATGCGCCAGGAGGGGGCGGACGCGCAGCCAGGCACACACGCTCCCCGCGCGGCGCTGGATTTCATCGCGGCCCAGCCGGACGGCGCGATTTTTCATCTGAAGGATTTCCACGAGCCTCTGCGCGAGTCACCCGAGATCCGCCGCCGCTTGCGCGATCTTTACGAAGGCTGCCGCGACCGCCGTAAGTTCGTGGTGATCAGCTCACCGGTGCGTTCGATTCCGGAGGAAGTCGACCGCAGCCTCCTCTACCTGGAGCTGCGCCCGCCGGATGTGATCGAGTTGGCCCAGTTCCTGCGGGATGAGACCCCGCACGGCGATACCAGCGCGGCAACCTTCCAACAGATGGCCCGGGCGCTGCAGGGACTTACTCTCGACGAGACCCGCTATGCGCTGCGGCGTGCGCTAGCCGCGAGTCCCCGCCTGGGGCCGGAATCCATACCAGCCCTGCTCGAAGAGAAGCGGCTGCTCGTCAACCGCAGCGGCTACATTGAGTTCGTGGCGGAGGCCGGCAGCCTCTCCCAGGTCGGCGGACTCGAGGGCCTGAAGCAGTGGCTGATCGAGCGCCGCAAGCTGTTTCAACTGCGCGACACGTTGAGCGCCGAGATCGTACCCAAAGGGCTGCTCATGATGGGCATTCCAGGCTGCGGCAAGAGCCTCTCGGTCAAAGCCATTGCGTCCTACTTCGAGTTGCCGCTCTACCGCATCGACATGATCGAGATCTTCTCCGGCCGCCACGGCAAGCCGGAAGGCGCTTTCGTGCAGGCCTGCCGCACTTTGGAAGACATGGCCCCCGCCGTGCTTTGGTTCGACGAGATCGAGATGGGGATCACATCCACGGAATCGAGCGGCGAGCAGGGCCGAATATTCGCGTTCTTCCTCACCTGGATGCAGGAGAAGTCGCGTGGACTGTTTGTGGCGGCCACGGCCAACCGGATCGACCTGCTGCCCGCCGAAATGATCCGCAAAGGCCGCTTTGACGAGGTTTTCTTCGTGGATCTGCCCCTCGACGACGAACGCATCGAGATCTTCAAGATTCACCTCAGCCGCCGCGGCGTGGATCCGGCGCGGTTCAACCTGGCGCAACTGGTCGAGTTCACCATCGGCTGGACGGGCGCCGAGATCGAACAGAGTGTGGTGTCGGCTCTCACCAAAGCGCATCTTGCCGAGCGGGAGATCACGGAAGACGACCTGTTCACTTCGGTGGTGGCCATCGTGCCGTTGTCGCGGACCATGAAGGAGCAGATCAACCACATCAGAAGCTGGGCGTTCGAGCGCGCGGTGCGTGCATCGCCACGTCCGGGCGTGCGGTAGACCGGCCGCTACTTCGGCAAATTATAGCGGCCCGAATCCGACCCGATATCCGCCGCCAGTTTTTCCAGGATATGGTACTGGCCGTGGACATCCCAAAACATGCCGGTAAACTTGAGCGCGTACGGCATCAGAACGTTGGCGGCCAAGCCTATGATTTCCGATTCCAAGCGCGAGGTGCCGCCGCCCAGTGAGCTGGCCCTGCGATCAAGCACCGACCGGCAGATCACGCCGCTCTCCCCGGGCGGGTCATCCCCATCCCATTTACCCGCGAGACAAGAGAGCGCCATCTCGGTAAGCAAGCCGGCCTCCAGTTCCTTGGCCAGATGCGGGTCGCGCTGTTTCAGGTTCCAACCTTTGGCTGCCTCGATGGCGTTCCGAGCGGCTGGGTTCTCCTCCACTTTTCCAATCCACTCGATGCTGGCGGCGATGGCTGTGTTCACCGCAAATTGCTGGTGGGCGAAATTGGAATCGTCGTCACCGCGGGCGGGCGCGGCGCCGGCGTTGTGATAAGACGCCTGGGATCGTGAAGGAGGCCCGGGATTCTCGGGTTCCAGATACACCAGCCGGGAGTTGTCGTGGTTCATGTGCGTGTGGGTATTGCGAGCCCCCGCGACCGGCGGGTATATGCCGGATTGCACCTGGATTGTCCACTTGGAAAGGTCCGGATGCTGGCTGCGATATTCCAGCCACGTGGGCGCGCGCGCGCCGCCTGACGGGCTGAAGTCGTTGTGGGTCCAATCGGAGTGGCTATAGAAATCCTGCACGGCATGCAGGGAGGCGCCCAGGGTGACTAACGTAAGAACCTTGCGTACGCGGTCGTCGACGCCAAGCTGGCTGTAGCCCGCGAGCAGTTTCTGCGTATTGTCGAGCAGATGGCGGAATAGATAATCGAAGCTCGCATTCCCCCGCACGTCGCCATTGAGATTGTCGAAATGCAGAAAGACGGCCGCGCCCCGGACCGGGGACTTATCGTCCTGGTATTTATTCAGGACGTCGAGTTCCTGGGATACCAGTTTTTGTGACGCGTACTCGGAAACCGGTCCGAAGAAGTCGGGCGAAAAGTTGCCGAGCTGCATGATCTTCCAGGCACTCTCCGCGAAAGCAAACTGTTCGCCGGCCTTTTGGGTACATAGCTGGTGCCAGTGCGAATCGAAGCCGGCCGCGGGGTGCCGCGGCATCGCCGCCAGGAACAGCAGGATGGCAAGCCGGCGTGGGAAGCCGATCAAAACATGGGTCATCTCACCTCCTTACGAGGTACACCGCCACTTCCGCCCTCAAATTCGGCAGCGAACTGACGCTGCGATGCCCCGCCAGGAAAAACCGCCGTTCCACAACCAGACCCTCCAGCCGGGCTAAGTGCTCAAAATCGTCCACGGTGAGGAAATGAATGTTCGGCGAATCGTACCAGTCATACGGAAACAATCGCGTTTTGGGCGCGCGGCCGCTGGTCAGCATCGACAGCCGTACGCGCCAGTGGCCGAAGTTGGGGAATGCCACGATGGCGCGGCGGCCCACGCGCAGCATCTCGCGCAGCACCTGTAGCGGGTGGCGGGTTTCCTGCAGCGTCTGGCTCAAGATCACGTAGTCGAACGCCTGGTCCGGATAATCCGCCAGCCCCTGGTCGATATCGCCCTGATATACCGATACGCCGCGGGCGATGGCGCGCTGAACCTTGGCGCCCGAAATCTCGACGCCGCGCGCGTCCACGGCTTTGTTTTCGGCCAGCCATTGGAGCAGTTCGCCCTCGCCGCAGCCGAGGTCCAGCACTCTGGCGGCGGGCTCTACGATCTCGCCGATGATGGCGTAGTCGCTGCGCCCCAGCAATTCACGTACGAACGGCTTGCCATGCGCGTGTGGTGTGGCGGTAGTCATCCGGCTACCTTCTCAAAAGTGCTGGACAGGAATCCGCGCACCAGTTCCGTCTGTTCGCCAACGTCCACCAGAAACGCATCGTGCCCGTAGTTGGAGGGCAGCTCACAATACGCCACATCCACGTTGCGGCTGCGCAGCGCGCGCACGATCTCCTGCGACTGATAGCTGGGGTACAGCCAGTCGGAAGTAAAGCTGATCACCAGGAAGCGGGCCGTGGCGCGCTCGAATGCCGCGGCCAGCGATCCGTTGCCGTTCGACAGATCGAAATAATCCATGGCTTTGGTGATGTACAGATAGGAGTTGGCGTCGAAGCGGTTGACGAATTCGTTGCCGCGATAGCGCAGGTAACTCTCGACTTCGAAATCCGCGTCAAAATCGAACCCAAAGCTCTGTTTGCCCCGCAAGCGACGCCCGAATTTCTCGCGCATGGAATCATCGCTCATATAAGTGATGTGCCCGACCATGCGGGCCACCGCCAGCCCGCGCGCCGGTGGCTGGTTTCCGTAGTAGTTGCCTTCCCGCCAATCGGGATCGGCGATGATGGCCTGCCGCCCCACCTCATTGAAAGCGATCTGTTGTGCGCTGTGCCGGGCGGTGGCGGCGATCGGAATCGTCGAAACCACGGAATCGGGATACGACACCGCCCATTCGAGCGCCTGCATGCCCCCCATGGAACCTCCGGAGAGGCTGAGCAATCGCTTGATGCCCAGATGATCGATCAGCAACTTCTGGAGGCGCACTATGTCGCGAATAGTGATGACTGGAAACGACATGGCGTAAGGACAGCCCGTTGCCGGATTGATGGACGCAGGACCGGTAGTGCCGCGGCATCCGCCCAGGACGTTGGAGCAGATCACGAAATACCGGTTGGTATCGAAGGCCTTGCCGGGACCGATCATGTTGTCCCACCAGCCCGGCTTGCCGGTTTCGGGGCTCACGCCGGCGGCATGCGCATCACCGGAGAAGGCGTGCAGGATCAGGATCGCGTTGCTCTTCTGGGCATTGAGCACGCCGTAGGTCTCGTACGCCACGTCCACCGGGCCGAGGGTGGCCCCGCCATCCAGGGCGATTGAGTCAAAGCGGACGACATGGGCTTCGACGATCATGCTAGGGAACCTTCATGATAGCAGGGCGGTCGAGTACAATCGTCACTTATGACCCGAAGAAGAGTAGACCGCTCCCTGGCGGCCGCGGCCCTGTTGGCGGTGATGAGCGCGGCCGCGGCTTTCGGCCAGCCCGCTCCAGCGAAGGAAGAAAAGACCAAAGAGGACAAGAAGCCAGCGGAAGAGAAAATCTCCGAGACGAAGCACTCGATTCAGATCGGCGGAAAGGACCTGAAGTACACGGCCACGGCCGGCACCATGCTGTTGAAGAAAGAAGACGGAACCGCCACCGCCAGCATCTTCTACATCGCCTATGTCAAGGACGACGTGCAGGATACCGCGCACCGGCCGCTGACATTCGCCTTTAACGGCGGCCCGGGCTCCTCGTCGGTGTGGCTGCAAATGGGCGCGCTGGGACCCAAGCGCGTGATGATGGATCCCGAAGGAAATCCGCTGCCGCCGCCTTACAAACTGGTGGACAACGAATACTCCATCCTGGACCATACCGACCTGGTTTTCATCGACCCGGTGAGCACCGGCTTCAGCCGCGCGATCCCGGAGCAGGACGCCAAGAACTTTCACAGCATTAACGGCGATACGGAATCCGTGGCCGAGTTCATCCGTCTCTATACGACGCGCCACAGCCGCTGGACCTCGCCCAAGTTCCTGGCCGGCGAAAGCTATGGCACCACGCGCGCCGCGAATCTCTCCGGATACCTGCAGCAGCGGCAGGGCTTCGCCCTGAACGGCATCATGTTGATGTCGGCCGTGCTGAATTTCGGTACCATCAGCTTCGATCGCGGGAACGATCTGCCGTATCTCCTGTTCCTGCCGACTTACACGGCCACGGCGTGGTATCACAAGAAGCTGCCGCCGGACCTGATGGCCAGCCAGAGCAAGGCATTGGATGAGAGCAAACGGTTTGCCTCGCACGAGTACGCGCTGGCGCTGCTTAAGGGCGATACCATTTCCGCCGAGGAGCGCGCGCAGACCGCGCAGAGGCTCGCGCGGCTCACCGGACTATCCGCGAAATTCATCGACGAAAGCAACCTGCGCGTGCCCATCTTCCGCTTCACGAAGGAATTACTGCGGGACGAGCGCCGCACCGTGGGCCGCTACGACAGCCGCCTGGAAGGTATCGATCTCGATCCCACCAGCGCCACGCCGGACTACGATCCGAGCTATGCCAGCGTGTATGCCCCGTTCACCGCCGCCTGGAACCAGTACGTACGCGCGGAATTGAAGTGGGAGAGCGATCTGCCCTACGAGATTCTGACCGGGCGCGTGCGCCCGTGGACGTGGGACGACTTTACCAACCGCTACGTCAATGTGTCGGACAGCCTGCGGTCCGCCATGACGCAGAATCGCGACTTGAAGGTATTCGTGGCCAACGGCCATTACGACCTGGCCACGCCGTTCTTCGCCACGGAATACACTTTCGATCACCTGGGTCTGGATGCCACCCTGCGCAATCACGTGAGCATGGATTTTTTCGAGGCCGGCCACATGATGTACACCTTCAAGCCGTCGCTGGAAAGACTGAAGTCCGACCTGGCGAAGTTTATTGCGTCGGCCGCGCCTTAGTCCATTACCAGCACTGCTTTGCCCAAAATTTTGCGTTCGGCCAACTCCCTCAGTCCGGCCGGAACCTCCTCTAACCGGAAAGTCTTGCCGACCGCCGGATGAATCTGTCCGCCCAGGTACATGGCGGTGAGGACTTCATGGGTATGCGCGAGGAACTCCGGGTGGTGCGAGACATATTGTCCCCAATGCACTCCTACAATTGAGATGTCCTTGAGGAGCACGCGGTTGGCGGGCACGTTGGGGATGCGTCCGCTGGCGAAACCGATCACCAGAATGCGTCCCTCAGCGGCAATGCAACGCGTCGACAGATCGAACACCTCGCCGCCCACGGGATCGTAGACCACGTCCACACCCCGTCCGCCGGTGATCTCCTTCACCCGTTCGACCCATCCAGGGTCGGAGTAGGGCAGGGCGTGGTCAGCGCCCTGCGCCACGCAGAAGTCCAGTTTGGACGGGCTGCCGGCGGTGGCGATCACCTGCGCGCCGTAAGCCTTGCCGATCTGAATGGCCGACATGCCCACGCCGCTGGCGCCGGCATGCACCAGCAGCCACTCGCGATGCGCCAGGCCGGCGCGCCGGTGGAGTGCGAAATACGACGTGTGATAGACCACCGGCATGGCGGCCGCCTGAGGGAAGTCCATCCCTGCGATCAGGTGAAACGTGCGGCTGGCGGCGGCCAGCGAGTACTCCGCGAAGGCTCCGTTATGGGTCATGGCGATCACGGGATCGCCTGGAAAGACGTGCTTCACTTCCGGCCCCACTGCGTCCACCATGCCGGCGACCTCAGCGCCGGGAGTGAATGGGAACGGCGGCTTTACCTGGTATTTGCCCTGAATCTGCAGGATATCGAAGAAGTTCAGGGCAGCCGCGCGATTGCGGATGCGCACTTCGTTCGGGCCAGGCTCGGGTATGGGGACGTCCTCGAACGTCATTTGCTCGGGCTCTGAGAACGCGTGAACTTGCCAGGATTTCATGCGAACGCACGGTAGCATACGGCTTGGCGCCGGGGCAACCGGTGCGTACCCGTGGCATCGGGACCTATTGCCGCGTGTTCTGCGCCTTTAACTGATCGAGCGCAGCGAAAGTTTCAGACCAGGCTTTTTGATCCTGCTTCTTAGCCGCCTGCATCTCAGACTGGAGTGGCTGAGGGTCCGAATAGAACGCCAGAAGATCCGCCTGCAATTCGGTAGAGATTCCCTGGAATCCCTGCTTGGCCAAGTCCCGCAACAGCTTCCCGTAGGTCTCGTCGGCGAGCGAATATTCACCCGCACGGGTGGGCTGGCCGGTATCGAAATCCAGGTTGACGAGCCGCAACTGTCCCGCGCGCACTTCCTCCAGGTGCTTGCGATAGAAGCCGACAGTCTCGTTGAAGCTCTTCATAAAGAAAGCTTCAGTCTGTGCAGTGGGCGCTTTGAAGGCGACATACTTGAACGGTCCTATCTTGGGCACGATCCGCAAAAGGAAGGCCAAAAAACGAGCGAAGACATGAGGGCGTTCATACTGGTTGCCCCATTCTTTCTCGTAACTAGAGCGCTGCATATTGTAAAGGAACTTTTGCTTGGTCATCCCAGGGCGCGCCTTTACAATTTGGTCCTTCTTCAAAACCCAGGCGACTTTGGTGGCTTCCGGCAGTATCGTGCTTACCGTACGCCGGTAGCTACCGAGCGCCAGGTCCAGGCTCGTAAACTGCTTCTTCAATTCCAGCGAATAAGTATCATGAAAGGCACGCTCCAGCAAATCCTTTGACACCTGGAAACCGATGAAATCGTGATAGTCTTCGTTGGCATAGTTCCCCTGTGCCACCTCCACCACATCGAATCCGAACTCGGTCTTTAAATGCGCCGCCGGGTTCTGGGCATAGGTGATGTCATTGCCGTATTTGGCCCGCAGACCGGGATAGCCGATGGCGACGGCGCGGTTTACCGCGACGGGATGTCCTTCGGTATCGGCCGAATAGTGCGCCAGCGCGCCAAGCGCAAAAGCCGTCTCATCCAAATCGTGCGCCTCCTGCAACAGCGACATCACAAAATCACCGCTGCGGACATAGTGCACCAGGTCGCTGAAAAAATGGCTGGCAAACGGGTAGTAGCCCATGTCCTGGATGATGCAGCCGCCATAGGCGTAGGCATGCGCCTTTTTCAGATCATCGGGAGTGGCAGAGGGAAAGCGCTGCAACAACACCGTCTTGATGTTGTCCCAGGCGGAATCAATTACCGCCTCGTGAGTGAGAACTGCGTAGCCGCGCAAAAACTGCGTGCCCGCAAGAAGCAACGTCAGCGCCAGGACGCGCATTTTGAACATAAACTTGAGCGGCAACCGGTTACAGCGTCTACCGGTAAGCAATTAGGATGCCGCTGAATCGACCGGCGATGCAAGTCCGTACGCTGTAGCACCGCAGAGATAGCAAGCTATTTAGGCTCGAATCCCACCACCGAAACGACCACGCCGAGTTCCCGGCTGTCGGCGGGCGTGGGCGGCATCGTTTTGTCCACCGAGAAATCCACCCGGGCGACGTCGCCGGAGAAAAGGTTGGCGGGAACGTCCCGGCTGTAGGTGCACGGTCCGGCTTGCGTATAGCTTTGGGGAGAGAGCGCCGTGCCGTTTACATACCCGGAAAGCGAGACAGTCTTATACTTCGACATGGCCACGTCCGGAATCGCGAACTTGAGCTGCAACGTGGCGCCCTTGGTGGCCGCCGAGGGAGGCGGGCGGAGCACTACGGAGAACCGGCCCGTGGTCCACCGCCATGCGTTTTGTTCCACGCCGTAGAATCCGTTGACCAGCTGGGTGGCCATATGCGGATCGGCCGTGGCCACTACGGTAGCCAGCGCGGGTGCCTCCTCGGTGGTCAGAACCACTTTCGCCTTATGCCGCTTACAGCCCAGGGGCACGACGGCCAGACTCACCACAATGGCGGCAGCCACCGCCGGCCGGCGCCGGATGGATATGGGCCCGCTCATCAATCCCCGCTCCTCTCCACCTGAACCAGGCAGCTGAAGAAAGTGGGACCGCCTCCCAAATCGGTGAGGCGTTCGGAAGTGAGAGCGTTGATGCCGTTACCGTCCGAGGCCATCCGGCCCCAGCGCACGGAGGGCGCGCAGACCACACCCTGACGCACGGCGCCATCAACCTGAGCGCGCAAAAGGCAGGAGCCCCGGTCGTTGAAGACGCGCACTTGATCCCCGCTCGAAATGCCGCGCGCCGCCGCATCGGCCGAGTCGATATGCAGCGCGGCAGTCGCGGCATCGGTATCCGCCCGGTTGCCGAAAGTCGAATTCATGCTGTCGTCATGTTTGGGCGAGATCAGTTCCAGCGGAAAGCGTGCGCGCAGATTCGGGTCACCGAACCGGGACTCAACCGGCGGCGTGTACTCCAACGAATCCGCGCGGAATTCGCACTTGCCGGATGGCGTGCCGAAGCCTCCATGGGCGAATGGCAGGAACGGATGGCCGTCCGGCGCGACGTGCAGCCTTACAAAACGCCGGCGCTCCAGTTCTTCGAGCGTGATCCCCTTTACGAAAGGATGCGTGGAATCGAGCAGCGTGCGGATCATTTCGTCGTCGGTATCGCCGAAGCATGGATTATCGAAGCCCATGCGGGCGGCCAGGGCCCGGAAGACCTCCACATTCGATCGGGCTTCACCGGGCGGCGGCAGGGCGGGGCGCGCGAGCTGCAGATAATAGTGCCCGTACGCCAGGTACAGGTCAGTGTGCTCCAGGAATGTGGTGGCCGGAAGCAGGAAATCGGCATAATCCGCCGTGTCGTTCTGGAACTGTTCCAGCACCACCGTGAACAGATCGTCCCGCCGGAGGCCACGGCGCACCGCATTTTGATTGGGCGCGATAGCGGCCGGGTTCGAGTTGTAGACCACCATGGCCTTTACTGGCGGGTCGTCTACTTCGTTTAGCGCGTGGCCGAGTGAAGACATGTTCAGGATGCGCGCCTCGCGGCCGAGTGACTGTTTCTGCAGATCGGAACGCTCCAGGCCGGCGCGGTTCAACTGAAACGCCTGAGATGTGGAAAGCTGCAGCCCGCCGCCGATGTCCTTCCACGATCCGGTCAGCGCCGGCAACAGCGCAATGGCGCGCACCGCCATGGCGCCGCGATCGCTGCGTTGCACGCCGTAGTTCAGTCGAATCGCGGCAGGCCGCGTAGTGGCGTACTCGCGCGCCAGGGCGACGATTTCGTCCTTGCCGATGCCGGTAAGCGCGGCGGCCCGCTCCGGAGGATATTCCTTGACGCGCTCCGCCAATTCCGCCAC
Organism: Bryobacteraceae bacterium; assembly: GCA_035308525.1. Classification (GTDB taxonomy): domain Bacteria; phylum Acidobacteriota; class Terriglobia; order Bryobacterales; family Bryobacteraceae; genus Bog-159. Next base: position 54,433 of record DATGGM010000030.1, read on the forward strand.
GCCAGTGGTGTGCTGCGCGACATAATCGGCGTCGTGCAGTTTCTCACCGATGATGACGTGCATCATGCCCAGGGCCAGCGCGGTGTCGCTGCCCGGATTGATGAAGAAATGCTTGTCCGCTGCAGCGCCGGTGCGATTGCGGCGCGGGTCGATGGTGTAGAATTTGGCGCCGTTGCGCCGCGCCTCCACAATGAATGGCCACAGGTGCACATTGGTCCCGAGCACGTTGGCTCCCCATGCCAGGATCAGCTTGGCATGCCGGAATTGCTCGGGCTCGGTGCCGTACCTGCAGCCCAGCGCCTCGATCAGCCCCGCGCCGCCCGCCGAAGAGCAAATCGTGCGGTCGAGACGCGATGCGCCCAGGCGATGAAAGAACCGCCGGTCCATCCCGGAGCCTTGCAGGAAACCCATGGTACCGGCATAGCTATAAGGCAGAATGGCTTCCGGCCCGTAGGCCGCGGCCACCGATTTCAGGCGCGCCGCAATCTCATCCAGCGCCTCATCCCAGGTAACTCGCGCAAAGCGGCCTGCGCCCTTTGCTCCGGTGCGCCGCATGGGATGGAGCAGCCGGCTGGGCGCATACTCACGTTCCAGATACCGCGCCACCTTTCCGCACAAGAATCCACGGGTTACCGGATGTGCGCCATCGCCCCGTAAGCGGGTGGCTTTGCCGTCTTCAACGGTTACCAGGACCGCGCAGGCATCCGGGCAGTCCAAAGCGCACACGGAATGACGGATATCGGGCATTTAACGAGGATTATACCAAGGCCGGTGGCGACCAGACCGGGAACAATTGACCACCGGCGGGTGTCTCAATAGCATGACGCTTGAGGTCCGCGACCTGACCAAGCTGTATGTCCGCCGGCCCGCGGTCGATTGCGTCAGCTTTGCCATCCGTCCGGGCGAGATCCTAGGGTATCTGGGGCCCAACGGTTCCGGCAAGAGCACCACCGTCAAGATGCTGACCGGCCTCCTGGAGCCCTCGCGCGGCATGATCCTGTACGATGGACGCAACATCCGGCAGGATCTCATCGGCTACAAGAAGCGCCTCGGCTACGTACCCGAAGAACCCAACCTCTATCCCTATCTGACCGGACGCGAATACCTGCAACTGGTGGGACGCCTGCGCTGCCTGCCTGCCGGGCCCCTGGAATCCCGGATCGATCAGTTGCTAAACTTGCTGGCTCTCCACGAACACCGCTACTCACCGATTTCCTCCTACTCGAAGGGTATGAAGCAGAAGATTCTCATCTCGGCCGCCCTGCTGCACAATCCCGGCCTGCTGATCTTCGACGAACCGCTCTCAGGACTCGATGTGACCACCAGCCTGGTATTCAAGAATCTGATGAAGGCGCTGGCGCGCGAAAGCAAAGCCATCCTGTACAGCTCGCACGTGCTGGAGGTAGTGGAGAAAGTGTGTACCAGCGTCATCATTCTGCGCAAGGGATGCATGGTGGCGAACGACTCGGTGGAACATTTGCGGGACCTGATGGAGCTGCCCTCGCTCGAAGACATTTTTTCCCAACTGGTTCTGCAGGAGGATACCGAGAAAATCGCCGAAGACATCGTGGACGTGATGTACGCCTGAAGGGTCGCCATGCCGGCTGCGGTCGAAAACGAAATCGCTCAGTTTCGCGAGCTGGCGCGGCACTTCTTCAACCGGTTCTTCGATAACGATCTGATCGCGCTCGATGGCGATCTGCGGTCCGCAGTCGTCAATATCCTGGCGATGCTGGCCGCGCCGGGCATGCTGCTGCCTTTCCTGTTTCTATCGAAGTACGTCAAGCTCCAGGATGAGCCGATGTACGTTCGCGACCTGGCTTCTCTAGGCGAAAAGGAATTCTTCATCTGCTTTTCCATGACGGTGATGGGGCTCGTGACGGTCATTGAATGGGAGTCGCTGTTTCCGGACCGCCGCGATTACGCAAACCTGACGCCGCTGCCAATCCGCCTGAGCACCATGTTCGGCGCGAAAATTGCAGCTCTGCTGACCTTTCTAACCGTCTTCTCGATCGCCATCAACGCCTTTTCGCCGGTGATGTTTCCCGCGGTAGTGCTCCAGAAAGGTTCTGTGCTGATGGTTGTGCCTTTTGCGCGCTGTCATATCATCAGCATCCTGGCGGCCAATACTTTCGTGTTCTTCGTGTGCGTGGCGGTGCAAGGCTTGTTGATGAATGTGCTGGGATACCGGCTGTTCCGGCGCGTGTCGCCTTACGTGCAGTTCGGGCTGGTGGCGCTGTTGATCCTGATGTTTCTGCTGTCGGGACGCATCGTCTCAGAATTACAGCCGCACGACGCCATAAACTCGCCTGTGGTGCTGGCCTTTCCGCCCTTGTGGTTTCTGGGCTTGTATCAGACCCAACTAGGCTGGACCAGCCCGGTCTTCCGGGAGCTGGCTTCGTCGGCGCGCATGGCCGTGGGATGGACCACCGCTGCCGCGCTGGTCGCGTATCTCATCAGCTACAAGCGACACGTCAAAAGATCGCTCGAAAGCGTCGACGATCTGTCATCGGAGCCTTCGGCTATGGAGCGTTTCACGGGCGGCGTACTCGACCGGTTTGTGCTGCGCGACCGGCTGCAACAGGCGTCGTTCTACTTCGTCTGGAAGACGCTCACCCGCAGCCGCCGCCACAAGCTCTTCCTCGCGGCGTACGCGGCCGCCGGCTGCGCGCTGGTATTCGAGGGGCTGGCGGTGCTGGTGGCGGGCGGCGGCAATTCCTGGATGTACCGGCCCATCCCCCAACTGCTGCCCGCGCCGCTGATCCTTTCATTTTTCATTCTGTGCGGCATGCGGCATGTGTTCGCGGTGCCTGCCGAGCTGCGCGCCAATTGGGTGTTTCAGGTTTCCGACCGCGGCGAAGCGCGCCGCTGCCTGGCCGGCGTGCGGAAGGCCATGATCGTGTTCGGCGTAGTTCCCCTGTTTGTACTGCTACTGCCGCTGCACTTATTATTCTGGGGCTGGCAGGCAGCGCTGCTGCACATGTTGTTCGGCACGGTGATTTCACTGCTGCTGGTGGACATACTGTTATCTAACTTCGAGAAATTCCCATTCACTTGCTCTTACCTGCCGGGAAAGGCGAACCTGAAGGTATCCTGGCCGATTTATCTGTTCGGATTTACGACCTATATTTCCGCGTGCCTGGCTCTTGAGTATTGGATGTTCCAGCATCCGATGCGCTTCCTCTGGCTGGCGGCGGTGGCGGCAGTAGTGCGTGGAGCGTTGGCAGTTTATCGATGGCGCGTAGTCGGACACGACGTGGCGCTCGTCTTTGACGAACAGCCCGAGCCACTCGTGCGCACACTGAACCTGTGGGCTTAGAGCGATCGCTATCAATGATATCCTGTGCCGTGACAACCATGCGGATGTTGGTCGCCTGTCTGGCGCTGGCTCTTGACGCGGCGGTGGCCCCAGCGCAAACGTTGACTTGCGCGCCATTTAACAGCAACGGGATTTACGAACTGGGCGAAAAGGCCGGGTGGACCGTGACGCTTCCTCAGGACGCCACAGCAGCAGCCGGCACTTACACTTACATCATCAAAAAGAACAATCTCGACCTGGCACAAAAGGGCACGCTGGAATTCTCATCCGGCCGCGCCACCATTGAAACCGCGCTCAACGAGCCGGCAATACTGTATGTGGAAGTACTGGGCAAGGGCTCCCCCACCCGCCTGGGCGCGGCCATCGCTCCCCGGAAGCTGCAACCTTCCGTTCCCCGGCCAGCCGATTTCGACTCCTTCTGGGATGGAAAGCTGAAGGCTTTGGCGCAAATCCCCATCGATCCGGTCGTCACCCGAACGCCGACTGACAAACCCGGCGTGGAACTCTACACCGTCAAGCTGAACAGCCTCGGCTCGCACGTGCAGGGCTTTCTGGCTAAGCCGGCTAAAGAAGGAAAGCTTCCCGCGCTGATCATCTATCAGTGGGCCGGCGTATATGCGCTCCGGCCGGAGTGGGCGACGGAACGCGCCGCGGAAGGCTGGCTGGTCTTCGACGTCGATTCGCACGACCTGCCGCCCAGCGAAGCCACCGGCGTCAGCCCAAACTATCAGGCAATCGGCGACACCAGCCGGGATACTTCATACTTTCTCAATATGTATCTCCGCGACGTGCGTGCCATCGACTACATCTCGAGCCGGCCGGACTGGAACGGTAAGACTATCGCTGTAACAGGAACCAGCATGGGCGGGCAGCAAAGCCTGGCGGCTGCCGGCCTGAGTCCGATGATCACAGCCGTTATCGTGAACGAGCCCGCGGGAGCCGATTCGAACGGCGATCTGCACGGCCGCAAAGCCGGCTATCCGAATTGGCCCTCCGATAGTCCGGCGATCATGCAAACCGCTCTCTATTTCGATACGGTGAACTTTGCGTCGCGCATCAAAGCGCCCGTGCTCGCCGCCATGGGATTCATCGACACCGCAGCCCCTCCGGCCGGCATCTGGATCGCCTTGAATCAGATTCCCGGTCCGAAAGAGGCGATCCCGATGGTGGAATCGGATCACAACAACATCACGCCGGAGAAACAAGGCGCATGGAATTCCCGTTCCAGGGAGGTTCTGGATCTGATCCTGCACGGCGGCGAATTCAAACCCAGGCAGTAAAGCAGACGGCGGATCATGTGGGCCTTAGGCGTCGCCATCCTGCTCTACGCCGCGGTTTACTTTGCGGCCAGCCGCATTGTCTACCAGCCAACCCGTTATCCAGGGGGCTGGTGGTTCACGCAGGCGGAATCGGGCGCGGAGGATGTCTGGCTGCGAACGCGTGATGGGGTCCGTCTGCACGCCTGGTTCGTGGCGGCGCCTGGCAGCGCGCTGGCGACGTTATACCTGCATGGGAATGGCGGGAACCTCGCACACCGGCCCGGCCACCTGCGCGAGATCGCGGCCGCCGGTTCTTCGGTTCTGATCCCGGACTACCGGGGCTACGGCAAGAGCGACGGCCGCCCCACCGAGCGAGGACTGTACAGCGACGCCGACGCCGCGTACGATTACCTGATCGGCGCCGGATACCAGCCCGCACAAATCGTGGTGCACGGCGAATCGCTCGGCTCGGCGGTAGCCGTGGACCTGGCAGCACGCCGCCCTTGCGCCCGCCTGATTCTGGAATCTCCGTTCACGTCTCTGTCCGAGATGGCTGGAACCATTGTTCCGTTGGTGGGCCGCCTGTTCGCGCATGGCTTTAACACGCGGCGCAAGATCTCAGGTGTTCATGTGCCGTTGCTGGTCATCCACGGCGATCAGGACCGCACCGTCCCGTACTCCATGGGGCGGGCAGTGTTCGAAGCTGCCAACGAGCAGAAGTTCCTTTGGACGGTGACCGGCGCCACGCACGTGGACATAGTCGAAACTGCCGGCCAGCTCTACCGCGAGCGGCTAAGAGACTTCTACACTACTTCCAGCCCGCGGTAAATATATTGAACTCGTACCGCTCCTTGGCGTCGCGGTCGGAACAAAACACCAGCGTCTTGCCATCCGGCGAGAACTCCGGAAACGACGTGAATCCACCGAAGTCGGTCACCTGCTCCAGATCGCCGCCATCCAGGTTCATCATGTACAATTCGAAGCGCCGCGTATCGCAGGCATGCTTGTTGGAGGCGAAGAGTATCTTCTTTCCGTCCGGGGTGAAGGTCGGCGCAAAACTGGCGCACCCGAAATCCGTCAGGGTCTTGGCGTGGCTGCCGTCCGCGTCCGCCAGCACGATCTCCATCTTCATGGGCGCAGTGAGATTCGCGGCCAGCAGCGTTTTGTAGCGTTCCATGTCTTCGGCCGTCTTGGGATAATTGGCCCGCCACACCAACTTGGCGCCGTCGCGCGAGAGCACTGGGCCGCCATCGTAGCCCAGCTTGGTTGTGATCTGTTTCTTGTGCGAGCCATCCGTCTGCATGGTCCACAGGTCCAGGTCGCCCGAAGCCAGCGACGTGTAGACAATCGTGCCCGACTTCCAATTGACGGTTCCCTCTGCATCGTATCCGGGTGTGTCCGTGAGCCGCTTCAGGATCTTGCCCGCATCCGTTGCCAGGTAGATGTCATAGCCGGCAAACACGCCCCAGACATATCCGTGGCTGCGGTCGGGCGGAGGCGGGCAGGCCTCACCGGCGGCGTGCGTCGACGCATAGATGATGTGCTTGTTATCGGCCAGGAAGTAGCCGCAGGTGGTGCGCCCCTTGCCCGTCGAGACCATGTGCTGGTCCGAGCCATCCGCGTTCATGATGTACATCTGGTCGCATTCATGGGGCGGACGGGTGGACTGGAAGGTCAGCCGTTTGCCGTCGGGCGCCCAATACGCTTCTGCATTCTGGCCGCCGTGAGTTAACTGATGGAGATTATCGAGGTGCAGTTCGCTGCCGTACAGCAGCGGGGCCAGCAGAAGCGCTACAAACGAAAGGGCTAACCTGAGCATCAGACCATTCTATACTCGTGGCGCCGCAGCGAAATTACACAACTATTACGATTCACCTGCACCCAATGGCGTTACAACAAAGGTGAACAGAAGCTGGAACTCCTAAATGCTGACTCACCCCAAAGGCGCCCATGCCCGAATCTTGCTCTCGGCCGTATTTGGCCCCTATGCCCAAGACGACCGCTTCGGCAGCCGCGCCATCAATCCCATGGAGCTGTACCACAACCAGGTGACCCGCGAGCAGGGCCCCTTCTCCTTGCGCATGTTCCACCGCTCGTGGGGCATCATGATGATCCAGGAAAACATCCCGGCCCCCTGCACGGTGCTCGATTTTCCCACGCGCGAAGCCTTCGAGCGCGAGCTGACCGAGAACTCCTACGACGTGGTGGGCATCTCGTCGATCATCGTCAATGTGGGCAAGGTCCGCGAGATGTGCAGTATCGTGCGCCGCCTGTCGCCCCAATCCACCATCGTGGTTGGCGGACACGTGGCCGCCATCCCCGGCCTGGAGAAAATGATCGACACCGACCATATCGTGCGCGGCGATGGTATTTCCTGGATGCGCCGCTACCTGGGCGCCGACGAGGACGCGCCCATTCGCCATCCGCACATAGTTTCGGGCTACGACGTCCGCACCATGGGCATGCGCATTCCGGAGACTCCCGGGCAGGCCGCCGCCACCATCATTCCGTCGGTGGGATGCCCCATGGGCTGCAACTTCTGCACGACTTCGGCTTTCTTCGGCGGCAAAGGCAAGTTCCTGAATTTCTATGAGACGGGCGAACAACTCTTTCGCGTGATGTGCGAGATGGAAAGCGTCATGAAGGTCAGCTCGTTCTTCATCATGGACGAGAACTTTCTGCTCTACAAAAAGCGCGCCATGGAACTGCTGGATTGCATGAAGGCCAAGGGCAAAGCGTGGGCGCTGTACGTCTTTTCTTCGGCGAACGCCATCCGCAAATACTCCATGGAGGAATTGGTGCAGTTGGGGATCTCCTGGATCTGGATGGGCCTGGAATCGCCGAGATCGAGCTATGCCAAGTTGCAGGATACCGACACGCTGGAGCTCACACGGGATCTGCGCGCGAATGGTATCAAGCTGCTCGGTTCTACGATCGTCGGGCTGGAGCATCATACGCCGCACAACATTCACGAAGAAATCGAGCACGCCGTGGCGCATGAGACCGATTTCCACCAGTTCATGCTCTACACGCCGGTGCCTGGCACGCCGCTCTACAGCGAGATGCAGGAGCAGGACCGCCTGCTGAGCGGCGTGGATCTGGCCGACATCCACGGCCAGGATCACTTCAATTTTGAACACGCCGCCATCTCGCGGGAACAATCAAAGGAGTTCTTGGACTGGGCCTTCCGCCGCGATTACGAACGCAACGGCCCCAGCCTTTTTCGAGTATGGCGGACTACACTGGCCGGCTGGAAGCGCTACAAGAACCATCCGGACGCCCGCGTACGCGAGCGCTTCGCCTTCGAGGTCCGGTCGCTGAAGAGCGCCGCCAGCGGCCTGCTGTGGGCCATGGAGCGGCAGCTTCGACAGAGCAATCAACCGGTGAGCGCTCAAGTCCGCGCACTGCGCCGCGACCTGGGCCGCGAGTTCGGCCCGTTTTCGCGGATGTCCGCCGCCCTCGGTCCGGCGATCCTGTGGGCCACCCGGCGCGAGCAGAAGCGCCTCGCAAGCGGCGCCACTTACGAACCGAAGACCGTGATCGAGCGCCGCAACTGGCCGCGCGGCTCAACCACGAATCTTATGCAGCCTTCTTTTCAGCGAAGCCCGGCCGCCCCATTCTCTGTGTTAGAAAGCCGATGATTGCGCCGGTGACGAAGCCGGGCAGCATAATCTCCAGGTAGTGTTCGTGCTGCATAGCCGCTACCAAATACGCGAATAGCAGCCCGAGCCCCGCCCCCACCACCACGCCCCACCCGGTGGAATCCACCTTACGCGCGAACCAGCCGCTGAACAGCCCGACCAGCATGCCCTTGATCGATGAACCGACCAGAATGCCCCCGATCACCGATCGCACTTCCGGATAGAACCAGGCGCTGGCACCGTCAAGGGCTCCCAGGATCAGCCCGAAGAGCAGGCCAACTACAATCTTGTTCATGAATGTCCTCCACCATAGTATTCCGCGCCGCCGGCAATTCCTTTAAAGAATTCGCAGAAAAAGCAGCAGAAGTTTAACCCCGGCGTAAGCCGCCAGCAGCCAGAGCAGAACGGCGTTTCGCGCCCCGAAGCGGCGCAGACGGTGGCTCAGCGGTTCAGACCAGGCCTCCACAGCCAGCCCTTCCTGAAAGCGCTCGATATCCGTCAGCAGCGCCGGAACGTCCGGATAGCGGTCCGCGGGATCCGCGCGCATGGCCTTGGCGGCGATGGCCCGCAGCGCGGGTGACGCCGCCGCCGGCAACAGAAACTGCAACAGCGCACCCAACGCGTAGATGTCGGAACGCTGATCGAGCCGCGCTTCCGGAGCGCGAAACTGGGGCGTGCCCGCCACCGCCTCCACTCCCCAATCCATCACGTAGACCTCGCCGAACTCGCCTACCATGACGTTCTGCGGTTTCAGGTCGCGATGGATGATGCCGCGCGAGTGGGCCAACGCCAGGGCCTCACCGGTGCGTCGCACCACACGCAGGCGGTCGGCCAGAGGGTGTGGTCCGCCGGCATAATGGTCGACCCGTTCGCCGGCCACCAGCTTCATGGCATAGAATGCGCGCCCGTCCGGCAGCGTGCCGGTTTCGTATATGGGGACGATGCCGGGGTGCTCAAGACGCGCGATGAGCCGCGCCTCGCCAGCCAAGGCCGCGTCCAAAACCTTCAACGCCACCCGCCGGTCGAGTTGCCGGTCGCGGGCCGCATACACCACGCCCAGACCGCCGCGCCCGATCTCGGATTCCAGTTCGTAGCGCGTTCCGGCCAGGTCCGGCAGGGCCGCCACATGGCGCAGGTGATCGATGACGGAGTCGCTCACATCCATATGCGCCGCATCTCCTCGCGCAGATCCCGCTCGCCCGCCGTGACGCCGCGCAGCCTTTCGGTCACGAGCTGTCGCAGCGTGCGGCGCGCCCAAGCCAGATGATTGGTCACCGAGGTCTCGGCGATGCCATGGCGCCCGGCCAGCGCGGCGTAAGAAGGCCGCTCGCCATCCGCCAGATCGTACGCTTCGAAGATCTCGAACTGCAGCAGCTTCTCGTTCGCCTGGCAGTGCGCGCGCAGGTCGTCTAGAGCCAGCGCGAATAGCTGCCGCCGCCACTCACGCTCGAACGTCTCTTCGGGCGATTCGCCCGCGGCCGCCTCCTCCCCGACAGGCTCGAACTCCGCTTCCCCGCCCCGCTTCTGCCGGTTCGCGGCGGCATGCTGGCCGGCCGCGAAGCGCTCGACAGCCATCCGGAGATAGGCGCGGAACGAGGCCTTCTGCGCGTCGAAACGCGTGAAGAAATCGCGTTGCAGCGCGGTGGCGAAGAACCCTGCGTCAAGTCCTTGGCGTCCTCGTTGCTCTTGCCATATTTGACCCGGACGAATGGGTAGACCGGTTTCCAGTAGAGCGCCATGACCCGCTCCAGTGCCTCATTCGGCAGCGCGGCGCCATCCGCCGCGGCGGCCTCCAGCAACGAAAGCTGCGTGGATGGAAAACGGCCGTGCGGCCCGCCAATCGCAGTATCCGGGTCCACGCACCGATGATAGCCCGCGGCGCATCTGGCGCGAAAACCGCGCTATAATCCAGGCATGTCCGCCGTTGCTGTCGTCAAGATGGAGCCCAAGTCGGAGGGTATCGCCACCCCGCGCAAGAAGCGGCCCAAGGAACTCGCCATCATCACCGAATGCTGCACCGGCTGCGCGGGTTCGCCTGCCTGCGTGCCCTATTGCCCGGTGGCCGACTGCATGTACTGGGTGCCCGACGACGAGCATCCGCCCTTCGGCCACATCGAAGTAGATCCCGTGCTGTGCATCGGCTGCAAGAAGTGCACCAGCAAGGGGCCGGATGGCGCTTTCCTGGACGGCTGCCCGTGGGACGCCATCGAGATGGTTTCCATCGAAGAAGTGGAAGCCATGGTCGGCTTCAAAATGCCCGTCTGACATGAGCCTCGAAATCCAGCAGCGCGAGCACGAAGGTATCGCGATTCTGGACCTGAACGGCCGCATCACCATGGGCGCCGAGGCCAGCGCGCTGCGGGACAAAGTGGCCTCCATGAAGGCCGCCGGATTCCTCAACGTAATTCTGAATCTCGCGCACGTCGACTACATCGATAGCACCGGCCTGGGAGCGCTGGTCATGTGCGCGACCAGCCAGCGCAAAGCCGGCGGCAGCCTGAAGCTGCTGAATCTGAACCGCCGGCATATCGAACTGTTGGTGATGACCAAGCTCGCTACCACCTTTGACATGTTCACCGATGAGCAGGACGCCGTGAACAGCTTCTTTCCGGATCGCGCCATTAAGGCCTTCGATATTCTGAGCTTCGTCGAGCAGATGAAGAAGGAGGAGTAGCCGACCCGATGCGGCTGCTGGTAATTGGCGGCGTGGCCGCGGGCCTGAGCGCCGCCGCGCGCGCCCGCCGGATCGCCCCCTCGCTGGAAATCGTGGTTCTCGAAAAAGGCGCCGACATCTCCTATGGCGCTTGCGGGCTGCCGTATTTCATTGAAGGACGCGTCCCCCGTCCCGAACAGCTCATCGTCCACACGCCCGAATATTTCCGCAAGGAGCGCAACATCACGGTGCGCACGGGCGCGCGGGTGACATCCATCTCGCACGCTCGCCGCGAAGCGGTTCTCGAAGGCGGCGAGCACGTGCGCTACGATCGCCTGGTCATCGCCACCGGCGCGCGGCCGCGCGCCACCGAATTCGAAGGTCCCACGGTCTTCACGCTGCATACTCTCGAAGATGCCGGGCGCTTGAAGACCTTCCTGCGCGACCGCCAGCCCAAGCGCGCGCTGGTCGTTGGCGCGGGATACATCGGCTTGGAAGCGGCCGACGCGCTACGCCGCAATGGTCTGGCGGTGACTGTCGTGGAGCGCAGCCCGCATGTCCTGAGCCGCGCCGATGCGGAACTGACCGCGGCGGTGCGCGAACGCATGGAGCGGTTTCGCGTCGAATTGCGGTTGAACGCGCCCGCGACGGATGCGCGCGGCTCCGATCTCGTCATAGTGGCCGCGGGTTTGCAGCCCAACGTCGAACTGGCCGCCGAGGCCGGCATCGAACTGGGGCGCACCGGGGCGATACGCGTGGACCAGCACATGGAGACCAGTCTGGCGGGCATATATAGTGCCGGCGATTGCGCCGAAGCCTTGCATCTGGTGACGGAACGGCCGGCCTATGTTCCTTTAGGCACCACCGCCAACAAGATGGGCCGGGTCGCGGGAGCCAATGCGGCGGGCCGGCGGGAGCGATTCGGCGGTATAGTCGGCACCGCCATCGTGAATATCTTCGGCCTGGGCGTGGCGATCACGGGCCTCTCGCTGGAGCAGGCGCGGCGCGAAGGATTTTCGCCGGTGGCCGTACGCATCACGGCGCCCAGCCGGGCGGGTTACTTCGGCGGCAAGCCCCTGACCGTGGAGCTGCTGGCCGATAAGGGCACGCGCCGTCTCCTCGGCGCAACTCTTTGGGGTGAGGATGGAGTCGAGGGCCGCGTCAACGTGATCGCTACAGCCCTTTACAACCGCATGCGCGTCGAAGATCTGGAGCAGTTGGATCTGGCCTATGCGCCCCCCTTCGCCACCGTCTGGGATCCGGTCCTGATCGCCGCGCAGCAGTTGAGTAAAATGGTTTAGACATAATGCCGCTGGTTAAAGTCGCAAGTCTCTCCCAATTGCCTGCCGATTCCGTCACGGAGGTCACCGTCGGCAACGATCCTTACGCCTTGTGCCACGTTGGCGGACGCGTGACCGCGCTGAGCGGCACGTGCCTGCATCGCGGCGGGCCCCTGGGTCAGGGCGCCCTGCACGGGAATAACGTGGTGTGCCCCTGGCATGGATGGGAATGGGATTGCCAGACGGGCGCCAACGATTTCGACCCCACCAAGAAGGTCCCCACTTTCGCCGTGCAGGTGGAGGGCGACGACATCCTGCTCGACGTGCCGGAACGTGCCTGAGCTTCCCGAAGTCGAAACCGTGACGCGGTCCATCGCCCCAATCACTGGACGGCGTATCCTTTCCGCTGAATTCACTTGCCTGCGCATCCTGCGCGGAGACCCGGACCGGATGAGCGCCTTGCTGGCGGGCCGCCGTATCCGCGGCGTGCGGCGGCGCGGCAAGTTCATCGTGATGGATCTGGATAACGGCCACTGCTTCACCGTGCATCTCGGCATGACCGGCAAACTCCTGCTGGGCGGAACCCCCGCCCGCCACACGCATGCGGTGCTGAATCTCGACCGCGGGGTGCTGCGCTACGAAGATCAGCGGCAGTTTGGCAGGCTGGAGGTCAGCCGCGGCTTGCCGGACCGCCTGGAGAAACTTGGTCCGGAGCCGCTGGAGGTGACCCTGGCGGAGTTCACCGCCCGGCTCAAGAGCCGCAAAGCGCGCATCAAGGCGGTGTTGCTCGATCAGCATTTCGTACGCGGTGTGGGCAACATCTACGCCGACGAGGCGCTGTTCCGGGCCGGCATTCATCCGCTAGCCATCGGCGCGCGCCTGCGCCCGGAGCGCGTGAAGCGGCTGCATAGGGCTATCGTCGCGGTATTGACTCAAGCCATCGAAAAAGGTGGATCGTCGATCTCCGACTATGTGGACGCGGAAGGCCGCCAGGGGTTTTTCCAGTTCGAGCACCGCGTGTACCAGCGCACCGGCGAGCCGTGCATCGTCTGCGGCGGCCCAATTCGGCGGACGCTGGTCGCCCAGCGCGGGACGCACTATTGTCCCCGGTGCCAGCGGTAGAAGTTGTTTAGAGCGGTGTCAGGGGGCGTGTTTCGGCGCCCACGCGGACAACGTGGGTCAAAGAATCGTCCGGCGGCGCCGTTAGCAACGTGGGACGGAGCAGGATCACCACCTGGTCCGTGCTCTTGTTGCGTGTGGTAGAACTGGTCAGCGGCCCGATAATCGGGATGCCTGCAACACCTGCGATACCGGCGATGCTGCGGGCATCTTCGTCGTCGACCAGCCCCGCGACCAGAGCCCATTCCCCCATGTTCAGCGTCACGTCCGCTTTCAGCGACCGGTTGGATATGACCGGGATGCCGTTCAGCGCCTGACCAGCCAGTACCTTGAATTCAGCTTCGAGAGAGACGGTTACCTCGTCGGTGCCGTGTATGTGGGGGGTGGCTTTCATCGAAATACCCAGATCTTCAAAGGTGAAAGAAGGCGGCGGCTGGTAGGCTCCCGGGCCGCTGAAGCTGGCGGGGCCGAAATAACCGGCGGTCTCGATGGGGTACTTCTGTCCAACGTGAATGGTGGCCGGCTGGCCGTCGATGGTGCGCGCGCTGGCATGCAGCAGGTTCTTGGCGTTGGAGCGCGTCAGCGACGCCACGAGTTGCAGATTTGCAATGCCCACTCCGATCAGGCCGGCTCCGCCGCCGAAACGCAGCATGCCGGCAATGTTCTGGGCGATTTGCGGCACGTTGTTCATGAAAGTGCTGAATGAGGCTAGCGGAAACGAACTCTGCAGCGGCAAGCCATAATTCAGGGCGTCACTGCTGGTCACCTCGATGAAGTCCATCTCGAACAGGACCTGCGCCCGGGGATACAGCAGATCTTTGAAGAGCTGCTGCGCCGCCAGGACCTTGGAAACCGCGTCCCGCAGCACCACGACGTTCTTCTGGCTGTCCCAAGCGACCTTCTGGATGCCGCACGACTGTTGTACGGCGGTAATCATGGCCGTGAGGTCCTGCTGCGTGGTGGGCTCCGGCAAGGGCACCATTACGGCCGCGAACGGCTCTTCATCCTTGCGCTTCGCAGGCGTATCTTTCACGACCATGAACAGGCGGTCGGAGATCGGCACCAGAAAGGAGCTGGTTACCGCCTCCAGCCCATGCAACGCGTCGCGGTAATCCGCCTGATCCATCTGAAAGTGGATGGTCTGGGTTGCCTGGTAATCGCCGTCGAAAACGCAATCCAGCCCGTAGGCGCGCGCCACCGTTTGGAAGAGCGTTTTGGCGTTGGCCCGCAAGTCGAAATCCTTCAGGCCCGGTTGAGCATTCAGTTTGGTGGGCGGCTGGAGTTTGCGCGCCTCCATAAGGTCTTCCGCGGTAGCCGGCAATGGCGCTGCGTCCGGCTCGACGTCGGCATCGCCCGCGGATTCGGCCGCCGCGAGCTGGGGCTTGCCCATGGTTTCCAGAGAGGCCCGCGTCTGCAGGGCAAGGCTGCGCGACCAGTAGAGATGATTGTTCGGTTCCAGCGCGGCCGCCTCGCTATAAAGCAGGTATGCGCGCGCCACCTGGCCGGCCTTCTCGGCTTTGCGAGCCTGCTTGTAGAGCGTGGAGGCCTCCGAGCCCCAGGCGCAGGTGCCCGCCGCAAGCACTAGCAGGATGGGAATAGCACGCATAAACGTTTGACGCGCTAAGGCCCTTGGCCGTGCAGAGAGAAGTACGCACGCGGGTATGATGGAAGTCTGTATGGGAGAGCTTGCCGCAAGACTGGCGCATCACTGGCGAGAATTGATTGCGCCGGCCTCCGTCCTGGCTGTCACGCTGGCGTTGGGCTATGCGGCCAAGCGGGTGATGTTGCGCCTGCTGCGGGGCTGGGCCGCGCACAGCAAGGCGCAACAGTCCGAGATCGTTATCCACGCGCTGTCCCGGCCGTTCATGATCTGGGTGTTGATCCTGGGCATACACCTGGCCATGCAGTCATCGGATCTGCCCCACGGCACCACGCTCTGGGTAGGCCGCGGTCTGCTGGTGCTTTGGATCCTGTCGCTCACCATCATGGCCTCCCGGCTGGCCGGCAGCGTGATACGCCATCATGCCAGCGGGGTTCCCGGCGCATTGCCCGTTACCACGCTGTCGCAGACGCTGGCACAGGTGGCCGTGGTGATACTAGGCCTGCTGGTGCTGCTCAATCTGCTGGGCATTTCGATCACCCCGATCCTGACGGCTTTGGGTGTCGGCGGCCTGGCGGTGGCGCTGGCCCTGCAAGATACTCTGTCGAACTTGTTCGCCGGCTTTTATGTGGCGGTAGCGCGCCAGGTCAGGCTGGGCGATTATATCCGGCTCAATACCGGCGAAGAGGGCTACGTCACCGATATCGGCTGGCGCTGCACGACCATCCGGGCCTTGGCCAACAACATGATCATCATTCCGAACAGTAAGCTGGGGCAGGCCATTGTCACCAATTTCTATTTGCCGGACAAGCGCCTGGGCGTCTCGATTCAGGTAAACGTGGCATATGATAGCGATGCGGATCAGGTGGAACGCGTGCTGCTCGAGGAAGCCCAGGCCGCCGCGCGCGAGATCCCCGGGATGGTTGCGGACGCGCCGCCGGGCGTGACTCTCGACCCAGGCTTCGGCGATTGGGCGCTGAGTTTTACTGTGGGGTACAACGTCCAGGAATTCGCCGATCAATTCCGCGTGCGGCACGAGTTGCGCAAGCGGATTTTGAAGCGCCTGCGTCAGGAGCGCATCGAAATGCCGTTCCCAACCCGCACGATTTACATGCACGGCCAGGGAGGTGCGTGACGCGGACGGCCGACGCCCTGGTTTTGTGCGGCCTTTTAGTGCCGGCCGCGCAGGCGGTGGAGCTGAAGCCGGAGACAGTGCAGGCATTCGAGCGCTACATCCGCGAGACAGAGGCCCGCATCGAACCGCGCCTTCGTTCAGCAGACAAATTTCTGTGGGCCGATGAAGACCCGCGGCGGATCGCCGAGGTCCGGGCGGGGCAGATCGCGATTGAGAATCGCCGCGCCGGCGATACCATTCCGGTGCCCGGCGGCCTTATCCACGATTGGATCGGAGTGGTCTTTATTCGGGGCGTTACTCTGGCCCAGACTCTGGCGCTGGTGCAGGATTACGATCACAACCAGGACCACTACAAGCCGGAGGTCCTGGCGTCGCGCCTGGTGAGCCGGCACGGGAACGATTTCGTAGTCCACCTGCGATTGATGAAGAAAAAGGTCATCACCGTGATTCTGGACACGGATTACGATGTGCGGTACTCGCCCGTGGATGCCACGCGCTGCCACAGCCGCGCCTACAGCCGGCGCATCGCGGAAGTGGAGCATCCGGGCGAGCCGGACGAACACATGTTGCCGCCGGGAAAGGATCACGGCTTCCTCTGGCGCCTCAACTCTTACTGGCGGTTCCAGGAGCGTGATGGCGGTGTCTACGTGGAATGCGAGGCGATCTCGCTGACGCGAACGATACCGGCCGGCTTGGGCTGGCTCATCGAGCCGATCGTCAAGAGCCTGCCGCGCGAGTCGCTGGCCAATACCCTGCGGGAAACCAGGGCGGCTTTAACCAGCTGATTTTTTCAATTTACGCTTGCTTTTCTCTTTTTCTTCGCCCAAAATATAACAGAGAGGAGAGTTTTCGATGGCTTTGACCAGGCGTCAAAAGCAAGTGCTGGATCTGATCGCGAAGTTCGTCGATGAGAACGGCTATAGCCCCAGCTACGAAGAACTGGCGCATGGCCTGAACCTGGCATCGCTGGCCACCGTGCACAAGCACATCGCCGCTCTGACGGCCAAGAACTATCTAAAGCGCGGATTCAATCAGAGCCGCTCGCTGGAACTGGCTCCCAAGTACGTGCAGGAGAACCGGCGGCATCGGGAGAGCGCGGCATTGGAAATCCCGCTGCTAGGGCGCATCGCTGCCGGACAACCGGTGGAGGCGGTGGAACACCGCGCCACTCTCAACTTTGCCGATTTCATCGGCCATCCAGACACATTTGCACTGGAAGTGCGCGGCGAGTCGATGATCGGCGACCACATCTGCGATGGGGACATGGTGCTGCTGGAGCGCACCACGGAAGTGCGCGACGGCGAAATCGTGGTCGCGCTTGTGGACGGAACCGAGACGACGCTCAAACGGTTCTATCGCGAACCCGGCGGCAAAGTCCGCCTGCAACCTGCCAACACCATGCTGAAGCCTATTATCGTACCGGCGGCGCATGTACAGATTCAGGGCAGGCTCTTGGCCGTGCTGCGCAAATATAAGTAGCTCTTACTTACCCGGTAAGTGAGCGGAGTTAGCTAGCGGCCGACATGGCCAGGCTTCCGCGCAACTCCTGCTCGGCGCGGAGCCAATCTTCTTCGGAGGAACCACCTTGATAGCCGCGCGCCTCCCAATAGGAATACGCCAGTTGAGCTATCTCATCAAACTTAGGGGCCGTGCCGCCGGTTGTCTGAGTCGAAGGAGTCATTGCACTTTCAGTTCTCTCTGCCGCGGCGGTGCTCCTATGCTTGCGAGCTGCGGCGCCTTTAGCGCGCGCCGGAGCGGCGCCAGCGGACACCACTGGCTCGGAACCTGCACTTCTCTTAGTTGCCATACAGGGTAATTTCTCTCCCTTAAAATTTCAGACTTATGTTTTTAATTTTACCAGACTTCCCGGCCGCCGCCGAAGAAACTTTTTATCAATTGCATCACCATTTCGGGGGTCCCGTGAGGTTTCGGACAACCTTGTCCGCGTGGAGGTATATTAATGTTAGCGTGCGATCCACACTGGCAAGTCTGCTCTGGCTGGCGCTGATGGTGCCGCGCTTGAGCCCCGTGACACCGCGGGTGGTGGCCGTGGACGTGGATGGCGTGGTTCATCCGGTGACTGTCGAAATTGTGTCCCGCGCCATTCAACAGGCCAAACAGGAAGGCGCTGCGCTGATACTGGTGCGGCTGAACACCCCCGGCGGCCTGATGGATGCTATGCGCCAGACGATTGAGAAGATTGTCGCCTCGCCTGTGCCGGTGGCCACCTACGTGACGCCGAGTGGAGCTCGCGCGGCTTCCGCGGGCTTCTTCATTCTGGAGGCCGGCGATGTGGCCGTCATGGCGCCGGGCACCAACACCGGCGCGGCGCACCCGGTCATGGTCGGCGGCGAGATGGATGCCGTGATGAAGCAGAAGATCGAGAACGATGCGGCGGCCGAAATGCGCAGCATCACCAACAAGCGCGGCCGGAACAGCGCACTCGCCGAAAAAGCCATTCGCGAAAGTCAATCGTTTACCGACAAGGAGGCTCTCGACAATCACTTGATCGAATTGACCGCGCGCGATGAGCAGGACCTGCTCGACAAACTGGATGGCCGGGAGATTGCGAGGCTGGATGGCGCGCGCACTGTGTTGCACACGCGCGGCGCGGTGGTGGAGGTTTACGAACGAAACTGGCGACAGCGAATTTTATCGGCAATCGCCGACCCGAATATCGCGCTGGTGCTGCTGGTGCTGGGAGCGCTGGGCGTCTACATCGAATTCCAATCGCCTGGGCTGATCGTGCCAGGCATCCTGGGAGCCATCCTGGTGCTGCTGGGGCTGTCCGCGATTTCGCTTCTGCCCATCAACTGGCTGGGCGCGGCCCTCTTAATATTGGCCTTCACGCTCTTTATTCTGGAGGCCAAATTCGCCACGCATGGCATACTGGGCGCGGGCGGCGCTTTATCGATGGTGTTAGGCGCGGTGATGTTGATCGACAGCCCCCTGCCCGAGATGCGCATCCATCTGGCCACCGCGATTTCCCTGGCCCTGCCTTTTTCCCTGATCACCATGGTGCTGCTCTCGCTGGTGTTGCGCGCGCGCCGCGGCAAGGTGGTCACCGGCGCCGAAGGCATGCTCGGCGAAACCGGCACCGCCCTTACTGCCCTGTACCCCGGCGGCAAGGTTCTGCTCCACGGGGAATATTGGGATGCGGTCTCGAATGCGCCCGTCGAAGCTGGCGGCCGCGTGCGCGTGATAGCGATCGATAAACTCAAACTGACGGTGGAAGCCCTTCCCCCGCGGAACGGAGCCTGAACATGGACATCGTGAATTTCTGGATGATCGTCATCGTCGTCGTAGGGCTGTACCTCTTGTCTTCGATCAAGGTCTTACGCGAGTATGAGCGCGGCGTGATCTTCCGGCTGGGCAGGTTATTGCCTTCTCCCAAGGGTCCTGGCATCATTCTGGTGTTTGCGCCTGTCGATCGCATGGTGCGCGTCTCGCTGCGCGTCGACACGCTCGAGGTGCCGGCGCAGGACGTGATCACGCGCGACAACGTCACGGTGAAAGTGAACGCCGTACTTTACTTTCGCGTCATCGAGCCGCGCCTGGCGATTGTGGAAGTGGCCAACTTCCTGTACGCCACGTCGCAGCTTGCGCAGACCACTCTGCGCAGCGTGTTGGGCGAGGTGGAGCTCGATCAGCTCCTGAGCCAGCGGGAAACACTCAACGTGCGGCTGCAATCCATTCTCGACCAGCACACGGCTCCCTGGGGTGTAAAAGTGACCATGGTGGAAGTCAAACAGGTGGATCTGGCGGAGCAGATGATCCGCGCCATCGCCCGGCAAGCCGAGGCGGAACGCGAGCGGCGCGCCAAAGTCATTCACGCCGAAGGCGAATACATGGCGGCGGAAAAACTGGCAATGGCGGCCAAGGTGATTCAGGAGCAGCCGGTGGCCATCCAGTTACGCTATCTGCAAACACTGCTGGAGATCGGCACGGAGAAAAACACCACGATTGTTTTCCCCTTGCCTATCGATATACTGTCTTCTTTAGAGCGCTCGCTGGCAAAACTTGGCGAACCGTCCAAACCAACTAATCCATGAAGAACAACGAGACTGGCGAATTCGAACTGGTGCTGGGTAACCGCCAGCTGCTGAGCGGTTTTTTCGTCGTGGTGATCCTGTTCGCGGTTTTTTTTGTGATGGGGTACATCGTCGGGCGCAACTCGACGCCGTCCCAGGCGGCCGCGAATCGTGATCTGCAGAGCGGCGGCGCGCCCGCCGGAGGACGTCCTCAGGCGGCCACTGGCTCTGTTGCGACGAACCCGGCGGCTGCCGTCGAGACAGCCAAAGAGAAAGAGGACGCCGGAGCTCCGCCGGCCCAGCCGCCCGAAACCAAGACGCCGCCTGCTCAGGCGGCCGCCGCCGAACCTGCGCCCGGGGAAAGCTACTTGCAGGTGACGGCGGTCAAGGCCGATTTGGCGGAGACCGTGGCAAAAACGCTCAAGGACAAAGGGTTCCCCGCGCTCCTGTCCCCCGGCCCTTCCGGCATGACACGCGTGCTGGTAGGGCCTTACGCGGACCTGAGCAAGCTCGGACAAGCCAAGGCGGATCTCGAACGTCTGGGCTTCAATCCTTTCCGCCAAAAGATTGAACGGTGAGCGATAGCCTGGTGCAGATCGGGGGGCGGAACGCCGCGTCGCCGCGCTTGCCCGCCTGGGCCCGCAAAAGCGCTACCCATTTCGAGGCGCTGCACAGGTTAAAGGCCAGCCTCCGCCGGCTTCATCTGCACACGGTATGCGAATCCGCCCGCTGTCCGAACATTCACGAATGCTTCGCGCGCGGTGCTGCCACGTTCATGATCCTGGGCAACCTGTGCACCCGCGGATGCGGCTTCTGCTCAGTACCGAAAGGCTCGCCGGCGAAAGACGTTATGCGCCTCGATTCCGCCGAGCCGGCCAACGTCGCGCGCATGGCCGCCCAAATGCGATTGCGTTACGTGGTGATTACCAGCGTGAATCGCGACGATCTGCGCGATGGCGGGTCCGCGCACTTCGCGGATACCGTGCGGGAAGTGCGGCGAGCGCTTCCCGATGCGCGGGTGGAAGTGCTGACGCCCGATTTTTGCGGCGACCTGCAGGCCGTGGCCCGCGTGCTGGATGCCGGGCCGCACGTCTTCAATCACAATATTGAAACGGTGCCGCGATTGTACCGGCGTGTGCGCCCGCAAGCCGATTATCAGCAATCGCTGGACGTGCTGGATTTCGCCCGGCGCTATCGTGCGGACATCCTGACGAAGTCCGGCTTGATGGTGGGGTTGGGCGAAACCCAAGAAGAGGTGCACGCCGTGCTGCGCGATTTGCGCGCCGCCGGAACGGCCATAGCGACCATTGGGCAATATCTCCGTCCCACGCGTCGGAATTTGCCAGTAGCCGATTATATCGAGCCGCGGCAGTTCGACAGGTATCGCGAGTTTGGGTTGTCTATCGGTTTTCAGATGGTTTTCAGCGGGCCGCTGGTGCGCAGTTCGTACATGGCCGATCGCGTGAATGAAGAGGCCACCGCGACTGAGTCATGAGGGGTGTTGCCGTTGCGTTGCTCACCGCCGTCCTGCTGGTGCTGGCCTTTCCAAATTTCAACGTAGCCATGCTGGCTCCCGTGGCGCTCACGCCCCTCCTGGTGGCGGTAGCTCGCGAGCCGCGCCCCCGGCGGCGCTTTCTGGCGGGTTACATTGCAGGCGTGGTCTACTGGTTCGGCGTCTGCTACTGGATTGAGCGCGTTCTGGCCAACTACGGCGGACTGAATACGGCGCTGGCCTGGCTCTCGTTTTTGTTGTTTTGCCTGATCAAAGCGATTCACATGGGGGTGTTTGCACTGGCTGCGGGCATCTTGATGCGGCGCTGGTGGGCGGTGCCGGCGGTGGCCGGTCTGTGGGTGGCGATCGAGTCGACCCACGGTTCCTTGGGGTTCGCGTGGCTGGCGCTGGGGAATGCCGGCATCGACATGGGATTGCCAATGCGCCTGGCGCCCTACACCAGCGTCTACGGCATCTCTTTCGTCTTCGCCATGACGTCGGCGGCCCTGGCATTGGCGATGCTCCGCCGGCCGCGCCTGCAGCTAATCTGGCTGGTGGCGCTCCCTTTTCTGATCTTTCTGCCGCCGTTGCCGGATGCCCAGCGCGGCCGCCAGACCGCCGTGCTGGTGCAGCCCGATCTCTCGGAAGACACGCAGTGGACCTCCGATTCCGTAGACCGCATGCAACGCAACCTGGCGGCCCTCTCGCTGCGTACCGTCATGACCGGCGGCGCCGATCGCCCTGCGCTGGTTGTCTGGCCGGAGGTTCCCGCGCCGCTCTATTATGACGCGGACCCGCGATTCCGCGGCTACGTCGAAGATCTGGCGCGCGCCGCCAATACGTATCTTCTGATGGGAGTGGTTGCGCACACGCCCCAGGGCGCGCCGCTGAACTCCGCCATTCTGATTTCACCCGACGGAAAGCTGATCACGCGGTACGACAAGGTGAACCTGGTGCCCTTTGGCGAGTTCGTTCCATGGCCGTTCGATTTCGTGAAACGGATAACTACCGAGGCAGGCGATTTCACGCCGGGAAAGCAGGTGGTGGTTTCGCCGGTCGACGGACATATGATCGGCGCATTCATCTGTTACGAATCGGTTTTTCCGAATTTCGTGCGGCGGTTTGTAGCCGGTGGCGCCGAAGTGCTGTTCAACATCTCGAATGACGGGTACTTTGGCAGAAGCGCCGCGCGCGAACAGCACCTGGAGATTGCGCGCATGCGGGCCGCCGAGAACCGGCGCTGGATTCTACGTTCGACCAACGACGGAATCACCGGCACCATCGATCCGGCCGGACGCCTGCGCGGCACGCTGCCGTTATACCTGGAGGCGGCCTCCCGCAATGGTTTTACGTACCTGCAAGCCCTCACGTTTTATACGCGGTATGGCGACTGGTTCCCCATACTGTGCGGCCTGCTTGCGATAGTCCTGCTAGCCGCGTCCGTCCTAAAGCCCTCCACCCACCAGAGTTTGTAGCCGGCCCACGGTTTCCTGGAGAGCCTGCGACTGGGCATTCAGCTCTTCACCCGCGGCGGCGCTTTCCTCGGCGCTGGCGGCGTTCTTCTGCGTCACCTGCTCCATCTCGGACACGGCCTTGGTCACCTGCTCGATGCGCTGGGTCTGCTCCTCGCTGCTCACACTGACCTCGTCCACCAGGGATCGAATGCGCTGCGCCTGGTCCGTAAGAGCCCGCACCGCCATCGCGACCTGGTTTACCTTGACTTTGCCATCGTTCGATTTTTCGATCGAACCCTCGATCAGGGGAGCGGTGTCGCGAGCGGCCTGCGCGCAGCGTTGCGCCAGATTGCGAACCTCGTCGGCCACAACGGCAAATCCCATCCCGGCTTCGCCGGCGCGCGCGGCTTCCACTGCCGCGTTCAGCGCCAGGATGTTGGTTTGGAAGGCAATTTCGTCGATGACTTTAATGATTCTGGAAATCTTGTCGCTTTGCGCGCCGATCTCTCCCATCGCGCCGACCATCTGTCCGAGGGCCTGGTTGGCTTCGACAAACGTTTTCTGAGATTCCGTCACCAGCGTGGCCGCCGCGCGCGAGTTCTCGCGGTTCTTGTGGGCCATGACGTTGATCTCGGCGGCAGATGAGGCGGTTTCTTCGAGTGAACCAGCCTGCTGGGACGCTCCCTGGGCCAAAGCCTGGCTGGAGCGTGCGATCTGGTTGGAAGCTCCCGTGATCTGCTGCATCACAGCCTGGAATTCACCGATGGATCGCCGCAGGATTCCGTTAATGCTGATGCCGCGGATCAGCAAACCGCCGATCAACAGGCTGAGCAGGGCAGCCACAATCCCGGCGACTTCCGTGAAGTTCACTGCCCGGTTCAGACTGGCCGCCTGAATCCGCGAAGAATCCACGGCGCGCTCGGAGCTCAACCGGTTCAACTCACCCGCGGTCTTGACAAGGCCCCCGCCTAGACCGGCCCACTCGGCGACTAATGCCGGGAAAGCGGGGCCGCGGTTCCGTTTGCTAGCGACGGTATCCAGAATGCGGCGGAGCACCACCTCATAGCGGTCGAGATCGGCGGCGAGTTGTTCGGTCGGCTCACGCAGGCCAGCCAGCGCGGGACCCCCCGCCACGTGCGCGCGCAGGTTGGGCATCAACGCCCGGGCAGCGCGAAAGTGTTCCCAACCGAGATCCAGCGCGCCCGGCTTCTGAATCGTCACGTGATAAATGAAATGAATGCGCGCGTTCAGGATTTCGCGCTCGAATGCCGCAGCCAGGGCAACTTCGGGCAGATCTTCCTGGGAAAGTTCGGCCATGGCTCTGGCGGCCCGGTGCATCGACCAGGCGCTATAGCCCCCGACGCCAGAAACGCCCAGGACGATCACGGCGAAGCCGGCTGCGAGCCTGCTGGTAATACTCCAATGACGCATGTCCATCCCATCTCCTATCCGGCGGCTTGTGGGAAGGAAACGGAGCGCCGCCACTGATTTCATCGGCACGGATGGCGGCGGGCTTTAGTCGCGGATGTTCGTCAAACCGCAGGCGCGATCAACTGGATCGAATGGGTGATTCCGGGGCAGATGCGGGAGAGTCCCGAAACCAGCTCCTGGCCGGCGCGCGCCAGTTCCGCGACGGGCATGGGCGGCAGGCGATCGATAACGAACCAGGCATTCCGGCTGTCCGGAGTGAGCGCGGTGCGCTTGCACTGCCGCCAGTTCCAGCGGCGGCAGGTAACGCCCGCGTCATCGCGCCATACCACCTCGCCGGGGTTCGGCGTGTCGTTGACCGGAGTGCCGTCACGAACGGTGTCGAACGGCTCGTCGCCCCGCGAGAAGATGAGTCGGGGCATTCCCACGTAGCGATCCAGGTCCTCGCCGCCGAAACAAGCGCCGAACCGGATGCTTAGCGCGTTATAAAGATCGACCACGGGATCGATGGCCGGCAGGCTTCCATTCTTCTCCACGCGCTTCCACAGGGCTTCGACCGAACAGGGAGTCTTCTTCGGATTCGCTCCGAACGCCTGGTACGCGCCGCGCCATGCCTCCAGGTGCCCGCTCATCCAGGCGGGCGGTTGCAGCAGGATCGTCGGAACGGAAACGTCCGGGCGGAAGCCGCGGACCACTACGCTCAGCGCGCGGTAGTCCGGATAACGCTGCCAGATGGCGGCATCCACGCGGGGCTGGAAGGTCTCCGTCACTCGCCTACTTAGCCACCACACCCTCACCGCAGGCGATGCTTCCGGGGGCGCTGTCGGTGAATTCCAGCGTAACGATAGCAATTTGCGCAAACCCGGCGCCGGTGAATTTGATGCCCTTGTACGGCAAAGTGAGTCCAGTCATACCAAACTGCCCTTGGCCTGGAGATTGACGCCTGATGGGTTCATAATGGTGACCTTCTGAGTATACTTCCCCGCGGACGGGTTGTTCGCGGTCCTTTGGACACGGGACACTGTCGGCGGGGGTAGCGTGTTTGTTACGCATGACGGTCTGAGCTCGGCGCCATTAGTCAGCCGCGCAGGTTAGCGTTCAACTACCCTGGGAAGCCCCTGGGAACCGGAATATTCCGGGCTGTGCGGGCCAGTATACAATGGGTTTGCCGATCGCGGGTAGTTCCAGCATGCCGAGTCCCTGGCGGCCGCAGAAGAACTAGATGCACGGGCGATTTTCGAGTACGAGGAATTGCTATGAAAACATTGATCGTGATAACGACTGTTCTCCTGGCGTCGGCGGCGGTTGCCGCCAATATACCTCCCGCGGAGGTCCAGATTGCCGCTGCGGTACTGGCCGCGCCTGCGGAACTCCGCGCGGGCGCGGCCGTCCTCGGCTACAACCCGCAAGGCGATCTGGTGAGGCTCCGCGAGGGCACGAACGAACTCATCTGCCTGGCGAACGATCCGAGCAAGACTTCATTCAGCGTGGCCTGCTACCACCGCGACCTGGAGCCTTATATGGCTCGCGGCCGGGAACTCGCGGCCCAGAAAGTCACCGGACAGAAGCGCAACGAAATGCGCTGGAAGGAGGTCGCCGAAGGGAAGCTTTCGCTGCCGCACGAGCCTCGCACGCTGTACGTGCTCGGCGGCGCGGGCTTCGACGCCAGCACTGGAAAGGTGGCGGACGCCTACCTGCGGTGGGTCATCTACGTGCCTTTCGCCACACCGGAATCCACGGGACTGTCGACCAAGCCGAGCGATAACGCGCCGTGGCTGATGTACCCCGGAACCGCCGGCGCCCACATCATGATCAATCCGCCGAAGAGGTAAAGGCCGAAGAGGTAAACCCGGAGCGGGATCCGTTGATCCGTGGTTTCGGATTGGCCGTCGATTTGGACTTCGCGTGGACTCCTGTGCGCGCTTCCATGAGTTTCGGACTGGGTGGAGACTCCGCCGTTGGCTGCTTGTGGCAGCTAGTACGATCTGCTAAATATTTCACTTTGACTTTTGGTTTAGCGTGTATAATGTGTGAGGCTTAATAACGGGTTCTTCCAATTGAAAGTGGTCCCGGGCGCAAGACGGCGTTGGTTCATCGTCTGAGTCGCGGACGCATTTCGCGGACTAAGGTGAAAACCTGAAAAGGATAGGAAATTTTAGCTATGGCCTTCAATCGTCTACTCGGCAAATCGGTTCACACCAGCTTAACCGTACTATCGGTACTAGTGGCGGTGAGCGGTGCTTACGCCGCCACCCCGAACTTGGTTGCGTCGGCTTCTCATGGAATGTCGCTAAACGCTTTGGGGACCGCGTGCAGCGCCGGAGAAAACACCTACGGTCAACTGGGCGATGGAACGGCGGTCGCCCGTTGGACGCCAGTTCCGGTTGTCAACCTGATCGGCGCGATAAACGCAATTTCGACGGGTCAATACCATACCGCCGCGGTCAAGAACGACGGAACAGTCTGGACTTGGGGCAATAACTCATACGGGCAACTAGGCGACGGAAATAACTATGACCGACTCACCCCTTTCAGCATTTCCGGTGTGTCGAGCATCATTGCCGTTGCGG
Organism: Bryobacteraceae bacterium; assembly: GCA_035308525.1. Taxonomy (GTDB): domain Bacteria; phylum Acidobacteriota; class Terriglobia; order Bryobacterales; family Bryobacteraceae; genus Bog-159. The sequence continues at coordinate 81,414 of DATGGM010000030.1, forward strand.
CGGGCCAGAACCACACTCTCGCGCTGACGAGCGGTGGCATCGTGTGGGCGTGGGGGTACAACGGTTACGGTCAGCTTGGGGATGGAACCACCACGGAGCGGCTAACCCCGGTACAGGTGATCCTGTTGACGAATGTGGTGGCTATCGCCGCGGGGCAGAATTTCAGCCTCGCGCTGAAGAGCGACGGAACGGTGTGGGCTTGGGGGTACAACGGCTACGGCCAACTCGGCAACGGTACCACTACAAGCGAGCCAAGCCCTGTACAAGTTACCGCTCTCACGGGTGTATCGCAGATTGCCGCCGGGGCCTACCACAGCATGGCGCGAAAAAGTAATGGCACCATCTGGACTTGGGGTTATGGCGGCTACGGGCAGTTGGGCAACGGCAGCACATCGTCACAGTCCAATATTGTGAGCGTAACGGGCATCTCGAATGCAAAGTCCATTGGCGCCGGCGACAATCATAGCCTCGCGGTGCTGAGCGACGGGAGTGTGTGGGCCTGGGGTTACAACGGTGACGGGCAACTCGGCGACGGAACCACGACGAACGAAGACACACCGATACAGACGGGCACGGCGGTCAGCGGCTTCAGTGGTTTCTCGGTGGTTGCCGGCGGCTCTAACTTCAGCCTGGCAATGGAAGCGAATGGCACAGTATGGGCTTGGGGAGATAATGCTCAAGGCCAGTTCGGAGACGGTATCACTAACCAGAGCCTGCTGCCTCTCCAGCAGTCTGCATGTGCGGGTGTCAGTTCCGTCGGCGGATTGAGCCTCTTTACGAGCTACCTCAGCGCGAACCAACAGTTCGCTGTGGCCGCAAAAAGCGACGGGACGGTATGGGCGTGGGGCGACAACACGTACGGGCAACTTGGTGACGGGACTCAGATCAACCGTAATTCGCCGGTAGAGGCGGCCGGTGTCACAGGCGCCATAAACGTGTCCGCTGGCGGATATCACAGCCTGGCCGTAACAAGCAGCGGAACCGTCTGGACCTGGGGCTACAACGGTTACGGAGAACTGGGGAGCGGAAACACGAGCACCGATCGGCCAACCCCGCTCCCAATCAACAACTTTACAGGAGCCGTCAAGGCCGCGGGTGGCTCCGACCACAGCCTTGTGCTGCGGAGCGACGGCACCGTCTGGGGATTCGGCTATAACGGTTACGGCCAACTTGGCGACGGAACAACGACCGAACGAACCAGTCCGGTACAATCGATCGGCCTAACCGGGATGACTGCTATCGCGGCAGGCCAGTACCACAGCCTGGCGCTGCGGAGCGACGGCACGGTATGGGGATGGGGTTACAACGGTTACGGGCAATTGGGCAACGGCACGACCACAACTGAACAGAGCGCTGTCCAGGTGCCAGGGCTGTCGAATATCGTGGCCATAGCGGCCGGCCTGAACCACAGCCTGGCGCTGCGGAGCGATGGCACGGTCTGGGCGTGGGGTTATGGAGGCTATGGGCAGCTTGGTGACGGCAGCACCAATACGTATTACAACATCGTCAACGTGAGCGGTCTCACCGATGTTATCGCGATCGCGGCCGGCTCTTATCAGAGCCTCGCGGTCAGAAGCGATGGAACAGTTTGGGCTTGGGGGTACAACGGCGACGGAGAACTCGGCAACGGGAGCACCACCAGCTCACCCATTCCGGTACAGGTCACCGGCCTGACGGGAGCACTGGCAGTCGCCGCCGGCTCAGTTAGCAGCCTGGCCCTCACAAGCAATGGTTCGCTCGCCGTCTGGGGCTCCAACGCCGACGGCCAATTCGGCGTACCTACGCCTTCTTCCAGCACAGTCGAGATTCAGGGCCCAACGGGACTACTTTCAACTTTCGAATTGACCACGGCCGTGTCGCCACCCAGCTCGGGCACGATTTCGATCAATCCAGTATCGCCAGGCGGGGTATATCCCGCGGGGTTCAATGTCTGCCTGATGGCATCTCCCGCCGCGGACAAACTTTTCGTGTCATGGAGCGGCACTGCGCTGAACGCCGCCAACTGTCTTACCATTGAGGCCGCCTCGTCGGTAACGGCCAACTTCACAACCAACACTAACACAACCAAGTTGCGTTTCATCCCGGCCGCACCGTGCCGCGTAGTCGATACCCGCAACCCCAATGGCCCCCTGGGTGGTCCGCCACTCAGCGCTGGGGCCACCCGCAGCTTCACTGTTCCAGGGACCTGCGGCATTCCTTCCACGGCACTGGCTTATTCGATGAACCTCACCGTAGTGCCCAATGGAACGCTGGGATACGTAACCCTATGGCCTACCGGCCAGTCTCAGCCTGTCGTTTCCACGCTAAACTCGATCGATGGCCGCATCAAATCCAACGCTGCTATCGTTCCGGCCGGTACCAGCGGAGCCGTCAGTGTGTATGCGACCAATAGCACAAACGTCATCCTCGACATAGATGGCTATTTCGATCTGGCCAGCGATCCCACTGCACTGGAGTTTTACTCGCTGACCCCCTGCCGCGTGGCCGACACCCGTAATCCGGTAGGCCAGTTAGGCGGACCGTCACTGATCGGAGGCAATTCCCGCATCTTCCCCGTGCTATCCAGCTCCTGCAGCATCCCGTCCAGCGCTCTGGCTTATTCGTTAAACTTCACCGCCGTCCCGCAAGGTCCACTGGGCTATCTGACAGTCTGGCCTTCGGGACAGAACCGTCCGGTGGTCTCGACCTTGAACGCGCCCACCGGCGCGGATACCGCCAACGCCGCCATTGTTCCGGCCGGCTCGGCAGGCGCCATCGAATTGTATGTCACCGATAACACGGACATGATCATCGACATCGATGGCTATTTCGCGGCCGCTGGCAGCGGCGGGTATTCCCTTTACAACCTGACACCCTGCCGGATAGAAGACACCCGGTTGCCTTCAGGAACACCACCCTTCAGCGGGACTATTGCCGTGACCGCGACCGGAGTCCCCTGTGGCGTGCCACCCGAAGCCCGCTCGCTGGTCTTGAACGCCACGGTGGTTCCGTCGGGAGAACTGGGCTACCTGACCTTGTGGGCTAACGGCGGCTCGCAACCGGTGGTGTCGACGTTGAACTCGCTGGATGGTACGATCACGTCGAACATGGCATTGGTGCCCACCACAAACGGATTAGTTGACGCATACGCGGCGGGTCCGAGTCCGACCTTCCTGATTCTTGATATCTCGGGTTATTTCGCGCCATAACCCGAGTCAGCAGTTCCAACGGTGCTGATAGCTAAACTGGCGGGTTTGTGGGACGGCGCCGTGCGCCGCGGCGGTGTCCCACGCTCCCCGGCCAGGGGCGGACCGGGGATCTGCCCGTAGCGGAACGGCCCCTATTCTTGGGATCGGGGTTGCCCCCGTTTTTGGCGTACAGCCTATAAAACGTTTTGGTGGACCTGGTGAGATTCGAACTCACGACCTCTTCCATGCCATGGAAGCGCGCTCCCAACTGCGCCACAGGCCCATTGAAGTTGATGTCCTTTTAATATACCACGGTGCTGCGCGTTGACATGCCGCGCGCGCGCTTGCCTACAATAGTATGATGCCTCGCAGGCGCGCGCGCGCACTCATACTACTGCTCTGCCTGTCGTCGCTCGATTTCTCCGCTTGTTTCGTCCGTCGGCGCATCATCACGCGGAAGGGCGCCAAAGCCACGCCGGTCCTGCTCACGGCCGATAAGCTGACCCTGGTCGAGCGCATCGCGCGCCAGTATGAGATCGTGCAGAGCTTTAACGCCACGGTGGACATGGTGCCCGCGCTGGGCAGTTCCGAAAAGAGCAAGATCACCGAATACAAGGACGTGCGCGGCTACATCCTGTTCCGAAAACCGGCCGAGATTCGCATCATCGGCCTGTACCCGGTGGTGCGCAACAAAGCTTTCGATATGGTGTCGGACGGCAAGAATTTCCGCCTGTACCTGCCCTCCTCGAATCGCTTCGTTACGGGCTCCAACGAACTGATCGCGCCCTCCGCGAAGAAGATCGAAAATCTGCGCCCGCAGCACTTTCTGGAGGCGATGATGATCTCGCCCGTACAGGCGGACGAAAAACCGGAGCTGATCAACTTCACCGACGAAGACAACGCCGCTTACATCCTGCATCTGAGCCGCCAGCAGCCGGATGGCTCACTGGCGCCCGCGCGGAGCATCTGGTTCAACCGTATGAACCTGCGCATGGCCCGGCAGCTGGTCTTCGATGCGGCGGGCAATATCCTTACGGACGCGCGCTACAGTGACTGGCAGAACTACGATGGCGTGTCCTTCCCCAAGACTGTCGACATTACGCGGCCGCAGGACGAATACGCTGTGGTTCTGACGGTGGTCAAGATGGAGATCAACCGCGGCCTCTCAGACGAGAAATTTGTGCTGGAACAGCCCGAGGGCACTCAGCTTCAGGTGCTCGGGCAACCGGCGCCCGCGCAGCCGGCACCGCCCGCGCCCGCCGATCAAAAGAAAAAGAAAAAGAAAAAAACGTGACGATCAAGCTGGTGGTCGAGAACCTGAAGCATAAGCCCATGCGCAGCCTGCTGAGCATGTTTTTGATCGCCGTGCCCGTCACGCTGATCCTGTGCCTGGTCGGATTGAGCCGCGGCATGCTGGCCGACTCGGCGCGGCGGGCTAAGGGCATCGGCGCCGACATCATCGTGCGGCCGCCCAAGACCTCGGTGCTGACATTGAGCGGCGCACCCATTCGCGAGCAGCTGGTGAGCATGATTCAAAGCAAGCCGCACGTGGGGCTGGCCATGGGGATGATCGTACATCCGGTCTCCAGCGTCAGTTTTGTCAGCGGTATCGACCTGGATCAATTCAACCGGATGAGCGGCGGCTTCAAATACCTGGAAGGCGGACCGTTCCGAGGCCCGGATGACCTCATCGTGGACGAATACTACGCCAGGCAGAACAAACTGCGCGCGGGCGACCAGGTGACCGATATCCTGAACCACCACTGGCGGGTTTCCGGCGTAGTGGAGGGCGGCAAAATGGCGCACCTGGTGGTGCCCATGCGGACCCTGCAGGATCTCACCGGGAACACCGGCAAGGTCAGCCAGATCTTCGTGAAGGCCGGCCGGCCGGCCGATATCCCCGCAGTGCTGGCGGAACTGAAAGCGCTGCTGGAAGACTACAACATCTACACCATGGAGGAGTTCACTTCGCTGTTCACTGTCGAAAACGTGCAGGGCGGCGCTTTGAGCACGTTCATCAATGTGATGGTGGGCATCGGCGTGGTCATCGGGTTCGCGGTAGTGCTGCTTTCGATGTATATGGCGGTGTTGCAGCGCACGCGCGAGATCGGCATTTTGAAAGCGCTGGGCGCGTCGCGCTGGTTCATCCTGCGGGTAATCCTGGCCGAAGCGGTGGTGATGGGGTTAGGCGGCACGGTGGTGGGCATCGGATTGAGCTTCGTAGCGCGCGCGCTGATTATGGCGCTGTATCCGGCGTCGCTCACGCAGGCCATCACGCCCGGATGGTGGCCCATCGCCGGCGCCATCAGCATGGCGGGCGTGCTGCTCGGCGCGCTGTATCCGGGCTTGAGCGCCGCGGCGCAGGACCCCATCGAGGCGCTGGCCTATGAGTGAGCCCATCATCGAGATCCGCGATCTGCGCAAAGTCTATCGCGTGGGAAAAGTGGATGTGGCGGCGCTGCGCGGCGTGGACCTGGATGTGGCGGAGGGCGAGTTTCTGGCCATCGTGGGGCCCTCGGGGTCGGGCAAGTCGACGCTGTTCCACATTATCGGCGGACTGACTCCGGCAAGCGGCGGCAGCGTGCGCATCGGCGGGCAGGACATCTCGTCACTGACGGATGCCGGGCGCACGGACCTGCGCAAACGCAAGGTCGGCTTTGTGTTTCAGAAGTTCAACCTGTTGCCCAACCTCACGGCCGGCGACAACATCGCGATCGCCCGCTACATCGCGGGGCGGCCGCCGGAGCCGGACGCGGAGTTCGGCGAAGCGCTCACGCTGCTGGGAATCTCCGGGCGGCTGGGGCACAAACCCGCGGCGCTTTCGGGAGGCGAGCAGCAGCGCGTGGCGCTGGCCCGCGCCATCGTGAATCACCCGGCCATTCTACTGGCGGACGAGCCGACCGGCAACCTGGACAGCGAGAACACGGTAACCGTGCTGGAAGTCATGCGCAACCTGAACCGGCGGCTGGGCCAAACCATCCTGATGATCACGCACAATCCCGAGGCGGCGGCGTTCGCGCACCGCACGGTGCGCATGCGCGACGGCCGGATTGTCGCCTGAAGACTTCTCAGAATTGGCGCCCGCCCGATCAAGCACGCGATGGTGAAGTAAGGACGCCGTCCTTCAGGAACTTCACGCCTTCAAAGGCAATGGAATCCGGCGATGGCGCGATGTCGCGCCAGATCGAGGCGGCGGCGGAGAGTTCGCCCAGGGCGAAGCCGAAGCTTTCGATAGTCAGCCAGCCGTCGTAACGGATGTCGCGCAGGACCTGGAATACGCCAGGCCAGGGGACGTGGCCGGTGCCGGGAATGCCGCGATCGTTTTCGCAAGTGTGCACGTGCTTGAGGTGGTCGGCCACCAGGCGGTAGGCGGCGGGCACGTCCTTCTCTTCGATGTTGGCGTGAAACGTGTCGAACAGAATACCGACGTTGGGATGGCCGATGGCATCGCAGAGCGCCACGGCATCGGCGGCGGTGTTCAGGAAGTACGTTTCAAAGCGATTGAGGGGCTCGATGGCGATGGTGACTCCGCACTCGGCGAGCGTGGGGCCGATCGACTGGTAACAATCGACGGCGCGCTGCCATTCGTCGCGCGTGCGGCGGCGGCCGGTCATCAGTCCCACGGGCGAATAGAGCGGGCCGGCGATGATCCTGGCGCCGACTTCGGCGGCGGCCCGGGCGCAGTCCTGCATGTGCACGCGGGTCTTTTCGCGGACGGCGGCGTCATCCGAGATCATATTGAGTCCGCCGGTCAGGATAGAGCAGATGGTGCACTCGAGACCGTTATCGGCGAGTCCCTGGCGGATGTCCTTGGCGGCGAACTGGCGGGGATCGAAGAGCGGCACTTCCACGCCGTCAAAGCCGGCGGCCTTGATGGTTGGCAGGAGATGCAGGTTGGAGCGGTCGAAGTTGGCCGTCCAGATGAAGGTGTTGACGCCAAATTTCATGGGATGAGTCCGTCGGCGTCCGGATTGCCCGGGCCGAAATGCTTCAGCATGACCAGGTTCTCCTGATCGCTGCGATTGTGGACGGCGACGCCGCGCTGGGCGGCGGCCGCGGTGACGAATAATTCGTCCCGGGTCATCTCGCCGAAGCGGATGAGCGAGGGTGTCTCCACATCCATCTTGCCCACCGAGCCCCAGCCCTCGACCACGATCAGGCCGTAGGCGGCCGCGTCGCGAATTACCGCGGAGCGGCCCGGAGACACGGTCAGCTCCTTCGCGGAATAATGCGGCGTGGAGTAGCACACCCATTTCTCGGAGTAGCCGCAGGCGGCCATTTCCTCTTCAGCACGCACGGGCCGCGGATGGAACAGTCGATGCCTGGCGAATTCCGGATCGACGTTGGCGTCCCAATCGAGCATGCCGATGATGTAATCCAGGTCGTGATGATGCTCGGGCGGAACGTCCTTCACCAGCAGGTCCCAGGGGACGGCGCGGCCTTCGACCATGGACTGGAACATGCCGAACACGTCGGAATTCACCTGCGGCTCATAGGTGACCAGAGAGCCCGGCGCATGCAGGATGCCGGCATCGATCTGCCAGCCGGTGCCCGGCTGCAAACGGTAAGCCTTGGAATGATCCAGGATGCCGTTGTCGCCCTGGTTCCAGCGCTCCAGGCAGCGGCGTACATCGTCCGGGGCGGTGCCGGGCTCGAGACCCATGAAGGTATACGGAAAGTTGTTGCCTTTGAAGTTATATTGCGGCGGGAAGTAGTAGGCTTCAGGCTTGCCCTTCTGGCCGACCTTGCGGGCATGCGCGTCCATCTGGTGCATGTGATGCGGGATGGGGCCGAGGTTGTCGAAGAACTTGCAGAGCACGTTCCAGCCACCGTAGCGCGACATGACTTCGGCGCCCAGGACTTGGTCACCCAGCTCGGCGACGGCTTGGCGCAGCAGCACGCGATGGCCATCGATGGCGATGTAGCTGAGGCCCTCGTCATCGGGTGTGCCGGGGCCGTTGGCGGCCTGAGTGGTGGAGGAGAACCAGCGCTCGTCGATGCCGCCGCGATGGGCGCCCAATGCGTAGAGATCGCGCGGGTCGAGTTTCAGGCGGCCGCCGGGCATCAGGAACGAGCGCGGCACCCAGCACGGCGCAAGTCTGACGACGCCCTCGCCGGCCGCGAGAGCTTCCCTTACTAACGGAATTTTGGACATGGCTACTTTTTGGCAAGCACCTTCAGGGCGATGGGCTCGGAAGCATATTCGCTCTGCTGGTCGGCTCGCGTTTCGATGTTACCAGATAGCACGATGGGCTGGTCGGCAGCGGCGGCATTCGGCAAGGCCTGCAAGGTGAAAGTGACCTGGTTCTCGGTCTCGTGAATCAGGACGCCGTTCAGGCCGACATCGGTGACCAGCACGCCGGGCGGCAGGTTGTAGACTTCCACGGGCACGCGCCCGCCGAAGTTGTTGTGGCGCTCGATGGCCACTTCTACCTTTGCGGTCTTGCCCGGTTCGAGCACCACCTCGCGGGTTTTGGCCTGCATGGTGATATCGGGCCTGGGCATCAGGGCGACGAACTTCAGCTTGTCTTCGGGGTTGGCCCAGTGGGCGATCTGCCGCGCACCTTCACGGGCCTGGCCGCGGACTTTTAGAGGCGCGGCGGTTTCGAGCCGAGCATTGTCGGCGGCGTTCAGCAGCAGGGTGGTGCTCACCTGGCCGGGCTCGATCACGCCCCGGGCAGCCGAGAGGCCGGCGGGCAGATCTTCCATGGCGACATCAATGGGCCCATCGAAATCGTCGAGGCGGAGGGCCGTGACGGTGACCGGAATGCGGCCGCCTACGGGGACATTGGGATTACGCGGCTCAACGCTCAGCCGGAAATCGGGCGCTGCCGGGCGGACGGCCAGGCGGTAGAAGTAATCCTCGCCGTGCAGACCGCGCACATCGCGCAGGCGAACGATGTATTCGCCATCCGCCGGGGCGGTGAAGCGCAACCGGGAATCCTTGCCGTAGCCGGGGCCGCCATCATCGTTGCGATAGGTCAGATGGACCACGGGCATGCCATTGCTGACGAAGGCAGCGCCGGCCGGATGGATGCGGACTTTATAGACCGGCGTGTCGATGGCGTGGGCTTCCGGGGTGGTGTCGAGAAGGCCGAGGCGCTCGCCTTCGAACGATTCGAAGCGGATATCGTCGTCGGGTCCGCGGGGCATGGCGCGCACTTTAATGAGCTCGCTGCCGACCATGAGGGTGTCGCCTACCGCCATGCCGGTCCAGGAGACGATGCGGATGCCGTCGGACGAAGAGCTGGGATCGTTGAGGGTCACGGCAGTGGCGAGCTCGCAGCGGATGGTGGCGCGCTCGACCGGATTGCCGTTGGAGTCGAGGACTTCGAGCATCGAATCGAGCGGCGAGCCGAGCCGGTTGGCATTGACTTCCAGCACCAGCTTCTCGCCCTTACGGGCTTTGAAGCGAAAGTCATTTTTGTCCGTCAAGAGCCTGCCGTTGATGATGACAGGCGCCTGGATGGAGTGCGCGGCGGAAGCTTCGACTTCCGGCTCGGCATCGAGGGCCAGTTTCACCTTGTTAAACGATTTGCCCGCGCCGATTTTGGGGCGCAGCATGATGGACGATTCGTCTTCAGGCGAAGGCTCGCCCGTTAGCGAGACGTGGCCCGCGCCCAGGTTATATCCGGTGAGCGCGATCTGCGTGGTCTGGCCGTTGCGGACACCGGGCGGATAGGCGGACAGCACCAGGGGGAATTTGCCGACCTTGATGCGATAGAAATGGCGCGCGTTGCCGTCTTCGGCATAGTCGGAGATCTTGACGTAGTAGGGTCCGGCCTTTTCGAAGCGGTGCGCGAAGTATTGCGCCGAGCGGCCGCCTTCCAGGCCATACTGCTTGACAAGATTCTGCCCGGCGTCGTAAATACTCACGACGGGTTGCAATGTGGAGCCGAGCATGGCGGCGCCGTTCTCAAAGACCAATTGCTCGCCGGCATGCACAGTGATCTTGTAGTAGTCGATGTCCCCGGGCTTGGAGATGGCGCCCACCAGGATGGCGGGGGTATAGACCTCGACGGCATCCTCGGGGGTGTCGTTCGGCTCGCGGTCAGCGCTCTCGCCGTAGTAAGGCTCGATCAGAAAGCGCGCGGCGGGGCTAGTGCCCAGGGGAGTCTGGAGGCGGAAATCGACGGGGCCGATATCGGCGCCGGCGCTGATATTCAGTTCGAGGGTGACTTCGTTGCGCGGCGGCAGGGGGCCCAGGTCGACGGTGGAGATTCCGCCATTCGAACCCAGGCGGACATCGGACAGATCGGGCAGTTCCTTGATGCGCAGGATGCGCGCGGTGACGCCGGGCTCGCTGAAGAAGACGGCATTGGCGCGGGCGAGGTTCAAGCCTTCGACGGTCAGCTCGGTGGTCGCGCCGCGAGGGACGCCGCGAGGAGAGACGGAGTTGATGGTGGGCGGCGTGGTGCGGTTGCCGGTGGGCCAGTCGGTGGTGCTGCTGGCGGCGAAGGCGGCGGCAGCCAAGGTGAGGGCGACGAACGGCAGCCCCACGGTCTTAGTCAGGCTCTGCATGATACACCTCATAGGAGCCGTCGAAGCGGCCCACGGCTAACGTTTTTCCATCGGGGGAAAATGCCAGCGCGAGCGCCCAATCGGGCTGGGGCCACGCTTTGACTACGGACAGATCGTCCGCGCGGAAGATCTTCAATTGCTTGTCGGCGGAGGACGAGGCGAGGTACTTGCCATCGGGCGACCAGGCCAGTTGCAGAATGGCGTCTTCGTGGGCTATCAGCGAATTGAGCAGCGTGCCGCCCTTCTCACCTAACGACCAGACGCGAATGGTGCGGTCGAGGCCGGCGGCGGCCACGCGCTTGCCGGCGGGGTCGAGCGCCAGGGTGTTCAGACCATCGGTTGCGTCGCTCAAAGTGTAGAGGCGCTCGCCCGAGGCCACATCCCAGATTTTGACACCGCGGTCGGCAGAGGCGGAGACCAGGCGCCGGCCATCCGGCGTGAAGGCCAGCGCGTACACGGCGTCGATGTGATCCTTGAGGGTGCGGATGGGGCTGCCGGTGGCCACGTCCCAGAGCTTGATCAGCTTGTCGTAGCCGGCGGTGGCTATGGATTTGCCGCCGGGCGCGAAGGCCACGGCGTAGATGCAGTCGGCGTGACCGGTGATGGAGCGCAGTGCGGCGCGCGTTTCGACGTCCCAGATTTTAACCTCGCCACCGCGGCCAGGCAGACCTCCGGCGGCCGCCAGGAGTTTGCCATCGGGCGAGAACGCCACGGAGCGTACGTCTTCGGCCTCGCCGGGAAGGGTAGCGGCGACCTTTCCGGACTCGGGTTCCACCAGGCGGACCTCTTTATAGGAGCCGAGCGCCAGCAGCCTGCCGCCGGGGCGGTAGGCCAGCGCGCTGATGAGCGGCTTGATCTGCGTGCGCGGTTTGATGTCGGGGATGGCGGGCGCGCGGGCCGCGGTCATTTCGCCGGGCGCGGGCGGCGGGGCGCCGGCGTCGATCCACCGGCGGATGGTTTCGATCTCGGCGTCGGCCAGCTTCTTGCCGTTGAGGGGCATGGCGGGCGTGACTTTGCCGGTGATGCGGAGATAGAGGAGACTCTCGGCGCTCTTGCCGGGGACGATGACGGGTCCGGTGTGGCCGCCTTTCCGGATGCCCTGGTAAGTATCGAGGTCGAGGGTGCCCATGGTGACGTTGCCGGCGTGGCAGCCGGCGCAGTTGGCGTCCAGGATGGGGGCTACGTCTTTGGCGAAGGAGGGAGCGTCGGCGGCGGGGAGGGGGGAGAGGAGGGCCGGGACGACCAGGGCTACAAACGTAAATTGCTGATAATAATACAGATAGCTACGGAGTAATTGGGTTCGTTTCGTTTTTTTCGTGGCCGTCAGTCGCGGGCATTGCGCAAAGTTGTGCACGTGCTCTCTTGTGAAAATAGCACGAAAGCGCCCGCGCCTACTCTTGAGGAACACGCGCAAGACGCGCGCCGCTTGAACCTAAGGAGTTCCTCGCTTATATCGCGGCGCGGCAAAACGCGCCCCTTTGCGCTCTTGAGGAACACGCGCAAGACGGGGCGACCCGCGCCGCTTGAATCTACGGAGTTCCTCGCTTATATGGCGGCGCGGCAAAACGCGCCCCTTTGCACTTCTTATTCTACTCCCAACGGAGGGCGCGCATGGGGTCGACGCGGGTGGCGCGCTGGGCGGGGACGTAGCCGGCCAGGAGGGCGACGAAGGCGATGCCGATGGTGGCGGCGGCGATGGTGAGCGCATCGTTGGGCTGGATTCCGTAGAGTTGTTCCTGGACGATGCGGGTGAGGGCCCAGGCGGCGGGCAGTCCGATCAGGATACCGATGCCCGTGAGCATCACAACATCCTTCATCACCAGCGAGATGACGTCCTGGCGGGAAGCTCCCAGGGCGATGCGGACTCCGATTTCGCGGGTGCGCTGCGCCACGACATAAGCCATCACGCCGTAGAGGCCGATGGCGGCAAGCAGGGTGGCCAGGAGGCCGAAACCGGAGGACAAAGTGGCGACCAGGCGTTCGGTGATGAGGGATTCCTCCATCTGCGCTTCGAGGGTTTTCATCCGGGAGACGGGGAGGTTCGGATCGAGGCCGTGCACGACCTGGCGGATGCTGGAGAAGGCCTGTTGGGGACTGCGGGTGGTACGGACATAGGCGAACATCCCGAGCACGAACTCCATCTGGTGATACGGTTGGTAGACTTCCACGGGCACCTCGTCGCGCATGCTCTCATACTTGGTGTCGCGCACGACGCCGACGATCTCAATATCCAGCTTGGTGCCGGGATCGCCGCCCAGGCCGATGTGTTTGCCGATGGCCAGGCCGTCCTTGAAATACCGCCGCACGAACTTTTCGTTTACGATGCATACCTTGGGGGCGTCGCGGCCATCGGTCATACGGAAATCGCGGCCCAGCAGGATGGGAATGCGCATGGTCTTGAAGTAGTCGGGTGAGACGAATTGCATGTGCGGATCGGGCGCGTCGGTGGGTTTGTGCTGGAAGCCTTCAATGGCGATATTGCTGTCCCATTCATAACCCGAGAGGACCGGCATAATGGCCAGACCGGAGGACTCCACGCCGGGGATGGCGTCGAGGTTATCGCGCAGGCGGCGATACAAATCGAGGCTGCGGTCCGGTTGGTAGCCGTTCATGGTCGGGTCGATGGAGAAGCCGACCAGGTTGCCGACGTGGAATCCAGGATCGAGATTCTTGAGATTGCCCAGGCTGCGAATAAACAGGCCGGCCCCGATGAGGAGCAGGAGGGACAGAGAAACCTGGGCGGCGACCAGGGTCTTGCGCAGGCCCACCGAAGTTCCACCGGCGATGGAGCCAACCTGGTCTTTGAGGGTACCGGCCAATTCGGGGCGGGTGGATTGGAAGGCCGGCGCGAGGCCGAAGATAACTCCGGTGAGAAGCGATACGCCGAGGGCGAAGGCCAGGATCCGCCAGTCCGGCGTAGTGGAGATGGTAAGAGGCGAGTCTCCGGCGGGAAGGAAATTCAGCAGGGCGCCATCCATCCAGATGGCCAGGACCAATCCGAGCGCACCACCAGCGAGGGAAAGGGAAAGGCTCTCCACTAACAGTTGGGAGACGATGCGCGAGCGGCGAGCGCCCAAGGCCAGCCGGACGGCAATTTCTTTCTGGCGTGAAGTGGCGCGGGCTATCTGGAGGTTGGCAACGTTGGCGCAGGCGATCAGGAGGACCAGGCCGACCAGGGCGGTCAGAACAAGCAGGGGACTGGCGAACTGGCGCCGCAAATCGGAGTCACCCTTGGAGGCTGGGAGGAGATCCATGGACATCTTGAGGAAGCCCTTTTTGACCTCGGGCGCGGCGTGCGCGAACTCCTTGTCCCGCACTTCCATTTCGAGCATCTGGTGGAAGAACGGCTGGACGGCGGCTTTAGCCTGGGTCAGGGTTACTCCCGGCTTCATGCGTCCGAAAACGTTCACCCAGCGGCCGCGGCGGTTCGTCAGGTTGTAGAACTTGCCCATGGTGGGGCTGACCTGGGCTTCCATGGTGATGGGTATGCGAATCTGCGTCGAAGCACCGGGATTAGTGCCATCAAAGCCGTTGCGGCTGACGCCGACGATGGTGATGGGAAAGCCGTTGACGAGAAGTTTCTTGCCGATCACTCCGGGGCTGCCGGCAAAGCGATTCATCCAATAGCGGTAGCTGATGACCGCGATGGGATGTCCTCCGGGGACGCGGTCGTCATCGGGGGTGAGGACGCGTCCGAGGGCGGGGCCGACACCCAGAACCGGAAAATAGGTCCCGGAGACGAGTTCACCGGACACGAGCTCGGTTTTCCCGCCGGAACTGATGCTGAACTGCATCTCGTCGCGGCAGAACATGCCGCTGAAGACGTCGTTGTGGTCGCGGAAGTCGGCGTACATGGGATAGGAGAGCTTGTAGCGGCCGGTGTTGCTGCCGTAATGCGGACCGCGGCTCCAGAAGAGAACGAGCTGCCGCGGGTCCTTGACGGGCAGGAGGCGAAGGAGGAGCTGGTCGACCAGGGTGAAGATGGCGGTATTCGCGCCGATGCCCAGGGCCAGGGAGAGGATGGCGACGGCCACGAAGATGGGGGATTTCCGGAAGGTACGAAGGGTGAAGCGGAGATCTTGCGCAAGATTGCCCATGCGGTTACTACCGTCCAAATAGAAAAACGTTACAGGAGGGGATTGGTTAGGCGAGGGGGATGAAGCGATGTAAACTAGCGGATCTCTACAAGCCCCGCGGACGCCCAGATATGATCATTGACCATCTCGCGGATCACCTCGCGCACACGATAGGACGCCGGGCGCGCGACTGAGAGCGAGATGGACGCCCGGATACCTTTCTTTTGCACCTCGGCGAGGCGGGCAGGTGTGAGCACGAAGTCCATCACGGACTGCTTCCCGGCGACGAAATTGCCTTGCGCGTCCTGGAGCACTGTCAAAAAGGTCAACTCCTGGACGCGGCGGCCCCCCTTTTCGGGAAACCGCAGGCCGGCGGCAGGCACGGCGACCGTCACGTGGAGTGTAGCTTGCCGCCCATTCGGCGCGTCCTGGCGCAATTGCATAGTGGCCGGGAAGTCCTTGATTTCGGCGCCGGACATGGCGACACGGTCGAGGTGCTGCTGGGCCGTCTCGCGCTGGCCGGCGGCCGCGGCGGCGTAATAGCCCGGCCGCGATTCCACGCGGTATCCACGGTTCCCACGAATCCGCGTCTTCAACTGATGATATTTGCCATCGGGATTCCCGGGCGGCGAGAAGCCCAGTTCGTACGACACTTCGGGAGGCGCCACTACAGCGCGAAGACTACCCGCCCAGTCGTTGGCGTCATGCAGGTATTGCCCGCCGGTGGACTTCGCAGCCGCGGCCATAAACCCGGCCAGCAGGAACAGTTTGCGGGCCTCGGTGCGGCTGGTCACCAGGCCCTCGGAATTCACGGCGCTAATCGTGATGCCGGCACGCAGGGCAGCGTCTGTAATGGCACTGGTGCGTTCCTCCATTCCGCCGGTCGGGAAGCCGGGAGAGAACAGCACCAAAATGCGCTGGGCCGGCGCCGCCGCGAGGTGCCGCACGAGGCGGTTCAGCACGTCGAGCGTGCCGGTGGATTGATACTCGTACTGCTGCCACACGCTCTGCGCCGCGCTCTCCACCACCCCTCGCTGATCGAAGATGCAACCCGCTTCCGGAGGCTCGACACAATTACAGGCAACCGCCTCGCCTATAGCTGTTTCTTCTATCGCAGGATCCAGATGACGCGCGATGATATATGCCTCGGATGGCCCGAGTGTCGGGCATATGGTGGTAGCGTGCACGCCTTTTGGCGGATGGGGCTGCAAGCGTGCAATGGCCGCCAGGAGCAGCTTGCGGTCGGTGGTGAAATCCGCCGACACGGCGCCCGAAGCGGTGAAGATTCCGACCTGGTCGACGGGCGGCAGAATGTTTGTGACCAGCCGTTCGGCTGCCCTGGCCGACATCCGGACACCCAGCACCGAGGCGTGCGCGTCATCAAAGAACAATGCGATGGATCGCGAAGTTAGAGGCGTCTGGGGCGGGGCAGCGGCAGGGGGTTTGGATACCGCGGAGGGCGCTGCGCCGCCGGCCGGCTGCGACTTTCGCTCCGAGAAAAACGTGATCTCGCGCGGCTGGTTGTTGTCCTGCACTTCGAAATCGGCGGCCTGCAAGCCGCCGGTGAGGCGGCCTTGGCGGTCGCGCACGGTGGCGACCAGCTCCACCAGGTTGGCGTTTGTCGAGATCACCAGGCTGGGGGGAAACCAGGCTCCGGCGCGGATGCGCACATCCGGGGGGGCTTGCGCGCGCAGAAGCAACGACGCGCAGCAGATTGAGAGGAGCAGCCGCTTTGGATTTGGGGGAACACGCGCAAGACGGGGCGATCCGCGCCACTTGGATCTAAGGAGTTCCTCGCTTGATGGCGGCGCGGCAAAACGCGCCCCATTGCGCTTTGGAGGAGCGAGCCGAATCCAGACGATGATGCGTTCCTCCTTTACGTGGCCGGCGGAGTATACAGGCTGGTCATGCGCCACGACCGATAGGACAATGTACCCGACATATTGAATACCTGAGTGCCGGTGAGCGTACCCGGTGAAGGCTGAACCTCGATAGCGTAGCCGGTGGTGCCGTTTGTGAATCCCGCCATGAAGAAGTAATTGCCGTCGCCGAGCAATTGGGCGCTTCCCACCGCCGAGGAGTATACTCCCAGGTCGACGCTCAAGGCGGGGGTCGCCTGCATGGCGGATTCGTCAATCTGCAGCACCATGCCGCGGCTGTCACCGCCTAGATAGGCAAATCGGGTATTGCCGTTGTCGAAGAGCGTGAGGTTCCCGGAGGCACTCTCGATATCGACCTCGTGCTGGTGTGAAAACCATGGCCAGGGGTCGCTATTCACGTTGTTGAAGAGGAAGTCGCCATCGAGACCCATGCGCCACAGAATATTTCCGGTGCCGGCTCCGTCCTGGTAATCGACGCGCATCACCCAGTCCTGGTGGCGGGAGGACCAGATCAGATCTCCGGCGGCGAGTCCGTCCTGCGGCGCGGGCCAATAATACAGGCTATTGGCATGCAGCCAGTCTCTGGCCAGGGGCGCGATGCCGTTGCCTAACAGAAAAATCGGCGGGCAGCCGGGCTGATTCACCACGCAGGTTTCATTTAACACCGCCTGCCGGGTGATGCTCAATTGAGGCGGGCCACCGGCGTGCTCAAAGGCATCAAAGTACCAGACCGCCTGCCAATTCTGATCGAGCACGACGATCATGTCGCCCACAATGTCCACCGGAAGGCCGGTGGTGTCGCCCTGGGTTCCGGGCGGGAAGATCTTCTCGATATCCACGATCGCCGCGCTGTAGCCGTTGGGGAGAGTATGGATGAAATCGTGGCCGAATTCGCCCAAACAAGCCGAGCCTACAGGGGCGGGCGTGGGGATGGCAGTGCAAGGCTGTGCATCGGTGGCGCCCAGCGCCAGCAGCTCCTGCTGGATGGCGCCGGTGTTGGTTTCCCTCACGATATTGCCGGCCCAGTCGATCTGGCGCAAGAGTTGGTGTAGTTGGGAGGCCGGATTCCAGGCG
The DNA here is from genome assembly GCA_035308525.1 of Bryobacteraceae bacterium. Classification (GTDB taxonomy): domain Bacteria; phylum Acidobacteriota; class Terriglobia; order Bryobacterales; family Bryobacteraceae; genus Bog-159. The sequence goes on from DATGGM010000030.1 coordinate 99,132, forward strand.
GGCCCGCTTTCAATGATCAGGAGGCCGTCGGGGAGCGGGCGGGTGACCAGGTCCTGACTCGACGGTGAATAGTAATACCAAAGAATGTTGCCAGACAAGTCGGTGGCTACTTCGGGGTAATGAATTGCCTGGCCGGACATGGTGAGATCCTCGAGGACTATCGAATCTTGCAAGTCAGCGGCTGCGCCGGCGGGCAGATTCAGCGTAAATTTCGGAATCGGAGTGCCTGGAAGGGAACCTGTGGTAAAACTTACCGGGCGTCCATTCACGATTTTGCCGGCCGTATCCGTCTGACTGAATATTTGATAGGTCGATTTCGGGTACATGCCGGCAATTTCAAAGGTCGTGGTGGTGGCGGGGCGGCAGACAGCCCAGGGTGTGGCGGTCGCGGCGGTCGCGCCGGCCGGCTTGAACTTCGCGCGGATATGGCTGCCCGCCGGACAGGGCGGCACGCTAAATAAAGCAACAAGCGGATTGGCCGTGGCAACGACCACCGGCGCTGTGCCGGCGACCAGGGGATTCACCTGGTAACTGACGTTAGCGGAGGCTGAATGGCCCGAGGCGAAGTCTTTGGCTATCACCTGGATCTGATAGACGCCCTCGATACCGGTGGGCGTCCACACAAATGGCAGGGCGGTCCAGGCGCCGGAGTTGTAGGTTCCCAGGTTGAAGTCTTTGACCAATGCGACGTGGCCGCCGGGCGGAGCGATGTTGAAGCGGAAGGCCAGCGGACCCTGATCCGTATCGGAGGCGGTGACTGTAAAGGTGATGGTGGCGCCAATCACCTGAGGCGCCGCCACCGAGGGCAGGATGGATTGAATCTGAACCATGGCCAAAGCGGGGATTGACCACGCCACAACGACGCCCATGACGGGCAGCAAATGACACTGGGGCAATTCTCGTCTCCTCTCGTGTACGTATCAGTTATTACAGCAGAGAATGCGGGCTGGCAGGCGGCATGCAGGAATGCTGAGCGTTATACAGGACCGATCCGCAAAAGGAGGAATGAATGGCTTCCCCAGCTAAACTCAACGAAGCGCTGCAGAGCAACTTTGTCAAAACGGAATTGGATACGGGCCATCGAATGCTGGCGGCCGCGAAGCAATCGTTAAGTATGGCGCGGGTCGCGCTGTCGGGCGCCGAGAGGCATTTGGCCACCGTGAAGTTGCCGGAGGCTGAAATGAGGGAGATACGCGAAGGCATGCGGGAACTGCGCCGGCGGATCGAAGCTTTCGAGAAGGGCGCGGATGCGACGGAACGGCCTACCGCGCCGCGCGCGAGGCGCAGAACGAATCAGCGCGGCTAGATTGCGGCGGCACATCCGAAAGTGCTGGATGTGCCGCCTTCCGTCCTACCTTATTCTCTACCGTTCAGTCACTGGTTAGCGCCAGCGGCGAACATAGTAGTGGCGATGCCATCCGTGATGCCAACCCCATCCGCCGTAGGCCCACGCATGCGGGTAGACGTACGGATACGACGGGCAGCCGTAATAGGGATCGCAATAGGTGTAGTACGGGTAGGCCGGTGCGTAGTAAGGCCCGCCGATTCTTACTCCGAACCGTACAGCAGCGCTTGCGGGTATCGCCATCAAAGCCCCCGCCAGCACCAGTGTCGGAATTCCGAGTTTCCTCAACATGGCTTTCTACCTCCTTCCTCAATTTGTTGGACGCATGCCCATGGCGAGAGGATTTCCCTGTTTTTCTCAGGGACTGTTCGTTGTAATACCGTGGCGGCTTTTGGGGAACATGCGCAAAACGGGGCGACCCGCGCCGCTTGGATCTAAGGAGTTCCTGGCTTGTATGGCGGCGCGGCAAAACGCGCCCCTTTGCGCTTTTGAGCAACACGCGCAAGACGGGGCGACCCGCGCCGCTTGAATCTACGGAGTTCCGCTTGTATGGCGGCGCGGCAAAACGCGCCCCTTTGCGCTGTGACGCGCATTCACAGGGTATCGCACGCGTTCCAGGCAGTCTGACGGGGCACGTGTGATAACTCCCATGCCTGCTTGCATGAGAAATCACATTTCGTGTGGAAGGAAAAGTGTTATCGCGGCATTACCAAACATCCGGGCACTTTGAGGCTGACGCCCCCGGCACAAAAAGGAGTCGCTCATGAAGTTGAGAAGGATACGTGTGCTCATGCTGATTACCGGTGTAGCGGCCATTGCAGCCGGCATCTATGCCGAAACCACTGTCGAAAAGAAGACGGCCGCGCGCGATACTCCCGCCGCCGCGGTAGAGAGGGGATTGAAGTGGCTGGTCTCCGTGCAGGGGAAGGACGGCGGATGGGGGCAGGACGGCGGTGAGACGTCCTACGTCCGGCAGGGAGAGAGGCTGGAGTCGAGGGGCAACGACGTGGCCAACACCGCCGTGGCCGCCGAGGCACTGCTGCATGCGGGAAGTAATCCGACTAACGGGCCTTACCGCGAACCTTTGCAGCGGGCCGTCAGGTTCATCCTGGAGCACGTGCAGGACAGCCCGACGGAAGGCCTGGCGGTGACCGACCTGATGGGCACGCAGATCCAACGGAAGCTGGGACCTTACATCGATACGTTCCTGACTTCCAAGCTGCTGGCGGAACTCGACGGCAACATGGGAAACGCGCAAGCCAACGCACGGGTGCGGCAGAACCTGCAGAAGTGCGTGGCTAAGATCGAGAACAGCCAGCTCAGAGATGGGAGCTGGAATATCGCGGGTGGATGGGCGCCTATTCTGGGCACGTCCATGGCTTCGCAGAGCCTGTATCTCGCGAACGCGAAGGGCGTGGCTGTGAAGCAGACGGCTATGGCTAAAATCGACGAATACACGAAGAACACACCAGCGGCACAGGCATCAGCCGGCACGATGAGCGGCGTGGGTGCAGGGGCCGGCGGGGGATATGGCGCCGGCCGATATGCATCGACCGACGGAACCCACATGGGAACGGTGATGGCTTCTCCGGCAGCGTCGGCCGTCGCCGTGGCGTCAGCCGGGGTTACGCTATACAAGAGCGCGCAGGAACTCGAACAGCTCAGCCGCACGGAGGCCGATCGGAAGAAGAACGCGCAGCAGATCGGGGTCATAAAGAGTCAGCTTTCCAATGCGCGGTTCGTCGAGGGGTTCGGATCCATCGGCGGGGAAGAATTCTTCTCTTATCTCAACATCAGCGACAGCCTGCATCGCGCCGGGGGCCCGGAATGGAAGAAGTGGAACACGGAGATGACGGCCAAGCTGCTGTCGCTGCAAAACGAGGATGGCACGTGGGCCGGGCACCACTGCATCACCGGCCGGGTGGCCGTCACCAGCGCCGCTATCCTGATGCTGGTGGCGGATCGCGAACCGGTGCTGATCACGCGCGCCAAAACGAACTGATGCGGCAATATTGGATCGCCGGGCTGCTGCTGGCCGTGCTGGCGGGCTGCGGTCCGGCGAAAACGCCTCTGGCAAAGGGCGCCCAGTACCTGTGGAGCCAGCAGGCCGCCGATGGCGGATGGCACAGCCATACTTACGGCCTGCTGCGCTCCGGGCAATCTCTGACACCTTTCGTGCTGGAAGCGCTGCTGCGGGTGCCCGACGAAACGTATCCGCGTTCGGGCGCGCAGGTCGACCGGGCCGTCGCGTTCATCCGGGATCACACACGATCCGGCGCGCTGGGCCTGGCGGATGCGGGAATCCCGGATTATCCGAATTACTCGACGGCGCTGGCGGTAAGCGCGCTGGCGAGGGCGCGGCGGCCGGGTTGGGAAGCGCAGATACAACCGATGATTGCGTATTTGCGGACGCAGCAGTTCACCGAGCAGAACGGATGGCATCCGGCGGATGCGGCTTACGGCGCGTGGGGCATGGGAGGCGGGCGGCGCACACCGCCGGATACCGGGCACGTGGATCTGTCGATGACGCGCTACGTGCTGGATGCTTTGCGCGCCGGCGGAGTAGCTCCTTCGGATGCGGCTTTGCAGTGCGCGCGGGTGTTCGTGGAGCGCTGCCAGAATTTCGATCCTGGCCATCCGGGCGATGCGGATGGCGGCTTTTTCTTTTCCACCACGGAGTTCGATACCAACAAAGCGGGGCACGACGGCAAGCATTTCCGCAGCTACGGCACGACCACAGCCGATGGGATGCTGGCGCTGCTCGACACCGGCCACGAAGCAGGCGATGCGCGAGTGGCGGCCGCGCAGCGCTGGCTGGCCAGCCGTCACGATGGCATGGATGTGCCGGGCTTCAAGGGCGAGGCTTATCAGCGCTGGCCCCACGGGCTGGCCTTTTATTACTCGGCCGCGAGCACGCAGGCATTTCGCGCGTTGCGGGCGGATTCCGGCAGCCGCGTGACCGGCGGGCTGGAGCGCACGCAACGCGGCGACGGGTCATGGGCGAATCCGGAGAACCTGGTGAAGGAAGACGATCCGCTGATCGCCACGGGGTTCGCGATCAGGGCATTGTCGCCGGAGCGGTAAGAGCCAATTCGGCCGGATCTTCGATTTCAATGGGCTGAGCAGCAGGCCGCGGGTGTTCCGCCTGCAGACCATGCTTTCCGTTCCGGGGCAGCCGGATGGTGAAGGTGGAACCCTTGCCGGGTTCGCTGTGCACGGTGATGGCGCCTCCCATGAGCTGGCAGAAGCGCTGGCTGATGGCCAGCCCGAGTCCGGTTCCCCCGTACTTGCGGGTGGTCGAAGCGTCAATTTGGGAGAACGGCCGGAACAGCTTGTCCATCTGATCCGGCGCAATCCCGATGCCGGTGTCCGACACACGCCATTCAATGGCCTCCGCACCATTGGCAATGACCGGGATGACGTCGACGCGGATGCTGCCGTTCCTGGTGAATTTGCAGGCGTTGCTCAGCAGGTTGTAAAGGCTCTGGCGAAACTTCATGACGTCCACGTGCATGGGGGGAAGGTTGGGAGCGCAGTTCACTACCAGTTTATTGCCGTTCTGTTGCGCCAGGGCGGTCATGGTGCCGGTGGCATCCTCCAGAATCTTGGCGGGCCAGGCGTCTTCCCAAAACAGCTCCATTTTCCCGGCTTCGATCTTGGAGAGATCCAGCACTTCGTTGATCAGGGTGAGCAGGTGCTTGCCCGCCGAAGTGATGCGCACCAGATCGGCGGCCACGCCATCATCGCGCCTGTCTTCGGCATCTTCGCACAACATTTCGCTATAGCCGATGATGGCGTTCAAGGGCGTGCGCAGCTCGTGGCTCATGTTGGCCAGGAAGGCGCTTTTGGCGCGGCTGGACTCTTCGGCGGTTTGCTTGGCGGCCAGAGCTTCCTCCTGCGCGCGCCCCCGCCGGGCGATCTCATATTGAGAGCGTTCCAGGCCGTCCAGCATTCGATTGATGGCCACAGCCAGACTCGATAACTCATCCGAACCGCTGGGGCTGACACGCGCGGAAAAATCGCTGTTTTCACCAATAGCGGTCACGTCGGCGCCCAGCCTGGTCATCCGAGACAAGATGACTTTCTCGAGCAGTATGATAACCACCAGGCCGAACACCAGTCCCACGACCGCCAGGGAGATTTCGAAGTACAGCACGCTGATCCGGCCGCGGCTGTATATCTCGCGAGGCATGTCCACGGCGATGGTCAGAAGGGGCTTTCCGTAGAGGTCACGGAGCAGAGCGTATCCCGCGACGGTTTCCGAATTCAGCGGGCGGATTCGAATACCATCCTGGCCGGAGATCTGCTGCGAGGCGGTCTGCAGGGTGACCGATAAGTGCGTCCGTTCCCCGAGACGCTTCACCTCACCGGCATCCAGGTAGCGTCCCATGATCAAAGACCCCAGGAGCGGGCCTTTTCCCTCGGTCGTCGACACAGGCCTGCCTGAGATCAGCATTGGCCCGCGAGGAAGCCGCACAATTCCCGAGGCGCCGTCCTCCGCCAGCAGCCGGCTGCCGGCATAAATATGGTCGCGCAAGCCCTCCGGGATGGGTGTTTCCTTCTGCGCCGCCAGATCGAAGCCCTCGCCGAAGACAATCTCTCCCGAATGGCGGACATAAACTTCCGTGTTGAGCCGGCGAACCGCCAGGTCGCTGAACGCTCCATAGCCGATTTCGGATTTTACGAAGTCAGGGTTGGCATTCTGGATGAAAGCGTAGGCTTTGTCCCAGGTCGCGGCATTGCGGCACTGCTGATCGACGCCCGCGACGTCGTCGGCAACGGCGCTGAGGACCCGTTCCACATTGCGGTGCGCCTGGCGTTCCTCGAGTTCCGCGAAGCTGCCGAGCAGGACCACACGTGTCACGGCAGACAACACCGCGATGGCGACCGTCACAACCACGACGATGATGAGGAGGGTCTTCTTACGTAAAGTCATGGAACATTCGTTCGTGGGGCGGTCTGGGGCACCCTAACCACTCTGTTATCTGGCGACTTCCCAAAGCAAGCTGACCTTGGTCATCGATAACAATGGTTATCGTTTTGAAAAACACGCGCAAAACGGGGCGACCCGCGCCGCTTGGATCTAAGGAGTTCCTGGCTTGCATGGCGGCGCGGCAAAACGCGCCCCTTTGCGCTTTTGAAAAACACGCGCAAAACGGGGCGACCCGCGCCGCTTGGACCTAAGGAGTTCCTGGCTTGTATGGCGGCGCGGCAAAACGCGCCCCTTTGCGCTTTTGGGGAACACGCGCAATACGGGGCGACCCGCGCCGCTTGAATCTAAGGAGTTCCTGGCTTGTATGCCGGCGCGGCAAAGCGCGCCCCTTTGCGCTTTTGATTAGCCTAAGGGTGGCAGGGGCGCGCCAAACCGAATGCCTTCCGGTTCGTCATTCATACTCCTGGCTACAAGGGAGGGCGCTTCATGCCGTTCATGCAGGACCTTCGACTGGGAGGCCGCCGGTTGCGGAAGTCCCCTGGTTTTGCCGTAGTCTGCGTGCTCACGCTGGCTCTGGGCATCGGAGCCAACACCGCCATCTTCACCTTGGTGGACGCGGTCATGCTCAAATCGCTGCCGGTAAAGAATCCGGGCGAGCTGTATCGGCTAGGCAGCGGCGAGAACTGCTGCGTGCTGGGCGGACTGCAAGACAATTGGGACATCTACTCCTACCCGCTTTACCAGCAGTTCCGCGAGCATCTGCCGGAGTTCAGCGAAATGGCCGCGTTCCAGGGCGGGTCGACGGATCTGAGCGTCCGCCGCGCCGGGTCGAATGCACCGGCGGAGCCTTTTCAAGGCGAGTTGGTCTCCGGAAATTACTTCTCGACCTTGGGTGTGGGAGCATTCGCCGGCCGCACGATCACGCCTGCCGACGACCGGCCCGACGCCGCACCGGTGGCGGTGATCAGCTATCGAACATGGCAGCAGCATTTCGGCCTGGACGCATCGGCGGTAGGGGCGGCTATCACGATCAATCAGATCCCGTATACGATTGCGGGCATCGCCGCGCCCGGCTTTTTCGGAGACCGGCTGAGTTCCAATCCGCCGGATTTCTGGATGCCTTTGGCCACCGAGCCGCTCCTCAAAGGCCAGAATGCAATCCTGAACCGGCCCGATTTTCACTGGCTGTTCATCATCGGACGCGTGAAGCCGGGCGCGGCGGTGGCCGGCGTTCAGCCGAAGGCCACAGCGCAATTGCAGCAATGGATCGGCGCGCAGGGCGTCTCGGCCCGGGAGCGGCCCCTGATCAGCAAGCAGAAGATCCTGATCTCGCCCGCGGGCAGCGGAGTGGCCACCATGCAAATCGAGACTGCGGCGGGACTGCGACTGCTCATGACCATTTCGGGACTGGTGCTGCTGATAGCCTGTGCCAACATCGCCAACCTGCTGCTGGCGCGGGGGGCGGCAACACGCGCGGAAACCGCCATCCGGGTAGCGCTGGGCGCTCCGCGCCGCCGGCTGCTGTTCCAGATTCTGACGGAGTGCGTACTGCTGGCGGTTCTAGGCGGGCTCAGCGGATTGCTGCTGGCGTTCGCCGGGACACGCGGTATCCTGCTGATCTTCTTCCGGGGGTCCCACCACGTGCCTATCGACGCGGCGCCGTCGCTGCCGGTGCTGGGGTTTGCCTGCCTGCTGTCGCTGGTTACAGGCGTGGTATTCGGGCTGGCGCCGGCCTGGATTATGGCGCGTTCGGACCCGGCGGAGGCGTTGCGCGGCGCGGGCCGCTCGACCAAGGACCGCTCATCACTGCCGCAGCGCTCGCTGGTGGTGCTACAGGTGGCCCTGTCGACAGTTTTGTTGATCGGGGCCGGCCTGCTGACGCAGACGCTCAGAAATCTCGAGGATCAGCGTTTCGGATTCGAACCGAAAGGCCGCCTGGTGGTGAGGGTGAATCCGGCGCTGGCCGGCTACGAGCCCCAGAAGCTGGGCCCCCTTTACGCGCAGCTCGATCAGCGACTGAACCGAATCCCAGGCGTACTCAGCGCCAGCTATTCGCTCTACAGTCCCATGCGCGGGGAAAACTGGGGATTCGGTATTCGTATTGAAGGCCACCCACCCGATGAGCAGACGGGCGCCTCGTTCGACCGCATCGGGCCGCGGTATTTCGAGACCATGGGCACGCGCATGGTGCGCGGCCGCACGATCGGAGCGGAGGATACGCCTGCCTCACAGCATGTCGCCGTGATCAATGAGGCCTTCGCGCGCAAGCACTTTCCGAAGCAAGATCCCATCGGCAAGCATTTCGGCATGGGCAGCAACAGCGCCGGCAACGATTTCGAGATTGTCGGAGTGGTGGAAGACACGAAATATCAGGATGCCCGGGAGCCTGCTTACGCGACGTTCTTCCTGCCCTTCCTGCAGTTCGCCAAGGATCCGAAGCTGGCGTTCATGGCGGGCTCGCACTACATCGGCGACATCGAATTGCGCGTCGCCGGCACGCCGGAGCGCCTGAACAGCGCGGTGCGCCGCACGCTGGCGGATATCGATCCCAACCTGACCGTGCTCGACATGGTGACCATGGACGAACAACTCCAGCGCAATTTCAATCAGGACCGGCTGATCGCGCGCCTGACGGAGTTGTTCGGCGCGCTGGCGTTAATCCTGGCCTGTGTGGGGCTGTACGGCATTACCGCGTACGCCGTGGCCCGGCGCACCGGTGAAATAGGCATCCGGGTGGCGCTGGGCGCGGATCGCAAGAGAATCATCGGTCTGGTGTTGCGCGGCGCGATGCTCAACCTGGCGGTGGGCCTGGCGATCGGGATACCGGGCGCGCTGGCCGGCGGACGGCTGCTGGCCAACCAACTCTACGGTGTGAAGAGCCGGGACCCTGTGATCCTGGCGCTGGCAGCCGGGCTGCTGGCGGCCTGCGCGCTGGCTGCCGGATTAATTCCGGCACGGCGCGCGGCGTCCATCGATCCTATTCAGGCGCTGCGCGTCGAGTAGCCCGGCGCCGGCCATGCGGTCGCCTGGCCGCACCCCCACTCTGCCAGAATATAAAGGTGCACCCCGCCAAGTTTCGCATCGGCCTGGTCCAGATGGCCTGCTCCGTGGACCCCAACGAGAACTTCGCCAAAGCCGAGTGGCGCATCCGCGAGGCCGCCGGACGGGGCGCCCAGATCGTCTGCCTGCAGGAGCTGTTCCGTTCGCAGTACTTCTGCCGCGAAGAGAATGCAGAGCTGTTCGACCTGGCCGAGTCCATACCGGGGCCGTCCACCGATGCGCTGGGCCGGCTGGCGCGGGAGCTGGAGGTGGTGATGGTCGCCTCGCTGTTTGAGCGGCGCGCCCCCGGCGTCTATCACAACACGGCCGCAATCATCGACGCGGACGGCGCGCTCGCGGGCATCTATCGCAAGATGCACATCCCCGACGATCCGCTGTATTTCGAAAAATTCTACTTCACACCGGGCGACCTGGGCTTTCGCAGCTTCGACACGCGCTACGGCCGGATCGCCGCGCTGGTCTGCTGGGACCAATGGTATCCGGAAGCCGCCCGCCTGGCAGCGCTGAGCGGACCGCTGGTGCTGTTCTATCCGACGGCCATCGGCTGGCATCCCGCGGAGAAAGCGGCATACGGCAGGGCGCAGCACGATGCCTGGCGCACCATGCAGCGCGCGCACGCCATCGCCAACGGCATCTACGTGGCGGCGGTGAACCGGGTGGGATTCGAGGGCCCGCCGGAGCAAGGGCTGGAATTCTGGGGCGCTTCGTTTGTGGCCGATCCCTTCGGCCAGGTGATCGCGGAAGCCCCGCACACGGGCGAGGAGACCCTGATCGTGGAATGCGATCCGCGGCGCATCGAGGAGGTGCGGCGCAACTGGCCCTTCCTGCGCGACCGGCGCATCGACGCGTACGGCCCCATCGTGCAGCGCGTGATCGACTGATGTCCGAGACTCCGCGCGCACTGGGCTTCCGCATGCCGGCCGAATGGGAGCCGCACGCGGCCACCTGGATCGCCTGGCCACACAATCGCGACGACTGGCCGGGCCGTTTCGCGCCGATCCCGTGGGTGTATGGCGAGATCGTGCGCAAGCTGGCGCTGGTGGAGCGGGTGCGGATCCTGGTGGAGGGCCGGGCCGCCGAGCAAGCCGCGCGCCGCATCCTGCGCCGGGCGGATGCCAACCTGGCCGCGGTGGAGTTCTTCCACGCGCCGACCGATCGCGTCTGGACGCGGGATTACTGCCCGCTGTTCGTGAAGGACCGCGCCGGCGAAATCGGGCTGACCAGCTGGCGTTTCAACGCCTGGGCCAAGTACGACGATTGGAAGAAAGATGCAGCCATCCCAGCGGCGCTGGCGGGCGCGCTGAAACTGCGCGCGTGGGAGCCGGGCCTGGTGCTGGAAGGCGGCAGTATCGACGTGAACGGGCGCGGCCTGCTGCTGACTACCGAAGAATGCCTGCTCAGCCCCGTTCAGGCGCGCAATCCGGAGCTGAACCGCCGCCAGATCGAGCAAGCGCTCAATGATTACCTGGGCGCGCGGCGGGTGATCTGGCTGCGCAACGGCATCGCGGGCGACGATACACACGGCCATGTGGACGACCTGGCGCGCTTCGTGAATGCGGATACGGTGGTGATCGCCTCCGAGCCGGACCGCTCCGACCCGAACTACGAGCCGCTGCGCGAGAATCTGGCGATTCTTCGCAAGCTGCCGCTGCGGGTAGTGAAGCTGCCGATGCCCGCGCCGCTGATTTTCGACGGACGCCGGCTGCCGGCCAGCTACGCCAATTTCTACATTGCCAACGGGGTGGTGCTGGCGCCGACATTTAACGACGCGAACGACCGCGTGGCGTTGCATACGCTGGCGCGCGTGTTCCCGGACCGCGTGGTCACCGGGATTCATGCGGTGGAGCTGGTGTGGGGCTTGGGCACGCTGCACTGTCTGACGCAGCAGCAGCCGGCGTAAGTCATTTTGCCACGCGCCGGCTTACCAGATCGCGATGGCTCCTGAATTTGATGTGACGCATGGTCTGGCCGCCGCCTTCGCAGCGAGGCACCGTGGGGGAAGCCGAGATTCGACCAATACCGTTGCACCAGGACGAGAATCGCAGCGTGGTGCTTTTTCGGAAGTGCAGCCGCCACCGATCCGGCATTCGCCGTGGGCTCCACGCTATTCGCGCGCTGGGCGTTTTCGGTGGGACAGGGACGCGCGATGCAAGCGTGTCCACTACAGTATGAAGTTCTCTCAGGCTGTCTTCTTGGTGCTGGAGGTGGGGGTCGAACCCACATGCCCAGTGAAGGGCGCGGGATTTTGAGTCCCGTGCGTCTGCCAGTTCCGCCACTCCAGCAAAGATATGACTCCTTTGAGTTTACCCTAAGATTGCTCGGACCCGCAGCCTGTTCCGGTTATGATCATCTAAACGAATGTTGAATAATGGATGAATGGCAGGATGCCAAGAATGAAGCCGCCGAGAACGGTACTATTTTGGATTTTGTCGGGCGCTGTTTTCGCCTACCCGGTCCATGCCTGTTCTATTGTGGGCAGCATCTCGAACCTTAAACTGGTGGACGACGCTGAAATGATCATCCGGGCCAAGGCTGTAGAGTATGCATCCCCGCCCAGCAACCCTCGCATGTGGACGACCGGCGTGCCTGATTCCAGGATCCGATTTAACGTGATCGAGAGGATTCGCGGTGCGGAGATTTCCGAGCTGATCCTGCCTGGTTATCTGGTGGATCGGGACGACTTCAATGATCAAGAGCCACCGTACACCTTTGTTCGACCGGGCGGCCGCGGCGGCAGTTGCTTCGCCAATTCTTATCGCACCGGCGGCCAGTTTCTGCTTTTTCTTAAAAAAGGCGGGAACGGAGAACTCACGGTCAACTGGTACGCTTTGGCCCCGGTGAACGAGCAACTTCACTCCGATGACGACCCGTGGATACTGTGGGTACGTGAGCGTGCCAAACGAGTGGCAGGCGGCACTTCGAAATCCGAGACGAAGCCGCGACCGGCGAAGCCCTAAAACCGACCAGGTCCAGGGTTACCGATAGGGGGATAGGAACGCATTCGGTGCGTGGTGCTGGATATGACGATGCCGGTCATGAGCGGCGAAGCGACACTGCCTTGGCTGAAGGCGCTGCGCGCCGATATTCCCGAGAGCGCGCGCGAGCGTGCTCCGCCGGCACCCTAAAGCGTAGGCGCCCGCTAGGATACTATGGTCACCATGAAGATGCCCGCCGCCGGCCTTAGCCGCCGCAACATATTACAACTGCTGCCGCCCGCGCTCGCCGTGCCGGTTCTCCCGGCCCTGGCGCAAAACGGATCGCCCCACAGCATCCCGGGCGAGCGCCTGGACCTGGATCCCCAGCGCATCGCCGCCGCGCTATCCGCCATGGTGGACGACGGCCGCGCCGCCGGGGCGTCCGTACTCATCTGGAAAGATGGCCGCGAAGCCTATTTCGGCTCCGCAGGCTTTGCCGACCGGGAGGGAGGCCGCAAGATGTCCCGCGACACCATCGCCCAAATCTATTCCATGACCAAGCCGGTCACCGGCGTCGCGCTTATGCAATTGTGGGAGCAGGGCAAGTTCGGCCTCGATGACCCGCTGTACCGCTATTTACCGGAGTTCGAGGCCATCAAGGTTTACGCCGGCAAGGATCCGGCTGGAGCACCCATCTATCGCGCACCCGCACGTCCCGTCGCGGTGCGCGACATCATGCGCCACACCGCCGGCTTCGCCTATGGGCCGGGCGACACGCCCGCGCACGATGCCTACGTGAAAGCCGATCCCATGTCACTGAAAATCGACTTGGCCGAGATGGGCCATCGCCTGGCCAAGGTGCCGCTCCTTTTCGATCCCGGCGCGCGCTGGAGCTACAGCATCGCCGTGGACGTCCAGGCGCTGCTGGTCGAGACACTATCCGGCCAGAAGTTCGCCGAGTATGTCCGTCAGCGGGTATTTGAGCCGCTCAGCATGCGCGAAACCGCCTGGCGCCAGCCTGACGATCGCCTGCCGCGCCTGGCCGCCGTGTACCGAAAGTCGGAAGGCAAGCTGGTGCGCGAGGCCGACGGCAACACCCGCCGCCTCAACTTCCACGACAACAGCTTGACCGGCGGCGGCTTCGGCCTGGCCTCCACCGTTGATGACTATATGCGCCTGGCGCGCATGCTGCTCAACGCCGGCGAGCTCGATGGCGCCCGCATTCTCAAGCAATCGACCGTGAAATTGATGGCCACCGACCAGTTGGACCCGCGCATCACTGAGCGCCTCTTCCTGCCTACTAAAGGCTCCGTAGGCTTTGGTCTCGATTTCGCCGTGCGCGTGTCTCAGCCGCAAAAGCCCGAAGAAAACCGCGGAGCCGTGGGCGAATTCTTCTGGGACGGCGCCGCATCCACCCTCTTCTGGGTCGACCCGCCTAATGACATGGCCACCGTCTTCTTCACGCAGAAAATGCCCTTCGACGGAACGCTACATCACGACATCCGCGCCGCCATCTACGGTCCAACCTACCTAGGCCCCCGCGGCGACTAAGGCGCCGGTAACAGCCGGTTTACAGCCACACCGGGCCGCACAATTCCGTCAAAATACGCTGACTGTTGGGGAGAGAAGACGGGGCCTCGGATCAGTGCCCTCACTTATCCTCTATTTTGGTTTTTGAGTCCCGTGCGTCCGCCAGTTCCGCCACTGCGGCGACTTGGCCCGAGAAAACCTTTCCCAATGTAACCCGGCCGCGAAACCCGGCGCGCCACCCGTTTGCGCGTGAGAAAAATCGGCGGCCGGCGCACCTCATTCTTTGGCACTCTTCAAAACCCGCAGCGCCGCGGTGTACGGCATCGATGCTCACCTCATCGACGTAGAGGTCGACATGTACGCGTCCGGCTCGGCCCGCGACTTCGTCATGGTGGGCATGCCGGATACGGCGGTGCGCGAGAGCCGCGAGCGCATTAAATCCGCCCTCATCAACTCCGGCTTCGGCTATCCGAACAAGGCCGTGACCATTAACCTGGCGCCCGCCAACGTGCGCAAGGAGGGCGCCGGTTTCGATCTGCCGATGGCCATGTGCATCCTGGGGGCCATGGGATCGGTGGCCGCCCTCGACCAGCACCTGCTGCTGGGCGAGCTGTCGCTCGATGGCGGCATACGGCCCGTGCGCGGCGCCCTGTCGGTGGCCGTCTGCGCGCGCGCTCAAGGCATCGCGAACCTGGTGCTGCCGCTGGCCAACGCGGCCGAAGCGGCCGTAGTGGATGGCGTGCGCGTGTTCGGAGTGCGGCACCTGACCGACGTGGTGAAGCTGATCGCGCGGCCGGAAGAGTTTCCACCCACCTCACCCACGCCGCCTGCCTCCGGCGTGGATTCCGGCGCGCCGGACTTCCGGGAAGTCCGCGGCCAGGCCAGCGCCAAGCGCGCGCTGGAGGTGGCGGCATCCGGCGGACACAACGTGCTCATGATCGGGCCGCCCGGCTCCGGCAAGACCATGCTGGCCAAGCGGCTGGCCGGCATTCTGCCGCCGCTCACGTTCGCCGAATCCATCGAGACCACCAAGGTGCACAGCGTGGCCGGATTGCTGGCCGGCGGCGCAGGCCTGCTGCGCGAGCGGCCTTTTCGCGCGCCCCATCACACAATCTCGGATGCCGGCCTGATCGGCGGCGGCGCGGGCATTCCCCGCCCTGGCGAGGTCAGCCTGGCGCACAACGGTCTGCTGTTCCTGGACGAATTCCCGGAGTTCCCGCGCGACGTGCTGGAACTGCTGCGCCAGCCGCTCGAGGACGGCACCGTCACCATCGCCCGCTCGAACATGACGCTGCGCTTCCCCGCCGGCTTCATGCTGGTGGCCGCTATGAACCCCTGCCAGTGCGGATTCTATGGAGACGCCTCCCGCGAGTGCCGCTGCACACCCGCCATGATCCAGCGCTACCTGGGTAAGATCAGCGGCCCACTGCTCGACCGCATCGATATCCACATCGAAGTACCCGCCGTGGCGTACAAAGAGATGCGCGCCAATGACGCCCCGGAATCTTCCGCCGACATCCGCGCGGTGGTGGAGCGGGCGCGCGCCGTGCAGCATGCCCGCGGCTTCTACAACGCACAACTGCCGGCGCGCTTCATACGCAAACTCTGCGCGCTCGACGAGGCCGGCGAGCGTACTCTTGAGATGGCCGTCCGCCGCCTGGGGCTTTCCGCGCGCGCCCACGACCGTATCCTCAAACTGGCGCGCACCATCGCCGATCTGGGCGAATCGAAAACCATTTCCGCCAAGCACGTGGCCGAAGCGGTGCAGTATCGGAGCTTGGATCGCAACTACTGGACGTAATGATGAATAATCGAGAGAATATCGACTGCCTTCCCGCACTCTGTGAGTCAGGAGCCTCCAGCAAATGACCAAGGAAGTGCAGCACCGGCTGCCGCGCGCGGCGGCGGGTTTGACGATGGTGTTTTGCCTGTCAAGCATCTTCGCCCATGCGCAAGATACGGCCAACCCGGACTCTCAGGGCCTGGCCAATATGGGCGGGCAGATCACGCCGCTGGCGCCCCCTGGGGCCCGTTTCGAGCCGATGAACCCGGATCTGACCGCCAACCCGTCCTGGCTGGCCGGACAAGCCGTGACCACCATAGTCAGTCCCGATGGCAAGACGCTGCTGGTTCTGTGCAGCGGATTCAACGTGGTCTTCAATGGCACAACCGCACCGCCCGCCACCAGCCAGTTCGTGTTCATCTACGACATCTCGGCCATCCAGCCGGTGAAGAAGCAGGTCCTGCAGATACCCAACACCTACAACGGCATCGTCTTCGATCCCTCCGGCACGCATTTCTACGTGGCGGGTGGCGCGGACGATGACATCCAAACCGTAACGCTCGGTTCCAATGGAAAATGGGCCGCGGAACAGCCCACCAGCCCGGCGCTCACCATGGGGCATGCCGCCGGCAACGGCCTGAGCGTGGAGCCAGGGGGCACCGGCCCGGTAAACGCGCAGGTCGGCGTGAAGCCTTGCGCGGCGGGTCTGGCCATTTCGAACGATGGCAAGACGCTAGTGGTGGCCAATTACTACAACGATTCGATAACCGTATTCAGCGGCGGCTACGGCAATTGGTCGAAGGGCACGGAGCTCGACCTACGCCCCGGCAAGAGTAACCCCGCCCAAGCCGGCGTTCCGGGCGGTGAATATCCCTTTTGGGTGGCGGTGAAGGGAAGCGCCGCGGGCGCCACAGCCTACATATCCAGCATTCGCGACCGCGAGATTGTGGTGGTGAGCCTCAGCGGAACGCCCACGGTTACGGCCCGCATCCCGGTGAAAGGTCAACCCAACAAGATGACCTTGAACGCGGCGCAGTCGCTGCTCTATGTCGTCGAAGACGAATCGGATACGGTAGATGTGATCGCGACCGCCAGCAACACCATCCTGGAGACGATTCCGGTCATCGCTCCACCGGGCGTGTTGCCCACGGCCCTGGCGCAATATACCGGCGCAAACTCCGATAGCGCCACGCTGTCGCCGGACGAGAAACAACTTTACGTGACCAACGGCAATCTGAACTCGATCGCTGTGGTGGCGCTCGGCGGAACCAATAGCGGCGACCAGGTGGTGGGACTGATTCCTACCGGCTGGTATCCCAACTCGGTGAGCTTCAGCGCCGATGGATCCTGGGTTTATGCGGTCAATGGAAAATCGCCGACCGGCGCGAACATCGGCTTCTGCTACAGCGGCGGCGCGCCCACGTACCCAAGTTGCCTTCTGGCGAACCAATATAATCCCCAATTAATAAAGGCCGGTTTCCAGATATTCCCACGCCCCACCACCGCGCAACTAGCCACGCTTACCGCGCAGGTAGCCGTGAACAACCACTTCTCGAGCACCGAGAGCGCCAGCGACGCGGCAGTGATGGCGGCGGTGCGCGCCGGCGTCCAGCATGTCGTCTTCATCCTCAAGGAAAACCGCACGTACGACCAGATTCTGGGCGACCTGGAAGTAGGCAATGGCGATCCCGATCAGACCGAGTTCGGCCAGGCCATCACGCCGAATGAGCATAACCTGGCGTTGCACTTTGTCACGCTCGACAATTTCATGGTGACCGCCGAAGTGAGCAACGACGGCTGGCCCTGGAGCACTTCCGCGCGCGCACCCGATGTAATCGAGCGCCAGTTTCCGGTGTATTATTCCTCCGCCGTGGGCGTGTCACGCGGGCTCAGCATCGACTCCGAGGGTACGAATCGCAGCGTGAACGTGGCCTATCCGACACTCGCCGAGCGCCAGTACGCCGATCCTTTTACGCCTAACGATCCGGATCTGCTGCCCGGCCAGACCGATGTGGCCGCGCCCGACGGACCCGACAACGAAATAAACACCGGCTATCTGTGGGACGCCGCGCTGCGCGCCAATCTGACGGTGCGGAACTACGGCTTTTTCGTGGACCAAACGCGCTACAACACCACCACCAACACGATTCCCCTGATCGAAAACCCGGCGGCGGACGGCATCGTAGTAGCGTATCCCACGAATGTCGCGCTGGCCCCGCGCACGGATCCCTATTTCCGCGGATTCGACAATGCCTTCCCGGATTATTACCGGTACGCGGAGTGGGCCCGCGAGTTCGATAACAACTATCTGGTGCCCGCTTGCCGCGCGCCGGAGCCGCGCAAGCTGGCCGCGGCACCCGCCGCGCTCCCGTGCGCTACGCGTGGCCAAGCCACCCCGCGCGGTACGGGGATGCCTTCCCTGAGCCTGGTTCGTTTTATGCACGATCACACCGGCAGTTTCAGCGCCGCCATCGATGGCGTGAACACTCCGGAGCTGCAAGTGGCGGATAACGATTATGCGGTCGGCTTGCTGGTCGAGAAGATAGCCGGTAGCCAGTACGCGAACAACACACTGATCTTCGTCCTGGAGGACGACGCGCAAGACGGCGGCGACCATGTGGACTCGCACCGCAGCGTGGCCTTGGTCGCGGGAGCCTTCGTGAAGCAGGGGGTGGTGATCTCGACGCCGTATAATACTATCGATTTCGTGCGCACCATGGAAGAGGTTTTGGGCCTGCCGCCGATGAATCTGAACGACGCCCTGGCCAGACCCATGGCCGATATTTTCAATACCACGCCCAGCGCATGGAGCTTTACCGCCACTCCCTCAGCGCTTCTGTATGCCCCTGGCGTGTCGCTGCCGCTGCCCCCGCGGCCCACGGGCTTAGTCGTGCCAAAGCCGTCGCACGATGCGACCTATTGGGCGCGGGCCAGCGAAGGCATGGATTTCACGTCGGAAGATCGCGTGGATCCCGCCGGTTTCAATCGCCTCCTCTGGAAAGGCCTGATGGGCGATAAGCCATATCCCGCCGGGCCGAGTGGAATGGATCTGCGGCATAATCGCGCCACGCTGCTGGTGCGTTACCGGCAGTCCCTGAAGGAAGAAGGGCGCCGTAACTAAAGGGCCGCGCGGCTTCTACAACGCGCATCCGCCGGCGCGCGGCATCGCCGATTTGGGCGAATCGAAAACGATTTCCGCCAAACACGTGGCCGAAGCGCCGCGGTTGCCTGTTTATTCATAGCGCAACGCGATCGTAGGGTCGATCCGGCTGGCGCGGCGCGCGGGTATGTAACACGCGAGCAGCGTAACAGCCGCCAGGATGGCAGCCATCACCAGAAACGTGGCGACATCGAGCGAACTAACACCAAATAGCAGGCCGGAAAGAAAGCGAGTGAGCGCGAAGGCGCCCAACGCGCCGGCCGCTGTTCCGGCAACCGCAATCCGCAGGCCGCTGGCGCAGACCAGACGCAGCACGTGTGCGGTGCGCGCTCCCAGGGCCATGCGGATGCCGATCTCGGCGGTGCGTTGCGCCACGGCATAGGAAATGACGCCATAGATTCCGAGCGCCGCAAGTATCAAAGACAGGGAGGAAAACAACGTCATCACCACCGTGAGAAATCGCGGCCGCGAAACGGCACGCGACATCACGTCCTCCATGGCGCGGAGACCGGAGATGGGGATGGTGGGATCGAGCGCGCGAACCTGTGCCCGCACCGGAGTGGCCAGCGACATGGGGTCGCCTTTGGTGCGGATTAGCAGGGAGGCGCCGGAAACGAAGTTATTCGTCACCGTGGCGATGGTGGAGGTCTGCTGATAGGGAATATAGAGCTCGGTGCCGCTCGGCTGATCGAGGCCGTTGTTCTTGACATCGGCGACTACGCCCACAATGGTATGCCATTGCGAGCCGGGGCCGTAGTCGGTCTTCACGCGGTGCCCGATGGCGCTTTCGCGGAGCCAGAAGGCCCGCGCCATCGTCTGATTAATGACCGCGACGGGCGGTGCGCCCTGCCCATCGCCGGAGTTGAGGAGGCGCCCTTCGAGCAGCCGGGCGGCAATCGTCCGGAAGTAGCCGGAGTCCACGAAGTTCCAATAATCGATGGTGGGCGGGAAGCCGTCGGGACCGTTCGGCACGCCGTCGATCGGCGTAGTATTCGCGTTGATGCGGCGAATGGGCGGGAGACCGGTCGCCAGCGTGGCGGATTCTACGCCGGGAAGCGCATTGACGCGCGACAGGAGCGCAGCCCAGAAACCGTGGGCGCGTGCCTCGGTAGTGTAGCTGGCCGCAGGCAGCGATACCTGCAGGGTCAGCAGCCGGTCCGGGTTGATACCGGATTTCACCTCCTGCAATTTCCAGAAAGCCTTCACCATGAGACCCGAGCCGATCAGGAGAACCAGCGCCAGAGCCAATTCGGAACCCACCAGAACCGCGCGGAAACGGTTGGCCGCCGCGGAACTGGTGGCGCGCCCGGCCGCGGATTTGAGGATCTCGAGCAACCCGGAGGGGCGTAAGTGAAGAATCGGCGCCAAGCCGAATGCCACTCCGGTAGCGAGCGCCAGCGCCAGCGCGAACAGCAGCACGCGCCAGTCGATCCCGATCTCATCCGCGCGCGGTATGTTGCCGGCATTGCCGGCGGCCAGCACGCGCAGACCGCCCAATGCCAGGAGCACTCCGAAAAGCCCTCCGGCCGCCGACAGCAGGATGCCCTCCACCACAAACTGGCAAAGCAGCTTGGCCAGGCTCGCGCCGATAGCGGCGCGCACGGCAATCTCGCGACGCCGGGCCTCGGAGCGGGCCAGCAACAGGTTGGCGACGTTCACGCAGGCGATCAGGAGCACGAATGCCACCGCACCCAGCAGCACCAGCATCGCCGGGCGGACGTTGCGTACAATCTCGTCCTGGAAGCCAGCGAGCACGATAGGATGCAGAACCGGATCGAACGGATGTTGCTGGCGAGTCAGGATCCGGCTGGAATGAATTTCGTAGCGGTGCATTTCAGACTGGGCCCGCGCCATGGAAACGCCGGGACGGAGGCACGCCAGAATAGAG
>DATGGM010000031.1:0-34557 GCA_035308525.1 Bryobacteraceae bacterium
GCCGCCCACAGCCAGCAGCGTCATCCCGTTGGGAACCTCCGGCCACAGGCTTGCCAAGGCCGACCGCTCCACCGCGCCGTCCACCTGCGCAGTGCGCTCCGCCAGCGCCCGGATCGGATCCCTACAAGGCGGCGTCGCCACGATCGTCGTTCCGAATCCTGATGGCCTCCGCCACGTCGTAGATGAATACCTTGCCGTCGCCGATCTTGCCCGTGCGCGCCGCCGTCACCAAGGTCTTCACCAGTTCATCGCAGCGCGCATCGCTGACCACCACTTCGATCTTGAGCTTGGGCAGCAAATCCACCGTGTACTCGCGCCCCCGGTAGACTTCCTTGTGCCCCTTTTGCCGCCCGTGCCCGCGCACTTCGCAGATCGTCATGCCGTCTACGCCGATTGCCGTCAGCGCTTCCTTCACTTCGTCCAGCTTGAACGGCTGGATGATCGCCTCGATTTTCTTCATCTGGCCTCTAGCCTCCTCGTGGCAGCAGCACGCGTGCCTGCCGCGTCGCTACGGCGATACTTACCCTTCCAGTATGTAGCCTTCCTCGCCGTGCATGCTCACATCCAGCCCCTCCATCTCCTGCGCTTCGGTGATCCGCATCCCGATCAGCGCGTCGCAGATCTTCAGGATCACAAGCGTTCCCACAATCGCCAGCGCCCAGGCAATCGCGCATCCCGCAATCTGGTTCCACACCTGACTGGCCTGCCCATCCACCAGGCCCAATGGCCGCTTGAACCCGTCGTTCACCGCGCTGGTGGCGAATACCCCCGTCAGCACCGCGCCCAGTGTCCCGCCGCAGCCGTGCACTCCGAACGCATCCAGTGAGTCGTCGTATCCGAACTTCTGCTTCACCTTCACCACCATCAAATAGCAAAAGATTCCCGCCACAAACCCGATCAGCAGCGCCGGCATCGGCTTCACGAATCCGGACGCTGGCGTGATGGCTACCAACCCGGCTACGCATCCCGAGATCCCGCCCAGCACGCTGGGCTTGCCCGTTTTCCGCCACTCCGCCAGGATCCAGCCCAGGGCCGCCGCGGCCGCCGCGAAGTGCGTGGCCACGAACGCGCTGCTCGCCAGGCCGGAAGCCGCCAGCGCGCTCCCCGCGTTGAACCCGAACCATCCCACCCATAGCAGGCACGCCCCGATGAAGCTGATCACCAGGCTGTGCGGCTTCATCGAGTCGTGTGGATATCCCAGCCGCTTTCCCAGGTACAGCGCGGTCACCAGCGCCGACACTCCTGAAGTGATGTGCACTACCGTGCCGCCCGCGAAGTCCAGGCACGGAATCATGCCGCCCAGGGCCGCGTTCAGCAGTCCGCCCTTGCCCCACACCATGTGCGCCATCGGGAAATAGACGATCAGCGCCCACAGAACCATGAACAGCAGCATGGCGCTGAATTTCATGCGTTCCGCGAAGGCGCCGCTGATCAACGCCGGCGTGATGATGGCGAACATCAACTGGTACACCATGAAAGTCTGATGCGGAATGGTGCCCGCATAATCCGCGTTGGGCGCGCTGTCTACGCCCCTGAGAAACATGTAACGCAGGTCGCCGATGAACGGCAGCCCTTCGCCGAAAGCCAGGCTGTAGCCCACCATCGCCCATAAAACCGTGATCACGGCCATCAAAATGAAGCT
Organism: Bryobacteraceae bacterium; assembly: GCA_035308525.1. Taxonomy (GTDB): domain Bacteria; phylum Acidobacteriota; class Terriglobia; order Bryobacterales; family Bryobacteraceae; genus Bog-159. The sequence continues at coordinate 1,643 of DATGGM010000031.1, forward strand.
CTGCATCATCGTGCCGAGTACATTCTTGCGGCGTACCAGGCCGCCATAGAACAGGGCCAAGCCGGGCCCGGTCATCATCAGGACCAGCGCCGCGCTGGTCAGCATCCATGCGTTATCGCCGGCGCTCTGTGCCGACCGCATGCCGCTTTCCAACGCGGAAAGTCTCGCCTGCACGTCCGGGGTGGTCTGTGCCAGGACCACTGCCGGCAGGCAGCTCAAAACGAACAAATAGCGCTTCATGGCGCGATCTCCTGCGAATGGGGGATAATGATGAGGTCTGGGTCTTTCCTTACTATTGTCCAACGGCTCCTGCCGCGCCCCAAGCGCAACATTTCTATGGACACAATCTAAATTTTCTATTTCGGCTGGACTTGCATGATTCGGTCACGCACCCCCGCCAGCGGCGCGCGTTTGTCAAAGACCACCTTTCCATCCTGCCGGCCCACCCCCAACTGCTTCCACAAATCCGGCAGATCCACCATGAACGGCTTCTCCGCCATCTGGGCGTAAAGGTCCCGCAGCGTCTTGCCGCCCGTCGCCCGGTCGCCGGTCTCCAGCGCGCGATCCAGCGGCCAATCCGCCATGATCGTGCCCCCCGCCCGGTTGATGGCCTGCAGGGCATCCTCCAGCCCCTTGGCATTAGCCGTGGTCTTGCGAATGCCCACATCCGCCAGCAGGCAGAACAGCGCGCCGCCCCAGTACGTCCGGCCCCAGGTGTGGGTTTGATCCAGACCGCGATCGCCCTCTTCCGGTAGCCCCTGGTGCATGTCCCGCATCATGTCGCCCCACACTTGCGCGGCCGTCAGGTTGCCCACCTGCACCCGCGCGATCGGCTCCACGTACGTGGCCATGCCTTCCTCGATCCAGTGATGCCGCCGCTCCACCGAAGGAAATCCAAAGTGCACCATCTCGTGCGTCAGCATCCAGTCTTCCGCCAGATCCGCCGCCGTGGTTTCGCCGCCCACCGAAATCCGGCACCACGCGCCATCGTCTCCATAGCTCGTCCCGCGCGAGACGCCCCGCCGCCCTGCGGCGTGAATCCGTATGCGCGCCCGAGGCACCGGGAACTGCCCGAAGTAGCTGCTCACGGCGCGCGCCGCACCCTTTACCCAGTCGAGCAGCGCCGCCTGCGGCAGAGCGTAATGCTCGGATTCGAACGATACTTCGATGTCCGCCCCGCCCGCCTTCACAATCACGGGCGCATCGGCGCCCATCGCCGCTCGCGCCAGCACCGCTCCCGCACCCGCCTTCAGCCACCGCCTCAACGTCGACCGTCTGCTGCTCAGCATGATCCAAGAATACTGGAATCCACTATGCCACCGGCTGTCGTATACTCTAAGAACCCACGGGGTGAGACAGCATGCCCCGCGCGGTGTGTCAAAAATTACCGAGGGAAATTGGGAATAACCCACAAAGGAAGGGGCATTTAAGACCATGAAAGTTTCGAAAAGCTCTCTAGTACTCACCGCGGCGTTCACCGGCCTGCTGGGTGGCACGATGACACGCCTGAATGCAAGCACCGTCTCCTCCAGCTCCGCTGGCCATGAGCTGAGTGCGTCCGCCGGACAGTCCTCGGGGACCATCCTGCAAGCCAAGGATAAGCATGCCTGCAAGGGCCAAAACTCCTGCAAGGGCAAGGGCGGCTGCAAGACCAGCGATAACGGCTGCAAGGGAAAGAACTCCTGCAAGGGCAAGGGCGGCTGCGCCACCGACGGCTCCAACAAGAAGACTACATAGTTTTCTGGGGCGGCCCGCCAATTCTTCCGGTCGGGTCGCCCTTTTCTCCTCGCCCCAGTGCCGGCCAATCGATTTAACGGATTCACCGACTACGGGATCGGTGTAGGTCTCCGCATCCCCCACTACCAGCACATTCTGGAAAAGAAACCGGTGGTGGGCTGGTTCGAGATCATCTCGGAGAACTACATGGTGGATGGCGGCCGTCCGCTGGCCATCCTCGATCAGATCCTCGAGCAATATAAGGTCGTCCAACACGGCGTCTCCGCCTACTTCGGATCCGCCCAGCCGCTCAATCGCGATCACCTGCGGCGCCTGAAAGCCCTGGTCAAGCGCACCAAAACTCCCTGGCTCACCGACCACCTCTGCTGGGGCAGTGTCGACGGCACTTACTCGCACGATCTCCTCCCCATGCCATACACCTTCGAAGCCGCCCGGCTCACCGCGCGCAAAGTCCGCGCCGCCCGCGACTTCCTGGAAGTGCCCATCGCCGTCGAAAACGTCAGCAGCTACGCCGAATTCCACGAATCTGAAATGACCGAATGGGAGTTTCTGAACGAAGTGGTCGAGCGCGCCGACTGCGGCATCCTGCTGGACGTAAACAACATCTATGTATCCTCCCGCAACCACTGCTTCGATCCAAACGACTATCTGAACAGCGTCCCCCCGGAGCGCGTGGCCCAAATCCACATCGCCGGCCACTCCAAATTCACCAAATATATCCTGGACACCCACGACCACCCGGTGATCGATCCCGTGTGGAAGCTCTACCAGCATGCCATTCAACGCGTCGGGCCCACCGCCACCCTGCTCGAATGGGACGACCGGATTCCGGCCTTCGGCGAAGTGCATGCCGAGGCGCGCAAGGCTGAAAGGTACATCGCCGTGCCCACGCTGGTGGCGCCGTGACCCTGCTCGCCCTGCAAAGGCGCATGGCCGCCGACCTGATGCGCCCGCTGGCCCCCGGCGACCGCCTCGACCCCAAGACCAAGGCTGCCTACCTCAAGCCCAACGACCGCCTCACTTCGCGCGAGCGCCTGGAAATTTACAGCAAGAGTTATTGGTATCGCCTGCTCGATTCACTCTACGAGGACTTCCCCGGTCTTCGCGCCGTCGTCGGCCAGCGCGCCTTTCAGCGCCTGGCACAGGCCTATCTCACGGATCTGCCCTCCCAATCCTGGACCCTGCGCAACCTGGGTTCGCGTCTCGAGAAATGGCTCCGCCGCAACCCCGCCTATACGGGTGACCGCCTCCGTCCGGCCCTCGATATGATTCGCCTCGAGTGGGCCCACATCGAAGCCTTCGACGAAAAGTTCGAAAAGATCCTCGGCCCCGAAGACCTGCTGGAGTTGGGACCCGCCCTGCGCATCGGCTTGCAGCCCTATGTGCGGCTCATCGAACTGCGTTATCCAGTGGACGATCTGCGCGTGAAAGTGAATGCCGCGTCCGAAGAGCACGGCACCGCCAGCAATGCAGTGCTCAAGCGCAAAACCGGCGGCCTGGCTCGCCGCATCGGCGCGATGGATCCCGAGCACATCTTCCTGGCCGTGCACCGCCACGATTTCATGGTTTACTATCGCCGCTTGGAGGCTGAGGAGTTCCGCCTGCTCTCCGCCCTCCGCAGGCGTCTGCCGCTAGGCGAAGCCATGGAAGCCGCCCTCGAAGATAGCCCGCTACCGGTCGACGAATTGCGCCGGCGCGTCGAAATCTGGTTCGCCACTTGGGCCGAGCTAGGCTGGTTATGCTGATGGCGGTGCTCGTCAGGCTGTACGAACGGCTAATCTGGGCGGCGTCCCATCTGCAATCGCCCTTCCTGCTGGTGGTGCGCCTTTATTGGGGATTCCAGATGATGCAAACCGGCTGGGGCAAGCTGCACAACATGGCGAAGGTCGTCGATTACTTCACCAGTCTCGGCATCCCCTTCCCCGCCGTGAACGCGCCCTTCATCGTGTGCCTCGAATTCGTCGGCTCCATCCTGATCATGCTGGGGCTGGGCTCGCGCCTGCTGGCGCTCCTGCTCACCTGCGACATGCTGGTGGCCTTCATCACCGCCGACCACGAAGCGCTCTTGTCCGTCTTCTCCGACCCGGACAAGTTCTATGCCGCCGCCCCGTATCCGTTTTTACTCGCTTTTCTAATCATCCTGATCTTCGGCCCCGGCCGAATCTCCCTGGACGCGGCCTTCTCCCGGTTTTATCCGCGTTAATCCACTCAGACCCGTGCTGGAACATCCCCTTGTCAGAAATAGCAGGGGGGCTCTCCCACGATCGAACTCGTTTTTCACTGACTAATTTAAGCGCAAGACGGTCCCGAGGAGGGTTTGTCTCATTTGCCCGGGTGTATGCTCAGGGGTTACTTATGCGCGTGGAAGAACCGGAGCACAACGTCGTCTGGTTATCGGCAATCGGCCTGTTTCTCATCGTAGGAATCTGGCATCCGGCAACACGGTTCGTGAGCCTGTTGCCGGCCACCGCTTCCGCGGGAACGCACGGGCCTTACAGAACCGCGTTTTCCCGCGCTGAGAATCCGATTTCGGAAGGCGGCAAATGGCTGAATGGCCATGCCGACGGCGTTGATTGGACGGACGTCCGCACGACTCCCGTCTTCGCGTTTGGCACCGAAATAGGCGGGAATAGACCAGCTCCACAAAAATACGACGATTCCACGGCCATTTTGAAGGGTGCCTGGGGCCCGAATCAGACGGTCGAAGCCACGGTCCGTTCGGTGCATCCGAACCAGGACGGCAAGGTCTGGGAAGAAGTGGAGTTGCGCCTGCGGAGTTCCATCTCTCCCCACAATTGCACGGGATACGAAGTCATGTTTCGCTGCACCAAAATTCCGGAGGCCTATTGCAATATCGCCAGGTGGGAGGGGCCGCTGGGAAAGTTCACCATGCTGAAGCAGACGCGAGGTTCGGAATACGGCGTCAAGGACGGAGACGTGGTGAAGGCCAGTATGATTGGAAAGATCCTCTCGGTCTACATTAACGGCGCACAGATGATTCAACTCAGCGATGACAGATTTGCGAGTGGCAGTCCAGGGGTAGGGTATTACCTCGAAGGAGCCCGTGGCGTGATAGGCGACTTTGGGTTCTCCAGTTTTACGGCGACCGACAGATAAGCTCGGCGCTCGAATTTCACGACCGATACCGATTCTCAGTTGCGCTTCAATTCGCGCGCGCAGCCGGGGATCCGGGGTCCAACTGTAGCGCTGTCCTCCACTGCCGAATGGCGTTTGCCGGTTGGGCTTGCGCCTGCAGAGCCAGGCCCAACTTCCAGTGGGCCTGCGCGGCCGTGGCTCGTCTCCTTCGGGCTCCTGCGCAAGCTGGACCCAGGTATCGCTCGGCAACGACTGCTCAACTCAATGCAAAGCGGATGGCCCCCCGCCCCGGCGGACCGTGCGATTATGCACCGAGTTAACCAAAGGTGGTGTGGTTTCATCTTCAGTCTAGTGCGACATGTGGATTATTATCTCCCGCGGATGTCTAAGGTGCGGCTATGAGGGACGAACAAGTTGTGGTGCTAGTCTTCCTGCTCGGCACGCTGGTGATGCCTGTTTTCTGCCTCAGCGGCTACCAGGTGATCCGGACACTTTGGGGGCGCAGGGCGGAATCGCGACTGGTCTGTCAGACCATAAGCTATCTGCACGAAGCCGCATTCGAGATCTCGCCTAAACAGCCTCTCCCGCGCATCGCTGAATTCGCACTACCGAGAGGCGTGCTCGATGAATTGGCCACGCACCCGGCCAACGCAGATCTGGTAGCCTTCGATGCCATATCGCCGGCCATAAACCGTCCGCCCGCCGCGCATTCCTACCGGATCGGAACCGCATGCTCCTTTATATACTGCTCCACGGGCGCCCGCGGGGATCCAATGTAATGGAAGGCCTCCGCGTACTGCACGCCGTATTCTCTCCCCAGTTCGCGATCGCCCGCCAATAGGAACTCCCTGATGTAGTTGCGGTCGGCCGTACGGTCGTCATCTCCCAGTATCGGCAGCTTCTTGCTTTGCCGCGCCAGCTCCGCGCGCAGCTTGGAACCGTGATGGCCCCCTGGCCCTTTGGCCATATTGCACAAATTCGCATCGATCTTTTTCTCGACCGTCCCGCTGATGTCTACCACCCGGGTGATATCCGGATGCCGGGCATAGTAGTACTTCTCCGACACCGCGCGCGGCTGCAGGCCGGCCGCGAACTGCTCCGGATAGTCGTGCACCCGTCCCGCCATCCAGCAGGCAGCCTCCACGCAATGACCCAGGACGTAATGGTCCGGATTCTCCTCGTCGTGCGCCCATGGGTCATAGCAGAATACCGTGTCCAACTTCAGGAGCCGAAAAAGAAAAATCAGCCGGCAGATCAATTCGTTGCGCGAGACTTCGCTCATCCGGTGATTGCTGTAATTGAGCGCGAAATCCCGCTGCAGGCCGAGAACGCGGGTTTGTTCGGTCACCTCACGTTCGTTGCGCAGAACGTTTTCCCCGATCGAACCGGGCTCGCCCACATCGTCCCCCATATCGTCGTTGGTGGCGCGGATCATGTAGCCGGTGTAACCCTCTTGAATCAATTTGGCCACGGTGCCGGCGCAGAACAGCGCGATGTCGTCCGCGTGGGGCTGGATCGCGGCCAGCACCTTGCCCCGGTGCGGAGTGCCGGCGTGCGGCGGTTCCAGAGTGGCAGCCCGCCCGTTTCATCCGCCTGTAGCTTCAAGGCGGCCAGGCCGGTAAGCACGCCCGTCACAAAAGCGCGTCGCTGCATGATCGAACATTAGACATCAATGCCGCGCCGCGGTCAACTACCGGCCGGTCAGATACCCCGGACGACCGCCGTCACCTGCTCCACCGCGCGCCGCCCCTGAGCCAAAAACCCGCCCAACGAGAAGAACGGGTGTATCATCCCCGCATACCGGGTACATGTCACAGTCACGCCTGCGTCGGCCAGCCGCCGGGCATAAGCCTCGCCTTCGTCCCGCAGTGGGTCGCACTCGGCGGTAATCATCACCGCCGGCGGCAAACCCCGCAGGTCCGGCGCCAGCAGGGGCGAGGCATACGGATTGCGCGCGTCGCCGGGCCCTGCCAGGTAGTGGGCCCGGAACCATTCCATCTCCGAACGGGTCAAATAGTAGCCTTCCGCGAACTCCGCATACGAGGGCGTGTCGAGCGACGCGAGGTTCGTCACCGGATACACCATGACCTGTAGAGCTATTGCCGGACCGCCTTCATCGCGGCTCTTCAGGCACATCACCGCCGCCAGGTTGCCGCCCGCGCTGTCGCCGCCTACGGCTATCCGGTTTGGATCGATCCCCAGGCGAGCAGCGTTCGCCGCCACCCAGCAGGTCGCCGCGTAGCAGTCCTCCACCGCCGCCGGAAACTTGTGCTCCGGCGCAAGGCGGTAATCCACCGCCACCACCACCGCTCCGGCTCCGCGCGCGATCGACCGGCAGACAACATCGTGCGTGTCAAGATCGCAAACCACCCAACCGCCGCCATGAAAGTACAACAGACAGGGAAAAGGACCGTCCCGGGGCGGGGTATACATGCGAACCGGGATGTTATGCGCCGCATGCGGTATCCGGAGATCCTCCACGCGCCCAACCTCCTCGGGTGTGCCCGCCAGCGCCTTTATCGCCTCGACCACAGCCTGGCGGGCCTCGGCGGGGGCCAGCGTCTCGATGGCGGGCGCGCCCTGCGCCTCGCCGCCTTCCAATACAGCTCTCACTTCCGGGTATATTTTAGGTCTGGTCATTGAGTAACAAGATACACTACGAAAGCGGGCCTTTGGAGCAGCATGGCAGAGACTGACGCAACCGAAACAGCACGGCTGGCGAGCGAACTCGCGGACGCCCGCCAGATACAGCGCCTTTACCGCGAGCTGTTCGAAGAGAGCCTGGGCTTGATGTGTGTCCACGATCTGGACGGCGTCCTCCTGATCGTCAATCCAGCGGCCGCCCGCTCCCTGGGTTTCAGCCCCGAAGAAGGTGTTGGGGTGAGCATGCGGCGTTTCCTGGCCCCGCCCGTGCAGCATCTGTTTGACGCCTACCTGGAGCGCATCCGGCGCCACGGCAGTGACTCTGGTTTAATGCGCCTGACCGCACGGGACGGCACCGACCGTATCTGGCTCTATCGCAACGTGCTGTATGAGGAGGCCGGCGCGCCGCCCCGCGTACTGGGTCACTCGCAGGATATCACCGAGCGCGTGCGCGCCGAAGAAGCCTTGAAAGAGAGCGAGCGCCGCTTTCGCACCATGGCCGATACTGCGCCGGTATTTATCTGGATGTGCGACCGTCACGGCCAGTGCGACTTCGTAAATAAAGCCTGGTGCGATTTCTCGGGCCGGACGCTGGAGCAGGCCATCGGGCAAGGCTGGGCGGAGAGCTTTCATCCCGACGACCGGGAACGCGGCATGGCCGACTTCACCAAGGCCTTCACCAACCGTGAGAAGTTCCAGGCCGAATATCGCATGCGCCGCGCCGATGGCGAATACCGGTGGATTCTGGATACCGGCACTCCGCGCTTTACGCCCGGCGGACGGTTCTCGGGCTATATCGGATCCTGCATCGATGTCACCGAGGCGCGGCGGGATCGCGAAGCGCTGCGCGATGCCCGCGATGAACTGGCCCAGCGCGTGGAGGAGCGCACCGCCCAGTTGGTGCAGGCTAACGCTGCCTTGCGGGAGTCCGAGCAGCATTACCAGGTATTGACGGATCTCGCGCCGGTCGGCATCTTTCGTACGGACGCCGAAGGCCGCTGCATTTACATCAATGAACGGGCTTGCGAGATTATCGGGATGAACCCGGACGAAGCCCGCCAGGGCCGCTGGGATAGGATCCTGGAGCCGGAGGATCAGCGCCGCCTCGGCATGGAATGGCGCGATGTGGTGCAGGGCAGCGGACCCGGTTCGCTGGAACATCGCATTGTGCGCGGCGATGGTTCCGCGGTTTGGGCGCTGACCCATTTTTCCGCCGAACGCGACGGAACCGGCGCGGTCACCGGCTGCATCGGCACGGTGGCCGACATCAGCGAGCGCAAACGCGCCGAAGAAGAAACCCGCAAGCTGGAGGCGCAGGTGCAGCATGCTCAGCGGCTGCAAAGCCTCGGCATCCTGGCGGGAGGCTTGGCGCATGATTTCAATAATCTGCTCACCGTCATCCTGGGCAACGCGCGCATGGCCCTCCAGGAGTTGCCGCACGCATCCGTGTCCGCCCAATATCTGGCGGAGATCGAGACGGCCACCAGCCGGGCGGCCGATTTGACCAGCCAGATGCTGGCTTACTCCGGCAAGGGCCGCTTCACCTTGCAGGCCATTAATCTGTCGCGCCTGGCCGAGGAAGTCACCAACCTGTTGCAGACTCTCATCCCGAAAAAAACCGCCGTCCAATTCAACCTCCAGACCGTACTTCCATCCATCGAAGCCGACCCCGGGCAGATCCGCCAGATCGTCATGAACCTGATCACCAACGCCGCGGAGGCCATCGGCGAAGGCGGTGGGGTCATCAAGATCGGCACGGGCGTGATGGATGTCTCGCGGGCTTATCTCTCCGGCACTTATTTCGATGACCACCTGCCCGCGGGCCGCTACGCGTACCTGGAGGTCAGCGATACCGGGTGCGGAATGACCCCCGAAACCCAGGCCAAGATCTTCGACCCGTTTTTCACCACCAAGTTCACAGGCCGCGGTCTGGGCCTGGCCGCGGTGATCGGCATCGTCCGGGCGCACCACGGCGCGCTGAAAGTGTCCAGCGTACCTGGCCAGGGGTCCGTTTTCCGGCTCCTGTTCCCGGCCTCCGACAAGACCGCGGACGCGAGGACCCCGGAAGCGTCCAGCGTCCGGGAGGGAGCCGGCGGAGGAACCATACTGGTCGTGGACGATGAGGCGGGCATGCGCAAGCTGGCGCGCTCCATCCTCGAAAAATCCGGCTTCACCGTGCTGACCGCCAGCGACGGCGCCGAGGCCATCCGGGTCTATCGCCGCCACGCCGCCGAAGTCCACGCCATCCTGCTGGATCTGACCATGCCGGTGATGAATGGCGAGGAAACCGCCGCGGAGCTGCGCCGCATTTGTACGGATGTCCCCATTATCCTTTCGAGCGGCTATAGCGAGCAGGAACTGGCCGCGCGCCTCGCTGGCAAGGGTCTAGCCGGTTTTCTGAAAAAACCCTACGCGCCGGCCGAACTCACCGGCACCCTGCGCAAAGTACTGGAACAGCGCCCGGCCCAGTAGCCTCCCGGCTGTTCGATATTTCAGATATAATACTCCTTAAATCATGAGTTTCCTTATGACCGCATCCGGCAAGTTTGCCATCGGCGCCCTGTCCGCGCTGCTGATGGCGCCAATCGCTTTTGGCCAACAAGAGTATATCGGTCAGTACGACGTTTATACGGCGTACATGTACCTGCACAGCTCTCTCATTAATCTTGGCGAATCCGGCTTTCACACACAGGTCGGCACCAACCTGAAGAAATGGTATTCACTGGGCTTCGACTTCAGCGACGGGACCGGCGATACCGTGCTGGTGCCTAATATGCTGAGGTCTTCTCTGCAGCAACAGATCGCTGGGCAGTTGGCTCCTTTGAAGGCCGCGGGGTACCTGCCCGCCAACTACGAGCCGGCCGTAGCCGCGCACTCCAAGTCGCAGACCTATGCCACGGGTCCGCAGCTCAACTATCGCCGCTTTAAGACGGTGACTCTGTTTCTTCACCCGGATCTGGGCGCCATTCACGAAAGCGTCGCGGTGGCCGCCAGCGACCCGATCGGCAAGGCCCTGGTTCAGAATATGGCGCCCTCCGGCATTAAGGAAGACTGGACTTACTTCTACGGGGTCGGCGGTGGCGTCGATTTCAACATCACCCGCCATTTCGGCCTCAAAGTGCATGCCGATTTCGTGCGCGACCACCTGTTCTCGGACCTTTTGACCTGGCGGAATTCGGTACGGCTCTCCATCGGGCCGACATTCCACATGGGCCGGAACGTAGCAGCCCAGAAGTAATCGCCGGGGCGGGCGAGCCTGGCATATACTGGATCAGTGCCGCAGCACCCGCTGATCTACACTGCGCCCTACCGGCTCGGCCCGCTGCTCGACGACGATCTGTTTCGGCGTCTCTGCCGCTCCCGCGACTATCTGGCCGCGGGACTGGATCAACCCTTGCGCCTGGCCGACGCTGCCCGCGAAGCCTGCCTTTCACCCTTCCACTATCACCGCCTCTTCGCGCAAACTTTCGGAGAGACACCCCACGAGTTTCTAACCCGCTGCCGCATCGACTATGCCAAGCGCTTGCTCGCCCGCGATCACCTTCCCGTGACCGAGGTTTGCTTCGCCGCCGGATACGAAAGCCTGGGATCGTTCAGCACGCTGTTCCGCACTATGGTCGGATACACGCCGTCGGTCTACCGCCGCGCCATTCGCCGCATCTTCCCGGTCCCCGCGCGGGCCGTCTATCGTTTCGTCCCCAATTGTTACCTGCTGCATTTCGGCGTCCCGCCTTTTTGAAGTAGAATCGCAAGATCGAAGAAGCGCGCGCCGGCCAGGGCGTGGCATTCTACTTTCCGGAGGCAGGAAATGATTCAACGACTCTCGCATGTGACGATCTGGGTTCTCGACCAGGACGCCGCTTACGATTTCTATATCAATAAACTGGGCTTCGACGTTCACACCGACGCCAAGATGGACAATGGTTTCCGCTGGCTGACCGTCAATCCTAAGGGCCAGCCGGATCTCGAAATCGTCCTCATGCCCACCGCGCCCGGCTCCATGATGGACCAGGAGACCTCCGACACGCTGCGCAGCCTCATCAGCCGAGGCAAACTCGGCGCCGGTGTGTTCGCTACGGCCGATTGCCACAAAACCTATGAGGAGTTGAAAGTTAAAGGCGTCGAATTCAGCCAGCCGCCGACCGAGCGTTTCTACGGCGTCGAGGCGTTGATGAAGGACAACTCCGGTAACTGGTTCAGCCTGGGCAGCCCGCTGCCCGCGCAGGAGGCCAAGGCGTGATTGCGCCGTCCGCCAGCAAGCTGCGCGCCTGGTGGTCGCATCGCCAGGGCCTCGACGGGCGGCTGACCGGCAAACCGCCTGCCGAGGTTCTCGCGCAGACCGGATGGGCGCGGTCGGTGGGCGGTGTCGGCCCGTACCTGACTCTTTTCGCGCGGGCCGGCACCTCCCGGGAAGCCGCCGATGCGGCCGTCGCCGGGCTGGAAATTCACGAATTGCCCGCCGCACGCGGCTGCACCTACGTGGTCCCGGCGAGTGACTTCGCGTTCGCGCTCAAGGCCGGCGAAGGCTTCACCGCCGTCGAAATGAAAACCGCCTACAAGCTTGGCGTCACCGACAAGGAGGTCGAGAAGCTATGCGATGGGGTCCTCAATGCGCTGGCCAAGGGCCCGCTCGACCCGGAGGAGATTCGCGAGGCGACCCGCGGCGCTTCCCGCAATCTCGGCGAAGAGGGCAAGAAGAAAGGGATGATCACCACGCTGCCGCTGGCGTTGGGCAAGCTGCAATCCTCGGGCGACATCCGCCGGGTTCCTGTTAACGGCCGCCTGGATCAGCAGCGCTACCGCTACACCTTGTGGCATCCCAACCCGACCGCTAAATTCAAGATGTCAACCGAACAGATCGGGGCCGAGATGGCCCGGCGGTACTTCGAATGGACCGGTCCCGCCACCACGGCCGAGTTTCAATGGCATTCGGCCATGAGCGGCAAAGCGGCCAGGGCTGCCATGGAGACATTAAAGTTGGAGCCCTTCGACGGGGACCGCTGGATGCTCACCGGCGCTCGCCAGGAGTTTGAAGCGTTCCAGCCGCCCAAAGATGCAGCGTACGTCCTGGTGAGCTGCATCGATGGGATCAGCCTGCTACGCCGCGCTCTGACGAGCCTGACCGATGAAGCCGACATGCGGCATGCCAGCCTGACGGCCGAAAAGCACGGTGGCGTGGTCGACCTGCCCAGCCATGGAATCTTCGATCGCGGGCGGCTGGTCGGCCTATGGGAGTACGACCCCGCTACGGAATCCATTGCCTGGCACGCATTCATCCCGAAAAACAAGGAGCTGGAAAAGGCTGTGGCCCGCACCGAAGAGTACGTGCGTGGCCAGCTTGGCGACGCCCGGGCATTCAGCCTCGACAGTCCCAAGAGCCGCGCACCGCGCATCCAGGCGCTGCGAAAGGCCGCCGGCCGTTAGCGCCCTACCGCTTCTTCAACTGCTCTGGAAAGACCGCGTACCCCTCGGGCGGCGGGTACAGCGAGAAGAGTAACTCCAGCCGCTTGCGCAAGTACCGGCTGGGCATCTGGCGCGGACCCGTTTCCACATCGATGTCGCAGCAGGTGCCATGCAGATACAACGTCAGCGTGTCTTCAAAGGCCTGCCGCGCGTAGTCGCGAAAAAGCTTGGTCTCTTTGCGCACGTTGGTCTGCCGGCGCATCAGCGCTTGCTTCAGGTGCCAGCTCCGCTCGTCCACCTCGCCGTGCACTTCCGAGCTAAGCTCCTCGCGCAGCAGCCGGAAGAAGCTGTCCTGCGAATCCGACGGCCAGCGCTCCGACACCATGCAGGCCAGCGCATTATAAAAAGTGTAATGATAATTGGCGACATCTTCATCCTTGGTCGCCAGCACCAGCACGGTCGACTCCGCGGACTGTATGCGCGATGCCGCGATCTGCCGCCCTTCCACCGGTTTGTCGAAGCTCACTCCGTCGCCCGATCGGCCATTGCCTTTGTGCAGGTACGGCACTAGCACCAGACCCACTTTCCCGAGCACAGCGCAGATGGCCGGCGAAAGCGCCGCAATGGGATCGTGCAGATACTGCCGCAGGTCCTCCTCCGCCATCGGTGGGGTGCAGAAGTAGGAGAACGTGTTGGTCAGCGGAATGAGTTCGCCGCGAAAGCGCGTAGCCAGATCCGCCACCGTGAGCCGCGGCTGGCCGTTTTCAATGGGCATTCGTGCAACCCGATTGTATCAGAAGACCCCAAGGCTGAGGCGGTTTGCGGCTGCCCCCGCCTTAGACCAGCACGGTGAATGTGGATTCCGTGCGCGTGACGGGATGGTACAGGGTATCGCGCTCCACCGGCTGGCGGCCGGCCTTGCGGATCAATTGCAGCAGCTCGCCGCGGCGCAGCGACTGGCTGGTCGTGGCGCCCGCGTCGTGATAGATCTTCTCCTCCACCACCGTGCCGTCGATATCGTCAGCGCCGAAGCGGAGCGCGATCTGGGCGATGCGCGGCGTCATCATGATCCAATAAGCCTTAATGTGCGCGATGTTATCGAGCATCAGCCGGGCCACCGCGATGTTCTTGATGTCGGCAAAGCCGGTGGTCTTGGAGATGTGCTGCAGCGGCGTGTTGTCGGGGTGGAATGCCAGGGGAATGAACGTCACGAAGCCGCCGGTTTCGTCCTGCAGCTCGCGCAGTTTCACCAGATGATCGGCGCGGTCCTCTTCATTCTCGATATGTCCGTAGAGCATGGTGCAGTTGGAGTGTAGCCCCAGCTCGTGCGCGATGCGGGCGGTTTCCAGCCACTGCGCGCCGGTGATTTTGTGGTCGCAGATGATGCGGCGCACGCGGTCGCAGAAAATCTCGGCCCCGCCGCCCGGCAGCGAATCCATGCCGGCGTCGCGCAAGCGTTCCAGTACATCGCGGACGGAAGTCTTGGCGCGCTGGGCCAGGTACGCCACCTCCACCATGGTGAAGGCCTTCAGATGCACCTGCGGAAAGCGCTCCTTCAGCCCGCGCAGCATCTCGCAATACCAGTCGAGGGTCAGCTCCGGATGCAAGCCCCCCACGATGTGAAACTCCGTTACGGCCTCGGTCCAGCCCTCGCCCGCGCGAAACCAAACCTCTTCGAGCGACATGGTGTAAGCTTTGGGGTCCTTCACGCGCTTGCCGAACGCACACAGCCGGCAGCTCGCCACGCAGACATCGGTCGGGTTGATGTGGCGGTTCACATTGAAGTATGTGACGGACCCATGCAGGCGTTCGCGCACCAGGTTGGCCATGTACCCAACGGAGAGAATGTCCGGCGTCTGATACAGTGTCACTCCATCGTAGTAAGAAAGGCGCTGGCCCGCCTCTACCTTTTCGAGAATAGGCCTCAAGCGCGGGTCTTCGATCACGATTTCCATAGTACGTCGGCAGCCCAGAATACAAAGAATAACATGCTGACATAGCCGTTCATGGTGAAGAAGGCGGCATCCACGCGCGACAGATCCGTGGGCTTCACCAGGCTGTGCTCATAAATCAGCAAAGCGGTCACGGCCGCCACGCCCGCCAGGCTCAGGGCGCCCAGCCCCAGCGTGTAGACCAGGGCCAGCAGACACCCCACCATCAGCAGGTGGAACAGGCGGGCCACGCGTAGCGCCCCGGCGATGCCCAGCCGCCGGGGCAGGCTGAACAGGCCCTCCACCGAATCGAACTCGTAATCCTGGCAGGCGTAAATTATGTCAAAGCCGCCGGTCCAGAACGTGACCGCCGCGGTAAGCCACAGGATGCGCGGATCCAGGGCCCCCCGCACCGCGATCCAGGCCGCCGCGGGCGCAACTCCCAGCGCGAATCCCAGCACCAGGTGCGAGAACGAGGTGAAGCGCTTGGTGAAGGAGTAAAAGAACACTACCGCGAGCGCCAGCGGCGCCAGCCGGAAGCAGAGCGGATTCAGCGCGCGCGCGGCGAACAGAAAGACCAGCGCGGATGCCGCCACGAACCCCCACGTGAAGCCGGGCGAGAGCACCCCGGCCGGCAGGTGCCGCATACGCGTGCGCGGGTTGCGCGCGTCGATCCCCGCGTCGATCAACCGGTTGAAAGCCATGGCAGCCGAGCGCGCGCCCACCATAGCCACCACGATCCAACCGGTCTTGCCCCATGCGGTGCGGCCATCCAGGCCGGAATGGCGCAAGGCCAGCAGCGCCCCGGTAAGCGCGAACGGCAGCGCGAAGACGGAGTGCTCGAACTTGATCATCTCCAGCGTCAGCCGGATGCGTTTCCACATAGCATTGAAAGCGGCTACCATTTTATCGCATGCGTTATTTTGTGCCGTGGTTGTTGATTGCCGTGGCGGGCGCGGGGTGCGGCGGACCGGAAACTTCGGGTCCCGAGGTGCTCGCGTTGCGCACGGTGAAACTGCCGGGCGGCCAGGAGATCCGCGCCGAAGTCGAGATGACACCGGAGGACATGCAAAAGGGCATGATGTTCCGCGATTCGCTCGCGCCCGGCCACGGAATGCTCTTCATTCACGACAAGCCCGGCCTCTACCCTTATTGGATGTTCCAGGTGCGGATTCCGCTCGATATGCTCTGGATGGATACCAGCCGCCGGATTGTGGAGATTTCCTCCGATACGCCCCCCTGCAAGACGAAGGCAAGCCTGTGCCCGAACTACGGCGGCCACCAGGAGGCTCGATTCGTGCTGGAGTTAGGGGGCGGCGAAGCCCGGCGATTGGGCTTGCGCTTGGGGCAGGCGCTGGAATTCTAGGGCCGATTTATGTAGTGGCAGATTGGGCGCTCTCCTGTCAATAATCTCTTTTGCCCTTGACGTTGCCCGCGCACCGATATATACTCCCGCTAAGCAGGTGGCACAGATTAGCTTTGTTTTGAGGTTAGATCGGTGGGTCAGGGGCGATAAAGCGCGCGTAAAGATTAGCTGCATCCGCGGAGTCGCGTGACGCAACCGCAATGCCTCTCTGTACCCACCATGTAACGCAGACTTGTTAATGAAGTTGACCAGGCAAGCAAACCGTTAGCCTGACGAGGCTTGTTTCACAAAGGAGAAACATAATGCAGCGATTTTGTCGAGTACTTCTTCCGCTGCTGATCCTGTTCGCGCCCACGTTGTTCGCGCAGGGTACGGGCTCGATCACCGGCACGGTTCGAGATAACACGGGAGCGGTGGTCGCCAAGGCCGAAATCACCTTGACCAACACCGGCACCCGAACTGCCCTGAAGACCACCACCAATGAGAGCGGTGACTACCTTTTCGCCGCCATCCCACCCGGCACCTACGATCTCTCGGTGAGAGCTGTGGGTTTCAATACATATGACGCGACAGGCATTGTCCTGAGCGTCTCCCAGCGTGCGCGCGTCGACGCCGCGCTGGCAGTCGGAGAAGTTAAAACCACGGTGACCGTGGAGGCTGCGGCCACCACCCAGGTGGAAACCGAATCGAGCGAGGTCTCCGGCGTTGTGACGGGCAAGGAAGTCAGCCAGCTCGTGTTGAACGGGCGCAACTTCACGCAGCTCATTTCGTTGACGCCGGGCGTCAGCAACCAGACCGGCCAGGACGAAGGTACGGTCGGCGTATATGGCAACGTCTCATGGAGTATCAACGGCGGCCGCACCGAATATAACAACTGGGAGCTCGACGGCGGCGACAACATGGACAATGGCAGCAACGCCACTCTGAACGTCTATCCCAGCGTCGACGCCATCGCGGAGTTCAAGGTCCTGACTTCCAACTACGGCGCGCAGTATGGCCGTAACGGATCGGGCACGGTGGAGACTGTGACCAAATCGGGCTCCAAGTCTTTCCATGGTGATGCGTACGAATTCGTACGGAACAATGATTTTAACGCGCGAAATTTCTTTGCGCCGGACGTGCCATCGTACAAGAAAAACGATTTCGGATACACGATTGGCGGCCCGGTGTATATCCCGCGCGTGTACAACACGAAGAAAGAGAAAACGTTCTTCTTCTGGAGCGAGGAATGGCGCAAGGACCGGCTGCCGGCGACGTTCAATAACCAGGTACCCTCCGCCGATGAGCGGCAGGGCATCTTCAACGACGTTTGTCCGGCGGCAGGCAGCGCAGTGAACACGACCGGCTACCCGAATTGTCCGGTCAACCCGCTTACCAAGGCATATTACCCGAACAATACGGTGCCTGTCGATTCGAACGCCCAGGCGATGCTGGGCATGATCCCAGCGCCCACCTCCGGCAGCGGAGCGGAATCCTTCTTCACCGCATCTGCGGTCACGCCGACTAACTGGCGCGAAGAACTGGTTCGCATTGATCAGAATTTTTCCGACACCGAACGCTTCTTCTTCCACTATATCCACGATTCTTGGAATACCATTACCCCTACAGCGTTGTGGAGCGGCGACACTTTCCCCACGGAGCAAACCGGTTTCGTAGGTCCCGGCACCAGTTTCACCGCACACATGGCGTCCAACGTCTCGCCGACCCTGCTGAACGAGTTCACCTTCAGCTACACCGCCGATCACATCTTCCTGACCCCCTCAGGTTTTTGGCAGCGGCCCTCCAGCATGACCATGACGTCGCTGTTCAACAACGGGTATGACGGCAAGTTGCCTGGCGTCCAGATCGACAACGGCTCCCCCTATGGCGGCGGTTTCACGGCGGATGTGGGTGGCAATGCGCCCTGGAACAACGCCAACCCCACCTACACTTTCCGTGATCAGATTGCCAAGATCTGGGGGTCGCACAATGTCTACATTGGCTTCTACATGGCCTTGGCCCAGAAGAACGAAGACGGGGGCTCGGAACTCGGCGGTTACCTGAATTTCAGTAATACTTCTCCGGTCACCACGGGCAACGCCTGGGCGGACTTCCTGGTCGGCCGCATCGCGAACTACTCCCAGGTCAACCAGCAGCTCAAGTATTACTACCGCGACAAAGTATTCGAACCGTATATCCAGGACGATTGGCACGTCAGCAAGAGACTGACGCTGAACCTGGGCCTGCGCATGAGCGGTTTCGGCGCGTACACGAACAGGTACAACCTGTTCTACAATTTCTATCCGTCGCTTTACAATCCCGCGCAAGCGCCCCAGATCGACGTCACCGGCAACATCACAGGCGTCCAAGGCGACTTGGTGCCCGGTGTGGGGAATCCCTACAACGGTGAGGTCGCTTGCGGCACCAACGGTACCCCCAATAGCTGTTCCAAAGGGCATTTCTTGAATTGGGCGCCGCGCTTAGGCTTCGCGTTCGATCCCACGGGACAGGGCAAATGGGCCATCCGCGGCGGCTACGGGATCTTCTACGAACACCTGAATGGAAACGAAGGCATTTCGGGCCTGGAGGGGGCGCCTCCCGGTGTTCTGAATCCCACGCTGTACAACATCGTCGGCTACACGAACATCGGCGGGAACGGCTTATCCGGCACCACCGGAATCACCAACTACGGCACTCAGATAGCCTATCCTTACGTGCAGCAGTGGCACTTTGACGTGCAGCACGATATCGCCAAGGACACTGTAGCTACCATCGCCTATGTGGGCAGCAAGGGCACGCACCTGAGCTGGCAGCGGGATATCAACCAGCTCCAGCCCATCAGCAACAATCCGTTCCAACAGGGTCAGCCGCTGACCTCCGCCATTTGCAACACCGTAACCGGCGCGTGGACTTCGAGCGTCTCCGGTGTGGTGAACGGTCAGACGCTGACCGGACCGGCGGCCCAGAACCTGGCCGTCGCTTGCGGTTCCAGTGCCGCCGACCCATATCGGCAATTCATCGGCTATTCCAACATCACGCAAATCGATTGGGGAGCCAATTCCTCCTACAATGCGCTGCAGATTTCGGCGCATCGGAACGCCAAGTATGCACAGTTCACCCTCGCATACAGCTACAGCCATGCCATCGACGACTCTTCCGACCGCTATGACGGCAGCTTCCTTAATTCGTACAACATGGAGCTGACGCGGGCCAGCTCGAACTTCGACCAGCGCCACATCCTGAATGTCGGGTACGTGCTCGACGCGCCGTTCTTCACGGATACGAAGACACTGGCGGGCAAGGTGCTCGGAGGTTGGCACTGGTCGGGCCTTGCAACCGTGCAATCCGGAGTGCCGTTTAACGTCACTGCCGGCACCGGCAATGACATCATACCGGGGGCGGGCGTAGGCAACGGCACAGGCACCAACGCGTTTGCTGACTTAATCGGCAATCCGAACGCGGCGCCGCCTATTACGAATGCCGCCAACGTAATTGGTCCGCTTCTATTCAATCCAGGCGCCTTCGCCGCACCCACTGGCCTTACCTTCGGCGACTCGGGCCGCAACATCATGAACGTTCCCTCGCGATGGAACTTCGACATGGGTCTGTTCAAGAACTTCTTCATCAAGGAGGGCGGTCCCAATTTCGAGTTCCGCGCCGAGGGCTTCAACGTCTTCAATCACACGCAGTGGAATGGCATCAACGGCTCTATCAGTTGCTACGGCGGCTCCAACAATTCAGCGGGCGACCCGAGCTGTCTCGACCAGAGCTTTCTGCATCCGAGCGGCGCCCATAACCCACGCATCCTGCAGCTGGGCTTGAAGTTCATCTTCTAAACCCGGTTCTGCTCTGAGCTTAACGGCGGGTGGCTCTCAAAAGAGTCACCCGCCTTTTTTTTCCGGATACACTGGAGGTTGTGCAATTGGAAAACGGCCTCGTGCGATGCCATGGCCTCTTGATTCTGGCCTCCTTGATGCCGCTCCGGGCCGCCACCCAGCCGGCCAGCGCCCGGCAAATCTTCGAGCAGGGGGAGCAGGCACTCAATCGCGGCGATCTCCTCGCCGCCGAGAAGGATTTCCGTCAGGTTCTGGCAGACGAGCCAAACAACGTGGGCGCTCACGGCAACCTGGCGGTAGTTTACATGCGCCGCCGGGAATGGAAGCCGGCGCTGACGGAATTGCGTGCCGCTGAGCGGTTGGCGCCCAAAGTGCCCGGCATCCGGCTCAACATCGGGCTGGTCTATTACAGGCAGGCCGACTATCGGCAAGCGCTCGGGCCGTTCGAATCGGTCCTGCGCGATCAGGAGTCCAGGCAGGCGCGCTACCTGCTGGGCCTATGCTATTTCTTCACGGAGCGATACGCCGACGCCGCCGAAACGCTCAGGCCGCTGTGGCCTCAGGAGTCCGAAAATCTGAATTACCTGTACGTATTGTCAATCGCCGCTAACCAGGCGGGGCGCGCGGAGCTCGACCAGCAGGCCACTGCACGGCTGATCGAGGTGGGCCGGGACACTGCCATATTTCACCTGATTATCGGAAAGTCTTACTTAGCGCACCAGGAGTACGACCGTGCGATAGACGAGCTTCAGCACGCCGCGCGCATCAATCTGGAACTGCCCTTCGTGCACTACTTCCTGGGAACGGTGTACCGCCGGCGCAACGACTTCGAGGCCGCCAAACAGGAGTTCCTTAAAGACGCCGCCATCGAGCCCGACGTCCCTTACGATTACGATCAACTGGGCGCCACCTGCTATGCCCTCGACCAGATCCCCGAGGCGGAGCGCTACTTCAAAGAAGCGTTACGCCTGGATGCGGGGCTGGGCACCTCCCACTACGGGCTGGCCAAGATCTATAAGCAACAGGCAAAGTACCTGGAGGCGTTGAAGGCGCTGCACGCGGCGGGGACGATCGATCCTCAGAGCGCCAGCGTGCACTACTTGCGGGGCCAGGTGCTCTTCGCCATGGGCCGGCGCGCGGAAGCTAAGCCTGAATTTGACGAGGCCGCCCGCCTGAAACAGGCGGTACGCGACGAGTTGGAGCGCAAGATCACCGGCCAGCACCCGTCAGACCCGCAATTGGCGCGCGAAGACCACCAGTAGCTTAGCCGGCCGATCCGCGTTTGATACAATACCCTGCACGGAGAACCACATGCCTGAAACATCCCGCCGCGGTTTCATGCGCGGCATCGGCGCCGGCGCACTCGCCGGCTACGGCCCGATCATACTGCGCGCCGACAACAAGTCGGGTAGCGCCAAGCCGGTCCTGGGCGAGGGCGATCACAAGTACGAGGTCACCCACGACTGGGGCGGGCTGCCGGCCAACATCAAATACGGCAATACCCACGGTGTTTGCGAGGACTCGCAAGCGCGCATTTACGTGCACCATACCGTCAATGACACGAGCGAGAGCCACGACTCGATGGTGGTCTTCGACCAGAAGGGCAAGTTCGTCAAGTCGTGGGGCAAGGAGTTTCAAGGCGGCGCGCACGGCCTGCATATCCGCAAGGAGGGCAAGCAGGAATTCCTCTACCTGTGCGACACCAAGCGCGCGGTCGTGGTGAAGACCACCCTCGATGGCGAAGAAGTGTTCACGCTGGGCTATCCGAAAGAGTCCGAGTTCTACAAGCTGGATAAGGACGGCAAGCCGCTAACCAAGTACAGCCCCACCAACCTGGCGATCGCGCCGAACGGCGATATCTACGTGGGGGATGGTTACGGATCCAGCTATATCAACCAGTACAACAGCAAGGGCGAGTTCATCCGAACGTTCGGCGGTAAGGGAAAGGAACCCGGCCAATTGGATTGCCCGCACGGCATCACCGTGGACCTGCGCTGGCCGCAGCCCAAACTACTGGTCGCCGACCGCGGCAACGCCCGCCTGCAGTATTTCACTCTCGATGGCAAGCACGACAGCTTCGTGGGCGGCGTCAATCTGCCGTGTCACTTCAGCGAGCGGCATGGGGAATTTGTGATCCCGGATCTGGGCGCCCGAGTGACGCTGATGGACCGCGATAACAAGGTGATCACCCACCTGGGCGACGACAGCGCAGCCAAGACTTGGGGAGAACTCCGCAAGCAGACGCGCGATCACTTCACACCGGGCAAATTTGTTTGCCCGCATGGCGCTTGTTTCGACCATGCGGGCAATATCCTGGTCGTCGAATGGGTGGAGGTCGGGCGCGTCAGCCGTTTGCGAAAGGTCGCTTAGCCGGCTGGCGGCGGGGTGATGACGAACAGCGTGCCGTATCCGCCCGAACCAGTAGCGGATCCGCCGTTCGTTGT
Organism: Bryobacteraceae bacterium; assembly: GCA_035308525.1. GTDB lineage: Bacteria > Acidobacteriota > Terriglobia > Bryobacterales > Bryobacteraceae > Bog-159. The sequence goes on from DATGGM010000031.1 coordinate 24,078, forward strand.
AGTGCCCCAGATGTTGCCTGCCGCATCCACGATTACGCCGGCATTCGGACTGGCTCCGTCCGCGCCCCCCGTAAAGCTATGGATCGTGGTGAGCGTCCCGGTAGTGCCCAGTTTGAATACCGTTCCGTAACCCAAGCCCCCTAGCAGGGTGGTGCCGTAAAGGTTGCCCTGCGCATCCCGGAACAGTCCCGCCATCGGGACGGCCCCATCCGGCCCGGTGAAGGTATGCAGAACCGTCAGGTGACCGCTGGCGATGTTGTACTCGAAGATGACGCCGCAGCCGTTGCCGAACGTGCCGCTGCCGCCACCGGAGGCTGTGCCGTAGAGATTGCCTTGCCCGTCGCCGATGACCCCGCCCTCGGGTTGGGCGCCGTCCGCACCTCCACTGAACGTGTATAGCGCGGTTTGTCTACCTACCGCGAAAATGGTGCCGCCATAAGAAACCGCGGCGCTACCCACCGTGGTGCCATAGAGCACGCCTTCCTCCAGGTGGAGGCCCGCGCGGACCAGGCCGCCGGCCGACGGGAAGCTTTGCCCCGTGAGATAGACACCCTCGGCGCTAATCTCGTACACGGTTCCATAACCCCTGGAGCCCCCGCCCTGGTAGGTGGTGCCGAAGAGGTTGCCGGAGGGATCGAAGATGGGGGTTCCAGAGGGTCCCAATCCTTCGATCGGCGGGCCCTGGAAGCTGTGCAGTAGGGTGAGGGCGCCCAGTTGAGTCAGCTCGAAGATGGCTCCGAAATTGTACTGGCCACCTTTATACGTGGCGCCGTAGAGGTTGCCGGCCGCATCCTGGATCAGGCCCGCAATCGGACCGGCGCCATCGCTTGGGCCGCCCGCGAAGGAGTGCAGCACGGTGTTCTTATGGGTCTTGAGGTTCACGTCGAAGACCGTTCCGGCCGAGTGGGCTCCCCCCGCATGGGTGGTGACGAATACACTGCCGTTGTATAACAGCGGTGTGTCGAATGGGTTGCCACCATCCGCTCCGCCGGTGAAGGTGTGGAACACAGTAAGTGTCTGCGCATGGGCCGGGTACGTGGCGATGAGGCATAGCGCCGTCATGGTCGCCGCGAAGAGCAGCACCCGCCCTGAATTATTTGAAAACTGCGTCAGCATTGAGATCTCCTTGGCTATGGGAATCGTCACGCGAGCTATGCCGGAAATAGCGCCGGCTACAGTCGCGGGGACGCCCTCCTGGTGTAATGATTCTCACGCCTAGGTGGTAGCTGCGTCAAGATTATCCACCGGGAACGTGTACTGGGCCCTCTGGGGAATTTCGGTACTGGAGACAACTTCTCAGTCTTATATTCACTGGTTTAAAGCGAAATCATGGATGAAACCTGGCATGTCCCCACCGCCGGTTGGTGGTCATTACCAAAGGGACGGGTTCAAATATTTCTGAAAGATTAGATGCTGCGGTAGGTCCAAGCTTAATGGGAACCGTTTATAATCTGAGATATCCATTGCGAAGTTGGCAGTTCCTTTCGACTGAAGCCACTGACCGCCTTTAGCTGAACCCTATGGAGGGGGGTGCGCCATGGATCTATCTAAGGTTCTCGCCGAGTTGCGGGAACAACGCGCCAATATTGACCAGGCCATATTGAGCCTGGAACGTTTAGCGAGCAGTCGTCCAAGGGGGCGCGGCAGGCCGCCCGGCAGGCGGTCCGCAGTACTTAAAAACGCCTCGCTATCCGCCGGCGGGAGCGGAAGCGGCGCAAAACATCATTCAGACGAACCGCGGTGAAGGCTGGAGAACAAGCCGTATCGTAGAATGACAGCATATGCGATCCCGCCTTATGCTGTGTTTCTGGGTGGCCGCTGCCCTGGCCATCCCGGCTGAACTCACCTACCAAAAGCCGCCGCAGGAAATCCTGGATGTCTTGAACGCGGCGCCCCCGCCGCTGATCTCGGTGAGTCCATCGCGCGACTACGCCATTCTCATGCAACCGCTGCGGTACCCGCCCATTGCCGAAGTGGCGCAACCGATGCTCCGACTAGCCGGTTTGCGCATCGATACCCAAACCAACGGCCCACACTTGGCCCCTTACGGTACTTCGTACGCCATCAAGCGGCTTGCGGATGCTTCCGATGTTCGCCTTTCGACGCCGTCGGGCGCCAGGCTGGGCGCGCCTGTCTGGAGCCCCGATGGCAAGCAGTTCGCGTTTACGAACACCACAGCGAATGCCATTGAATTGTGGATCGGGACGGCGGCCACCGGGCAGACGCGGCACATCGACGGCCTTCGGTTAAATGCGGTGATCGGCCAGCCGGTCGTATGGCTGGCGGATAGCCGGACGTTTCTGGCGCGCCTGGTGCCGGAGCACCGCGGCCGGCCACCCGCCGACGCCGCGACGCCTACAGGGCCCCATGTACAGGAGAGTTCCGGCCGCTCCGGCCCCGTTGTGACCTACGAAGACATGCTGAGCACGCCGCGCGACGAAGATCTGTTTGATTACTACGCGACTTCCCAGCTTGCGTATATAGACGCGGCCAGCGGGAAGATCGCGCCGGTCGGCAAGCCCGCTGTCTTCGAAGCCGCGGAGCCATCGCCGGACGGGCAGTACATGCTCGTCTCGCGGGTTCACCGGCCGTATTCGTATCTGCATCCTGTATTCCGCTTTCCACAAACGGTGGAAGTCTGGGACCGTGCCGGGCAGAAGCTGTATCAGCTTGCGGACCTGCCGCTGGCAGACCGCATTCCGACAGAGGGCGTGCGCACCGGTCCGCGGGCTTATCAATGGCGGGCCGATGAACCCGCTTCACTAGTCTGGGTTGAAGCGCAGGATGGCGGCAATCCCAAGGAGAAAGTGCCACATCGCGACCGGATCGTGACGCTGGCGGCGCCGTTCCAATCGCAGCCACGCCAAATCTTCGAAACGGTCGAACGCTTCACCGGCCTGGAGCCGTTGGCCCAGGGCGGCAAGGCACTGGTGACGGAGTACGAGCGCGACAAGCGTTGGGGGCGCACTATCGAGATCGGGCTGAACACGCCAAACGCGGAGGGCCGCGTGATCTTCAGCCGCAACGTGCAGGACCGCTATCACGATCCGGGGCGTCCCGTGATGCGTCGCCTTGCGAATGGGCAGCAGGCTATCCTGGAACGCGGCGACAACATCTTCCTGACGGCGGAGGGCGCCGGTCCCTCGGGTGATCACCCCTTTCTTGACCGGTACGATCTGGTCACGCAAAAAAGCGAGCGGGTGTTTCAGTCTGGAAGCGGCAGTTACGAATCGGTGATCGCCATCCTGGACGACGACGGCAGGCGGCTGTTGACACGCCGCGAGAGCCAGACGGAGCCTCCCAACTATTACATCCGGACGGGAGACTCGCTGACACCGCTGACCAAAATCGCAGATCCCACGCCGCAGGTGCGCGGCATCCGGAAACAAATTGTGAGCTACCAGCGCGAGGACGGCGTGCCGCTTTCGTTCACGCTCTATCTGCCTCCCGGCTATAAAGAAGGCACACGGCTGCCTACTTTGTTGTGGGCTTATCCGTTGGAATATAACGACGCCGCTACCGCCGGGCAGGTGAGCGGCTCGCAGGATCGATTCACGACATTCACTGGCGCGGGTTTGCACCTGCTCTTCTTACTGCACGGGTACGCGGTGCTGGATAACGCCGCTATGCCGGTGATCGGCGATCCGGAAACGGTGAATAACACTTACGTGCAGCAGATCGTGATGGACGCCAAGGCAGCCATCGACAGAGCCGTGGAGATGGGAGTCACCGACCGCGAGCGAGTGGGCGTGGGCGGCCACAGCTACGGCGCTTTCATGACCGCCAACCTGTTGGCGCACTCCGATCTTTTCCACGCGGGAGTAGCGGAGAGCGGCGCTTACAATCGCACGCTGACGCCCTTCGGGTTTCAAACCGAACGCCGGTCGTTCTGGGAGGCGCAGGATGTGTATCTGCGCATGTCTCCGTTCATGCTCGCGGACAAGATCAAGACACCGATTCTTCTCATCCACGGCGAGGCGGATAACAACACGGGCACCTTTCCGATACAATCCGAGCGCCTGTACCAGGCGATTCGCGGTAATGGCGGGACTGTCCGGCTGGTGATGCTGCCGCTGGAATCGCACGGCTACGGCGGGCGCGAATCCATCGAGCACGTGATGTGGGAGGAACTGAACTGGTTCGACAAGTATTTGAAGCGGCCGTGAAGTGCCGCTTCCTGGCGGGCGCGGTTCTGATTGCGGCGTGTTCGGGAGCCGAACCGGTCCGGCTGACCCCGCAGCCACAGAAGTTCCGCACGTTTTATTCCTGGAATGACCCGCAAGTGCCTAACGCTTTGAAGCAGGGGCCGGGGACCATGCGCGCCATAGCATCGGATGGAGCGGAATGGTCCGCCTCCACGCACGGCGTGGTGCGCTTGGACATGCGCGCGCCAGAACGCTACCGGCGCCAGTATTTCGCCGGCAAACGCTATCTGCCGGATGACGACGTGCTACAGCTCTCCGCCGGTCAGGCCGCGGGGATGTGGGTCCGCACGCGGACGGGCGTGTCGCACATCGAGCTGCGGGCGATGACGATGGCGGCGAAAGCGGCGCTCTTCGAGGAGCGCATCCATGCGCGGCATGACCGGCACGGTCTGGTGGCGCCATCAATTCTGGGCGTGCCGGGGGAGTTGACAAGCAACCAGTTGCGGGACGACGACAACGACGGCTTGTGGACGTCCATGTACGCGGCGGCCGAATGCTTCCGCTACGCCGTCACCCGGTCGCCCGAGGCGCTGGAGAACGCTACCCGGTCGATCGATGCGGTCCTGTTTCTGGAGGAGGTGGCGGGGAAGCGCGGGTTTCCGGCTCGGTCTTACATTTGCAAGGGCGAACCGATGCCTGCCGACGGCCAGTGGCACTGGACACCCGATGGCCAATATTACTGGAAGGGCGATACGAGCTCGGACGAGATCGTGGGACATTTCTTCCTGTACGGCGTGGCTAACGACCTGCTGCCGGATATGGCGTTGAAGAGGCGCATCTCCGAGACCGCGGCGCGCATCATGGATCATATTCTCGATCACGGCTACTACCTGATCGATGTAAACGGCAAGCCGACGACATGGGGCCGCTGGTCGCAGGATTATTTCCGTCAGGAACCCGGCGACAGCGCCCTGAACAGCATGGAACTTTTGAGCTTTCTGAAGACCGCCGCTCACATTACAAGGAATCCCCGTTATGAAAAGGAGTACCGCAAAGCGGCACTGAACCTGGGCTACGCGCAAACAGCCACGCGCTACAAGGAATTGCGCCGAGAGATCAACTACTCCGATGAAGAGCTGGCCATGCTTTCTTTCTATGGCCTCTTCCGGTATGAAAACGATCCGGCTTTGCGGGAACGCTACTACCGGCCGGCCATAAATGGATGGTGGGAGAACCTGGCCCGGGAAGATTGTCCGCTGTGGACTTTCATATACAACCTGGCGGAGCCCGCTTCGTCTGCGCACCTGGCAGGCGCGGTGCGGACGCTGTACCGCATGCCGGTCGATACCGTGGAATGGGCCGTGAAGAATTCATATCGCGGCGACATCGTGATGGATCCGGCTCGCGACAGGTTCAAGCGGCGGCAGGCCATCACGCTGCTGCCTCCCGACGAACGGCCGGTTATGAAATGGAATTCGAATCCATTTGAAATCGATGGCGGCGCGGATGGACGCAGCGAAGACGATGGCGCAGCCTTCCTATTGCCTTATTGGATGGGCCGCTATCAGGGTCTGCTGCTGGAGTGAGCGATCTAACACAAGACAGTCTTGACAGTCCCGCGGTGCGGCAGTACGCTTCGAGGCGGCATGCACAAAAGACTCGCAGCGGTACTACTGGCTTTGGCGGCCGTGCCGCCGTTGCTGGCGCAGAACCCGGCCACCTACGTCGCCGTGGATGCCAACGCCAACCGGCATCCGATCAGCCCCGACATTTACGGATTGGCTTTCGCGGCCACCACCGACCTGACGGCTCTAAACGCTCCCCTCAACCGCAGCGGTGGGAATGCGCAGACCAGCTATAACTGGCAGCTCAATTCCGATAACCGCGGCAACGACTGGTACTTTGAGAGCTTTGCCGATTCGGTTGCGACACCCGGCTACCGGTTAGACAACTTCATTACCACCACGCGCGCCGCCAACGTGGGAGCCCAGGCGCTGGTGACGATTCCGATGATCACCTATATCGGGAACCTGGGGCCCGGCCGCGCTACCCAGTGGTCCTTCTCGATCGCCAAGTACGGCCCGCAAACCGGCTGGGACCCTTACAACCCGGATGCCGGAAACGGCATCGGCACCGCGGCGGGCAATCCATACATTACGGGCAACAATCCGTTGGATGCCAGCACCGCGAATAGTCCGGCGTTCGAGCAGTCGTGGGTGCAGCATCTGGTCAACACCTGGGGATTATCATCGGCCGGCGGCGTGAAGTATTACCTGACGGACAACGAGCCGTCCATCTGGCACAGCACCCACCGCGACGTGCATCCGGTGGGCGCGACCTACAACGAGATCTATAACGATTTCCTCAACTACGCGGGCGCGGTGCGCGGGCTGGACCCGGCCGCGACTATCGTCGGCCCCGAGGAATGGGGATGGCTGGCGCTGTTCTACAGCGGCTTCGATCAGCAGAACGGAACCGGCGCTGGATCGGACTACGCCACGCACAACAACACGTATTACTATCCCTGGCTGATGCAGCAACTCTACAGCTATCAGCAGACCAGCGGCAAGCACCTGCTGAATGTGCTGAGCGTGCATTATTATCCGCAGGACGGCTCCTTCAGCAACAACGATTCGACGGCAGCCCAGCTCATCCGCAATCAGTCGACGCGCTCCCTTTGGGATCCGCACTACGTGGATCAATCCTGGATCGCGCAGGTGGGGATCAACGGTGGCATCGTCGACCTGATTCCGAACCTGAAGAGCTGGGTGCAGCAGTATTATCCGGGCTTGAAGACGGCTGTCACGGAGTACAACTGGGGCGACGAAGCCAATCTGAACGGAGCCACCACGCAGGCCGACGTGCTCGGTATTTTCGGCCGCCAGGCGCTGGATTTGGCTACCCGCTGGACGGTCCCACTCAACCCCTCGCCGACCTATCTGGCCATGCAGATCTATCGCAACTACGACGGACACAACTCTACGTTCGGAGACACCAGCGTTTCTGCGGGAGTCGCCAATCCCGATAACCTGTCCGCATTCGCGGCCGTGCGCTCCACGGATGGCGCGTTGACCGTGATGGCGATCAACAAACAGCAGGGGAGCACCCCGGTATCCGTTAGCCTGGCGAACTTCGCGACCACCGGCACGGCGCAGGTGTGGCAGATTGCTTCCGCGTCGCAGACCGCTATCACCGCGCTCGGCAACGTGGCCATCGCCAACAATGCGATCGCTGCTACGCTGCCGCCGCAGAGCATCACGCTGTTCGTGATCGCGCCGGGTAACGTGACTTCCCCACCACCCGCTCCTACGGGCCTGGCGGCGACTGTGGGGAGCCGCACCGTAACCCTGACGTGGAACGCCTCGGGAGGTGCGACCAGCTACACAGTGAGCAGGGGTACGGCCAGCGGCGGTCCCTACAGCCAGATAGGCACGGTTTCCAGCCCGTCGCCCACGAGTTTCAAGGATACCGGCCTGACAAACGGAACGACTTACTACTACGTAGTGTCGGCTTCGAACGCGGCGGGCAGCAGTCCGAACTCCGCGCCGCTGGCGGCGAAACCGATAGCGCCCCCCACGTTTACATCGTCGGCCTCGGCATCGCCGAACCCGGTCATGCAAGGGGCGAGCACGACCGTCACGGCCAAGGTCACCTGTACGGCGCACTCGTTGAGCGGCGGAATTGTGCAGATCTATGTGACCGACCCAAATGGCAACAATGCCGCCACCCAGAATTTCACCGGACAAAACTTCTCCAAGAACCAGTCGCACAGCTATAATCTGACCCTGCAACCGGCCGTGGCGGGGACGTTTACGATACAGGTCGCGGTATTCAGCTCCACCTGGCAGCTATGGAACTGGAACTCGTCCGCCGGCACGATTACGGTGAACTCGTCGACCACGTTCACCTCTTCGGCGACCGCGAATCCGGCGACTATCGCGTCGGGAGCTGCGAGCAATATCTCGGCGACGGTGACTGAAACGGGCTCGGCAGGCTTGACGAACGCAATTGTCGAGCTGCAGATCTTCAATCAATCGGGAAGCGCGGTCGCTACGGCTTATTGGACCGGCCAGAACTTTGCCGCCGGCCAGAGCCATCCGTATTCGTATAGCTGGACTCCCGCCAGCAATGTGCCGGCGGGAACTTACTCTATCGATATCGGCGTGTTTAACTCAAACTGGACGTATAACTACTATTGGGACAGCGGAGCGGCTGCCATCACGGTGACGCCGTAATCTCATTGCGCCAGAATCTGGACCTCCAGCGGGGCCAGAGTGACGTGTATGGAGCGCACCGGCCCCGTGCCGATGCCGCCTTCCGGCTCCTGCACGGATACCGTGCCGGCCGCCTTGTCCTGGACCGGCGCGGGGCCCTCGAAGGCCGCTTTGTTGCTGTATTGCACAGTGAGCTGGTCGGCCGGCTGATTCAGGGTGATATCCACGATGACATCGAAGCTGCGTGTGTCCGTAGTGCTGGTGTTGGCCACCACTACCACTTCCTGATCCATCAGAATCCGCGAAAACGCCAGGATACCTTGCTGGAACGGGGATACGCCGAAGTTGCTGCCATCACCCGAGACCGGCCGGAAGTAGAAGCGGCCGTAGCGCAGGGCGGTGTGGGACGCGCGCACGGCGGCAATCTTGCAGATGTGCGTGTAATAGAAGCTATCGCGCGGAAAGCCCGGCCCACCCCACAGCGCCTCGCGGACCGCGGGATCGTCTTTACCGGCGCCGTGCAGGCCCTGTTCGGTTCCATAGTAAAGGCAGGGAATTCCGGGCAGGCTATAGAGACAGGCCAGTCCGAGATTCACCTGGTCGTCGAACTGATGCGGGTTGCCGGGCTGTTCATAGCGGATGCGCTCCTTCATGTCGTGGTTATCCAGAAACGTCACGAAATAGCGCGTAGCGTCGCCGTGGGAACTGAGCACGTCCGCCTCGACGCTTTTGCGAAACTGATACATGCTCACCAGGTTTGAGGGCGGGGAAAAGCCCTTCATCACGGGCTTCAGATTGTTGAACAGCGGATAATCGAGAGCGGCGTCCACACCCACCATGTCTGCCTGTTCCGTAGTCGTGCGGCCGATGAAGCGCGCGATTTCTTCCTCGTCATCGCCCACCAGGACTTCGCCGAAAGTGAAGAAGTTCTTTTTGCCGGAGCTCAGGGCAAATTCCCGGATGGCATTGCCGAACAATTGAGCGAACCCCGGCGGCAGGTAACGCAGCGTGTCGATGCGGAAACCATCGATATCGAAGCGAGCGATCACGTATTGATAGGCGCGAATCAGGAACTGCTGCAACTGGGCGTTGTCCGTGCGGAGCTGCTTCAGCGAGGCAAAATCGCCGATGGTGTCCGGACCGGAAGGGTCCGGAGTGCCCTGCCTGCGGTAAAAGGAGTTGTCGTGGAACTCCAGCGGCCACACCAGAGCGTCGGCGGGCGGGTTGGGAATGGTGGCGACGTCGGGCCATTCGGGATGGGCATTGGATTGAGCGTCCCGCCACTGGATGGCCCGCGGCGTGGAGCGGAAGTCGGCTTGCGCGCCCTGGCTGCCGGTGCAATCGGTTTCGCCGGGATCGCACACGTAAGCGAATACGTCGCCGGTGTGGTTCAAGACGATATCGAGAATCACATAGAGACCCTGGCTGTGAGCGGCATCCACCAGCGACCGGAGCTCGTCGTCGGCGTGCGCGGCATCCTGCGCGAAGCGCGGGTCGGCGTGCAGGAAATCGCGGATGCCGTAGCCATGATAGGTGCCCGGCTGGTTGAGAGCGTTGGCCAGCACCGGGCTGAGCCAAACTGCGCCCGCGCCCAGCCCCTTAATATACGGTAATTGTTGCTGAATTCCCGCAAAATTGCCGCCTTGAAATCCGAAGAACTCGGGATCGTCGAAGGGCTGGTGGCCGGGCGCCGCGGCGGGGTTGTTGAACCGGTCGATCATCAGGAAATAGATCGTTTGGTCGCGCCAGTCTATGGGCGAAGGGAAGGCTTTGGGCGGACCGCCGGTGTCCTTAACCGAATTGAAAACAGATTGAAATTCAGGCGTAAAAAGCGAGTTTATCATGATGAATTATGCCTCCCAATGGGGATAATTATAGCAGGTGCGGCAAGCGGCTCAGGAAATCCGCGCGAGCGCGCGCCGCAGCATATCCAGCGCCATCTGGGTGGAGAACTGGCGGATGCGTGTGCGATCACCGAAGAACTGGCGGTGCAGGGTGTGCACGCCGGCCGGGTCCGCCAGGCCCACGTGGATGGTGCCGACAGGCTTTTTCTCAGTGCCCCCGTCCGGCCCGGCAATGCCAGTTATCGCCAGCGCGTAGGTGGAGCCCGTGCGGCGGCGC
>DATGGM010000032.1:0-10053 GCA_035308525.1 Bryobacteraceae bacterium
CATTCCAGTCGCGCCAACGATTACGATGCGTTTTTGGCTTGCCGTCGGTACGTTCATCAAAGTGCGCGCTCTTCGATCCAGTCAACGTAGAGCAGACGCTCGGCAAATAACCAAGCGCCGTCGATCTTCACGAACTCGTCCGAATATCGGAGAGCCGCAATCATCAGGCGTCGCTTTCCACCGTCGATCGTGAGGTGATGGGGCATGCAATAAGTTTCTCCTGTGCCTCGGTCGCCGGTCAGCGATAGGATCGTCGTCTGACCAAGGAAGTGCATGGTCGCTGCGTACTGGTTGAGGTCTGCGAGAACGGCAACAGCAGCAGATCGTGGATTCCGGCTGGCGGAATGATGGCGCGGCCGTGATACATGCGAATCGATTTAGGAGTTGAATATCCTCTGATTAGCGTTAGTTTGCGTTGTTTTAACGCAAACGAGAGGATGAAGGGAGCAGGGATTTTTCGATGATCGGTAAGTGCCACCCATCTTTACTAGCGGAAGCTGAACGGCCGTACCGGTCTGGCTCAGTTCATAAAGTGGACCCCATCGGCTACATCACCGCGAAGCTCACAAATCCCAAATACAAATGCCGACGATAACCAAACAGCCAACCCATCTCTGGTGCGGCTCGGGCGCATTATTCGGACTCCCCAACCTCGCTCGTCGACGTTCAGCGCGCTCCCCCACAATGATCCGCGGTTGACCTATAGACTCTCTTCATATAGGATATCTCTATATGGAACTGCTGCAGGGAACGCTCGATATGCTGGTGCTGCGAACACTACTGGCCGGCCCCCAGCACGGCTACGGCGTCGCCAAGAGCATCCGCAGCAATTCAAGCGAAGCCCTGGACATCGAGTTCGGCTCGCTCTATCCGGCGCTGAAGCGGCTGGAAGCCAAAGGCTGGATCGCGTCCGGATGGAAGACGTCCGAGCACAACCGGCGCGCCAAGTATTATAGGCTCACCGCGGCCGGCCGGAAGCATCTGGTACGGGAACACTCGAAATGGGCCGACTTCGTCAGCACGGTCGCGAGGATCATGGGTCCGCTGCCGCAGGTACAGAAATGACTGTCCGGAGCCGTATCAAATACCTGTGGCCGGCATGGCGCCGCCGGCAGGAGCGCGAGATGCGCGAGGAGCTGGAGTCACTCACCGCCATAGCCGGCAGCCGGGAACTCGGCAACCTGACGCTGGCGATGGAGGAAGTGCGGGCCGGCTGGGGCTGGCCGTGGCTCGAGAGTATTTTCGCAGACATGCGCTATTCCATGCGCACGCTCGGCAGGCAGCCGGCATTTGTCACGGTGGCGGTGCTCTCTCTGGCGCTGGCAATCGGCGCGAACAGCGCGATCTTCAGCTTCGCCGACGCGTTGCTGCTGCGGCCCCTGCCGGTAAAGAATCCCGGGGCGCTCTACGACGTCACCAGCACCACCCCTGACAATCCCTTTGAAGGCATGTCGTTTCCGGATTACCGGGATCTACGCGAGAAGAGCCGCGCGTTCAGCGGCCTGGCGGCCTACCGCCTGACCACCCTGGCGGTGGCAGCCAATCCGGCAGCGCCGGCACGGATGTGTTTTGCGAACCTGGTGAGCGACAACTACTTTCCGGTGGTTGGAGTGACGCCTGCGGGGGGCCGTGCTTTTCCGGCCGACGAAAAAACCGCGGCGGCCCAGCCCGTGGCGATGGTCAGCTACGACTTCTGGCAGGAGAATTACGGGGGCGATGGCCGCGCGATTGGCAGCGGCCTGCGCCTCAACGGGGTGGTTTTCACGATCATCGGCGTGGCCCCGGCGTCGTTTACGGGCCTCGACCGTTTTATCCGGCCCAGCGTCTTCGTTCCCTTGAGGATGGCCCAGCGCCTGGAAGGTGAGGCGGCGGATCCGCTGGAGGACCGCGGCAGCCACAATCTGGTGGTCAAGGGGCGATTGCATGCCGGCGCTACACTGAAATCGGCGCGGGCCGAACTGGCCATCATCGGAGCGGCCCTGGAGCGCGAGTATGTCAAGACGAATCGCGGCCGGCATATGACGGCGCGCACGGAACTGCGGAGACGCATCCAACAGAGTCCACAATTACTGGCCGCCGTGAGAATGCTCATGGGGCTGGTGGCGCTCATCCTGATCATGGCGTGCTCGAACGTCGCGAACCTGCTGCTGGTGCGGGCGCGGGCACGCAGCCGCGAGATCGCGATCCGGCTGTCCATCGGGGCGGGGCGGAGGCGCGTGGTGCGCCAACTGATGACGGAGAGCCTGATGCTGGCGATGGCCGGCTGCGGGGCGGGGCTGTTCGCCGCATATGGCGGAATCCGGCTGCTCGAAACGATGAGCGTCCCGAGCGATCCACCGTTCGTGCTGGGGGTGCAACTCGATTGGCGCGTGGCGCAGTTCAGCCTGCTGGCGGCGCTGGCGAGCTGTCTGTTCTTCGGCCTGGTCCCGGCCTGGCAGACGGCGCGAACGGACTTTGTGAGCGCACTGAAGGCGGGCGGAGAAGCCGCATCCGGCAGGGGCCGGACGTTCGGCCGGGACATTCTGGTGGCCGGCCAGATAGCGCTGGCGATGGTGGTGCTGATCGCTGCCGGCATGTTTCTGGCGGGCTTCCGGAACATGCTGGTGATGCCGCCCGAATTTCGCATAGACCATTTGATCAGCATGGATACGGCGCCCGCGGTGCTGCACTACTCGCCGGAACAGACGATGGCTTTCTACCGCCAACTGGTGGATCGCGTGCGCACGATGCCCGGCGTAGCGGGAGTGTCTATAACCGAGTCGCTGCCATTGTCTCCCGCTCAGACCGTGATCACGGTGGCGCCCGAGGCGTACCAGTTCCCGAAGGGTCGCGAAACAGCGATCGCGTTCGGCGCGGCGGTGGACGCCGGCTACTTCAAGACCCTGAATGTCGGAATCACGCGCGGGCGCGCTTTCACGGACGACGACCGCGCCGGGTCGCGGCGGGTGGCCATCGTGAACCAGCAGTTTGCCAAGACCTATTGGCCGAACCAGGAGCCGATTGGAAAGCGGATCCGTCTGGACAGCGCGGCCGGCCCCCTTGCCGAGGTGGTGGGAGTGGCGAAGACCGGGCACTATCTGGCGGTGAACGAAGCGCCGGCCACGTTCGTGTATGTGCCTTACGAGCAGAACCCGCGCTCGCGGATGACGTTGATCGTACAGTCGGTGGGCGATGCCGGCGGCCTGGCAAGTCCCTTACGCGGCGCGGTGCGTGCGATCGACGCCAACGTGCCGGTATTCAACCTGCGGCCCGTGGCGACGCTCTACGAAAGCCGCGTGACGGATACGTGGCTGCAGTTCTTCCAAATGGTGGGGACGATGGGATTCATCGGCTTGGCGCTGGCCACCACCGGGCTCTATGGGCTGGTGGCCTACACGGTAAGCCGCCGCGTGAAGGAGTTCGGCATCCGGGTAGCTATCGGCGCGAGCCGCCGTGACGTTATCTGGTTCGTGGAGCGCCGCGGGCTGATTCTGGCGGGCGTGGGCATCGCGCTGGGCGGGGCGCTCACGGCGGTGGCGGTACCCATGCTGTCGGCGGGTTTTCCCGGACTCGGCGCATCGTCTCCTGTGGTGTATGCGCTCGTTCCTCTGGCGCTGCTGACGGTCAGCGCAATTGCAAGCTACGTGCCGGCACGGCGCGCGGCTGGGCTGGATCCGCTGCGGGCTCTTCGGAACGAATAACTCTTCGAGGTTGGCCAGCGACTGCGCTCCACCGGTTACCTTCGGGTACACCGGCCGCCCTTTCAAATTCGACCAGGCAAGGTATCTGGGGCTTGTTCAGAGCCAGGCTGCCCATCAAAGACCCCGTGATCGCGGGCGCCGCGGTCACGCAGAGAATCGCCAGGAAACAGCCGCGCGCCGTTTTGCGAGGTTCTTGTAATGCACCGATGAGTGCTAATGGTACGAGGCTTCAGCGCCTCGGTGGCGCCGGTTTCTCGGGAGCCCCGGCATCGGGCGGGGGTAGCGGCGCCTCCGGCGGCTTGCAGGCCCCTAACGAAACCAGGAACGCAGCCACGGAGTGCCAGGCATCGCCCATGTGATGCTCCACGCGATACGCTTTGGTTACGGCTTCCGCGCGCAACCGCCAGTCGGCGTTGCCGGTGCCGCTGACGCGCTTCATCTGGATGGGCTTGTCATTCGACTGGCGCAGCATCCAGGTCTCGCCCGCGTTGGGGGTTTCATAGAGCTCGTAGCGTCCGGTCTCGCTGCCACGGCCGCGATCGATCACCATGGCGCCGTCGGCGTGCGAGCTGAACGAGAATTGCGCGATGGAGCCGAACTGCGGTTCGCCGAAGACGGGCTGCATGCGCCAATTCTGGCCGCCGTCGGAAGTGACCAGCAGAAACGGATCGCGCGGGAGGGGATGCAAAACCGCGCCGCTGATCCAGCCGTTTTCGAAATCGATGAACTGGATGCGGTCCAGCCCGGCCGCGCGCATTCGGTCAAACGGCTCGCGCCAGGTCTTGCCGGCATCTTCCGAGGCCAGGAGAATGGACGCCAGCGTGGTGGTGGAAGTATGAATATTACCGGTCAGGAAGATCCGGTTACCGACTGCTTCGACCCAGTCCAGTTCGAGGAACACGGGGCAGGGATCCTCGACGGTGCAGCTCAAGCCGGTGGCGTGAATGTCGTCTCCGGTGCAGTGGTAATCCACCAATAGAAGCTTCCCATTATTGGTAAGTACTGGTTTTTCAATGGGTTGGTCGGCGGTTTGGGCGGCCGCGGTCCAAGCCAAAACTACTCCCAAAATAAGGATCCGCCGCATGCCACCCCGATTGTATCGTAAGGCGGCGCGGACCCGGAATTGGGACTATCGTAAGAAAAATCACAGATCGGGTGTTCTCCTGTAACCCTTCTTGAAATGGGGTCGTCTTCTCGGCAAATCCCCGTTACGATAAGCGGGCGCACTCACCCCTTTTCACCCAAACGCGCCCGCTTTACTCTTCTGGGTTGTCGAAAAGAGACGTGCTGAGATAGCGCTCGGCCGAATCCGGGAGCACCACCACCATGGTTTTGTCCCGGAACTGCTCTTCATGGGCCAAGCGCAGAGCCGCAGCCATGGCGGCTCCGCACGAAATCCCGCACAGAATGCCTTCCTCGCGCGCCAGCCGGCGGGCGGTTTCGATGGCCTCTTCGTCGGTGACGGTCTCCACGCGGTCGACCAGCGACAGATCCAGCGTATCCGGGATGAAGCCCGCACCGAGGCCCTGGATCTTGGAAGGACCGGGCCGCGCCGGCTCGTGATGCAGCGTTTGCGTGATCACCGGGCTGCGCGCGGGCTCAACTCCCACGGAAAGAATCGTTTTATTCTGCGTCTGCTTGATGTAGCGCGAAATGCCGCTGATGGTGCCGCCGGTGCCTATGCCGGCTACCAGCACGTCGATGGCGCCGGCGGTATCGTTCCAGATCTCCGGACCGGTGGTCTCGAAATGAATGCGCGGATTGGCGGGGTTTTCGAACTGCTGGAGGAGCACGTAGTGCGCCGGGTCTGAGGATACCAGTTCCAGCGCCTTGGCGATGGAGCCGGCCATGCCTTGCTCGCCGTCGGTCAACAGAAGTTTGGCGCCGAGGGCCTGCAGGATCTTGCGCCGCTCGATGGACATGCTCTCCGGCATGGTGAGGGTGATGGCGTATCCGCGAGCCGCGGCCACGTAGGCCAGGGCGATTCCGGTATTGCCGCTGGTGGGCTCGATGAGTTCTTTGCCCGGTTTCAAAATGCCGCGCTGCTCGGCATCCCATACCATGGCGGCGCCGATGCGGTCTTTGACCGATCCCGCCGGATTGCGGCCTTCGATCTTGGCAAGCAGAGTGACAGACGCGCCATCCGTGATGCGGTTGATGCGCACCAGCGGCGTGCGGCCGATGCTGAGCGAATTGTCCGCGTGGAACAATGCCTATATCTCCCAATTCGGAACAAACCGGGCGTGCCGCTCGGCCCAGGCGCGACGCAGTTCGGCGAACGTAGTGTGGTCCAAAACTTCGGATACGGCCAGATCCACGCGATTCCACATGGCGGTGAAGGGCGTTTCGGCATGGCGGCGCGAGCGGGATCTCCCGGGATGGGGGCCTTCTACATAGCGCAGCACTTCGCCCGCGGTCAGGGTTTCCGGAGAGCGCACCAGCAGGTAACCGCCCTCGGCCCCGCGCCGCGATTCCACGAAGCCGCCCTGCTTCAGGCCGGCTAGGATGAGCTCCAGGAACTTCTGCGGGATCTTCTGACGCTTGGCAATTTCGCCGATCTTAACAGGCTCGCCGGCAGGTTGGGTGGCAAGGTCGAAGAGAGCCTGTAGGGCGTATTCACCTTTGACGGAGATATTCATCGACGGAATTCGGGAATCACCCGTGTTCAACTAGAGATTAGAAGAACCGAGGGCGGAGAGTCAACAGGAAGGGAGAAAAAAGAGGCAGGAACTGGAGGGCCGCGTAGGTTGCACCGAGCCGCTACGCGGCATTCCCAGTTATTGAGACAAATATTAGCCCTTGGGGGCTTCGGTCTTGGTGGTGTCCTTCTTCTTCTTGGGGGTCTTCTTCTTCTTTTCGGTGGACTTGGTGGTGTCCTTGTTGTCCTGAGCGAACATTGCGAACGAACCCAGAGCGATGGACAGGCCCAACATCAGGCTCATCAATTTCTTCATTACGTTATCTCCTTTGAGTTTGACGATTCTGCGTCGTCTGAAACGTATCATAAACGACGGCACATGAACTGCTTCTTAAGCGCCAATTAAAATCACTTCATTTCGGCAGATGGGGGTGGGTGACAAGCCTCGTGAATTTCAAGAACCGTTATTCTGCAACATCTTGCCGGTACCGGGCCGCTTTTTGAAACGGACGGAGCTGGCCGGACTGATAGCATGAAGCCGGCATGAGGAAAGCAGAAATCGCCAAACGGCTGGCGCGGCAGTCGGGTGTGACCAAAGCCGAAGCGGCGGATCAATTGGATCGCATGGTACACCAGATCCTGCAGAAGCTGCGCCGGGGCAAACCCGCGCCGCTGCCCGGGCTGGGCCGATTCACGCCGGGACCGCAAGGGTCTTTCGCTTTTGAAAACGAGAAGCGGGGGCGGCATGGCCGGAAATAACCTGCAAACGAGCGCGCAGGTGGCGCGCCTGGTGCGCCAGTGCCTGGCGGAAGGCGCCAGCGTAGAGATCGACGGGCTGGGCACGTTTTTGCCCGATGCGCAGCGTGGTTTCCGGTTCCAGCCGCGCAACCGGCCGAAGGTATTTGTAGCTTACGTGCAAGAAGACGCGGAGGCCGCCGAGCGGCTATTCGACGGCCTGGAAGCCCGCGGCTTCGACCCCTGGCTGGATCGCCGGAAGCTGTTGCCGGGCCAGAACTGGCCCCGGTCGATCGAGAATGCCATCGACACGTCGGATTTCTTCCTGGCTTGCTTCTCGCACCGTTCCGTGAAGAAAAAGGGCGGATTCCAGGCGGAAATCCGCTATGCGCTGGACTGTACGCAGCGCGTGCCACTGGACGAAATCTTCCTCATTCCGGCGCGCCTGGAAGCCTGCCCGGTGCCCGTCCGGATCCAGCGCGAGGTGCAGTACATCGATTTGTTTCCCGACTGGGAGCGCGGCTTCCGGCGAATTGTGGCCGCCATGCGCCGCCAGTTGAACCGCCACCGGGCCGCCTGACCGGTAACCGGCAGCGAGCGGGGCGCGTCCATCCTTGCAACGAACTTATATGCCCGTACTTCGTAACTACTGGCTGGGCCTTGCGCTGCTGCTGACGCAGGCTCCGTTACCCGCCCAGGTCGGCAATCCGAACGGATATCCGCCGGGGCAATATCCACCCGGCAACGGCGGCGTCGGGATACCCTTTCCGCGGCGCCACAAAAAAGAAGCGAAAGCACAGTTACAGAGCACCTCGGGAATGCTGCGGCGTGTGCAGAAGGACCAGGTGGTGATGGAGGCGGACGATCACCGCATTCTGAATTTCAAGCGCACGGATGCCACGCAGTTCCTGAAGGCGGGCAATCCGATTAAACCGGCGGAGCTGAAGCCGGGCGATCTGATCGAGGTGGAGTCGAGCGAGGATGACGAGGGTTTCCTGACGGCTGTCAACGTGATGTGGCAGCAGGATGGCAACGCCAAGGATCGCGAGCACGCCGCCGAGCCGGTAGAGACTTCGCTGGCCAAAGGCGCGCACGACAGCTCGAAACCGGAAGACGAGAAGGAAGAGCCTCCGGCAAAGGCGCCGCCGGACAAGACGTCCTCGGCGAAGGCGCCAGCCAAAACGGAGGAAGCGAAATCTACAGAGCGGCCACGGACGGTTGTGGAAGATACCAATCCGGCCGACCTGAACGCTCCAGCGAAGGACAAAGTGGAGGCGGTGCAGATCGATCCCGACGATCAAGGCCCGCCGGTATTAAAGCGCGGCGGCAAAGCTGTTCGCCGGGATGCGGCGCCTGCGCCCGCTCCGGCGCCGCATACGGTCGAACCCTCCCCCGAACTTTCGGCTCGGAACGAGGCGGTCCCCGTGGCTTCGGGGCCGGCCGTAAACGGTTCGCTGCGTCCCGAGGAAGTAATTATCGAGAAGGCGCGGGAAGCCGCCGGATCGTTCCTGGAGACGCTGCCCAACTACGTTTGCCAGGAGCTCATGACCCGGTACCAGAGCCAATCGAACAATTCGTGGCAGCCGATGGACGTGGTTTCGATGGCGCTGGTGTATGAGAACGGGCAGGAGAGTTATCGCAACCTGTCCATCAACGGCAAGCCCACAAAGAAGAAGATGGAGGACCTGTCCGGCGCATGGTCCACCGGCGAATTCGGGACGGTGCTGGCGGATATCTTCTCACCGGCCACGGCGGCGGATTTCGAGTTCCGCAAGGAGTCGAGGTCGGCGGGGCGCGCGGCGATGGTTTACGATTTCTCGGTGGAACGGGAGCATTCGCACTGGAGGGTCATGGTGGCTTCCCAATTGATCAGTCCACCATACAAGGGCTCTGTGTGGATCGACAAGGAAACCAACCGGGTGCTACGCATCGAGATGCAGGCGATCCACATCCCGGATGCCTTCCCCACGGATAAAGTCGAGATGGCCACGGATTATGAATTCGTGCGCTTTGGGGAACGCCAGTTTTTGGTTCCGGTGCACGCGGAGACACTGGGCTGCCAGCGGGATTCGGGGTCGTGCAGCCGCAACGCCATCGATTTCCGCAACTATCACAAGTATTCCGGCGAGGCCAGCATTACCTTCGATAAGTAAGTTGGCAGCCTGCCCCGCGTGCGGGATAATCGGACTGGATGCCATCCGCCGCGGTCAATCCTTATCAACTGAAGCACAGCCCTTACAGCAGCCACAGCCTGCTGCTGGCCAGCCTGCCGTCGAAGGGCACGGGCCGGCGGGTGCTCGACGTGGGTTGCGCGGGCGGCTACCTGGGCGCGATTCTGGCGGAGCGGGGCTTCCAGGTCACCGGCATCGATTCACCGGGCACGGCGCGCGCCGGCTTTCCGGAATCGATCGAACTTGTGGAAGCCGACCTGGACATGGGCCTGCCACCGCTGGCGGGCAAGTTCGATTTCGTGATCTGCGCCGATATCCTGGAGCATCTGCGCCGTCCGGCCGCGCTGCTGAGCGAGCTGAATCCGGTGCTGGCGCAGGGCGGCCGGCTGGCGGCATCTCTTCCCAACAGCGGCCACGCTTACTTTCGCTGGAACGTGCTGCGAGGACGATTTCCAGCGGAGGACCGCGGCCTGTTCGACCGCACCCACCTGCACTTCTACACCTGGCGCGGATGGCTGGATCTGTTCGCCGCCGGGGGCTTCCATATCGAGACGCTGCGCTGCTCGGGAGTGCCCATCGGGCTGGCGCTGCCGAAATGGGAAGGAACCGCGGCGGTGCGCGCGCTGGAGCGGATGTCGTACGAATCGGCGCGCGGCTGGAAGCGCATGTTCGCTTACCAGTTCATTGTCACGGCGGTTTCGGAGAGAGAGCCATGACTCCCAAGCCCAAAGTTGTCGTGGTGATGCCGGCATACAACGCCGCCAAGACGCTGCACATGACCTACGCCGATCTCCCGCACGATGTGGTCGATCTGGTGATTCTTGTGGAT
>DATGGM010000033.1:0-27770 GCA_035308525.1 Bryobacteraceae bacterium
GCCGGAGACGTTGGTCTTGATCGGCTTGTAGGGTCCGCGAATTTCGATGGGGGCATTGGGCTTCATGTCGAAAGTGTCGAGCTGGGAAGGCCCGCCCACCATGAACAACATGATGCAGTTGGTATCTTTTTTGGTGTCGACGGCGCCCAACGCCTTCATGGCGAACAGATCGTTGAGGCCCAGGCCGAGCAGGGAAAGGGCGCCCGCGTGAAGAAAATCACGGCGGCGCAGGCCATCGCAGAATTCGACCGGTTTGTCGGAATCCAGACGCAGCATCCAGGATCCTCCTTCAGGGGGGCTGGATGTCATTCTAGCTCTTTTGTCACAACAAGTGGAAGTTAACCTCGATAGTGGCCGACTCGACGACGGGCTTTCCGTCACGGTAGCCGGGGCGAAAACGCCATTGCTTCACGGCCTCGAGGGCCTTGTCGTCGAGGCCCAGCCCCAACCCGCGGGTTACCCGGATGTTTTGCAGGCGGCCGCTGGTATCTACCTCGGCGTAGAGCACGACGACGCCCTGCAGCTTAGCCTTGCGGGCCTCCTCGGAGAATTCCGGCTCGACCTTGAAGATCAGCACGGGGGCGGTGGATACGGCGGAGAAGCCGCGCAGGCGGCCGAAGCCGCCATCATGGCCGTCGCCTGGTCCGGCTCCGGGGCCTTTTCCGGGCCCCACGCCTCCGCAACAGCCGGTCCCGATGCCACCGCCATCGCCAGGGCCGTTCGAGGGCGGACCGGGCTTCGCGAGCGGATCACCGAAAACGGCGAGGTCGATTTGAGGCAACTTGACGTCCGCCGAGACGACGATGGCCGGCTCCATGACGAGCCTGGGATTCAGGTTTTCGTTCACGGCGGAGGGAGGCACGAATTGTTTGAGGGCGGCGCGCGGCAGGCGGCCAGGGCCGGCCGGCAAGGTGGAATGATCGCCACCGCCGCCGCCCAGGTTGCCGGCCGGCAGGTAGGCCGGCAGGAAGATGGGAATGGCGTTCGACGTATTTCGCAAAGCGTCGCGGACGCTTTGATTGGCGCCGGCGATAAACAGGAGGGCCACCACGGCGCCATGAATGGTGAGTGACATGGCGGGCCCGCGGGCAGAGCGGTTGCCCTGGAGCGCGATCGATTGGAACATAGCATCACTGATGGCACGCGGTGTGCCATTCAGTGAGTGATGTGTATCCTATTGATGCGCTAAATGCGGCGAGGAGTAAGTGGGTTTTGTGGTGTCACTCGCGCGGATACAGGTGAGGCGGTGCGATCACGGGAGGCGGCCCGCCAGATCGCCGAGGCGATAGGGGCAGCACACGAGAAGGGCATCGTCCATGGGGACCTGAAGCCGGGAAACGTCAAGAAGGTTCTGGAGAGACGTCGATCGACGCGCCGATATCCGGGAGTTTGGCGGCGTCCTCTACGAGCCGATCACCACAGAGACTGCGAGGACTGCCTCTAGGGCAGTTTCGTAGAGCCCATCAGGTATCGATCGACATTACGGGCGGCGTGGCGGCCTTCGCTGATGGCCCAGACGACCAGGGACTGGCCGCGGCGCATGTCGCCGGCCGTGAAGACTCCGGGGACGGAGGTCATATAGTTTTCGCCGGCCTGCACGTTGCCGCGGAGGTCAAGCTGCACTCCCAGGCTATCGAGGAGTCCGTTCTTCAGGGGTCCAAGGAAGCCCATGGCGAGCAGGACAAGGTCCACGTCGAGGCTGAATTCAGTGCCGGGGACAGACTCGAATTTTGGCGCGGGGCCGACGCGGGCGGCGTGGAGCTGTTTCACGTTGGCATGCTCGTCGCCGGTGAAGCGGGTGGTGGCCACGCTCCACTCGCGGATGCCGCCTTCCTCGTGGGAGCTTTCGGTGCGCAGCTGCATGGGCCAAAGGGGCCAGGGCGTGGACGGAGAGCGCTGTGGCGGCGGTTGCGGCAACAGCTCGAACTGATGGACGGATGCGGCTTTCTGGCGGTGGGAGGTGCCCAGGCAATCGGCGCCGGTATCGCCGCCGCCGATGATGACCACGCGTTTGCCGGCGGCGGAAACCGGAGATAAGCGGCCGAGGAACTGCATGGCGAAATAGATGCCGTTCAACTCACGGCCGGGCACGGGGAGATCGCGGGGCTGTTCGGCGCCGCCGGCCAGCAGGATGGCGTCGTAATCGCGGCGCAGGTCGGCGACGGGAATGTTGGCGCCGATGTGGGCATTGACGACGAACTCGACGCCCTCGGCGCGCATCTGCTCGAGGCGGCGGTCCAGGATCCGTTTTTCGAGCTTAAAGTTGGGGATGCCGTAGCGCAGCAGCCCGCCCACGCGATCGTTCTTTTCAAACACGGTGACATCATGGCCGGCGCGGCGCAACTGCTGGGCGGCGGCCAGGCCCGCGGGACCGGAACCGACGATGGCGGCGCGCTTGCCGGTGAGCACCGGCGGAGGCTCGGGCTCGATCCAGCCCTCCGCGAAAGCGCGGTCGACGATGGTCTTTTCGATCTGCTTGATGGTGACGGGCGGCTCGTTGATGCCCAGCACGCAAGCGGCTTCGCAGGGCGCGGGGCAGATGCGGCCGGTGAACTCCGGGAAATTGTTGGTGGAGTGCAGGACGCGGATGGCCTCGCGCCAGCGGCCGCGATAGACCAGGTCGTTCCAATCGGGAATGATGTTGGTGAGCGGGCAACCGGTGTGGCAGAAGGGTACGCCACAATCCATGCAGCGGGCGCCCTGGGCGCGAAGTTTTTCCTCGGGAAAGTCAAGGTAGATCTCGAACCAGTCGTTGACCCGGTCGGCGGGGGCGCGGCGGGCGGGCAGCTCGCGGGTATGTTCCAGGAAGCCGGTTGGTTTACCCATGGGTGACTCCCGCTTCGCGCGTCTGGCGGGTGGCGGCAGGCGCCGGGCGTGGCGGGTTCAGAACCCGCTTGTATTCGTGGGGGAACACCTTGATAAATTTCGGCAGCATGGTAGACCAGTTTTCGAGGATCCATTGGCCGCGGGGGCTGGCGGTGAAGTCCACGTGGCGCGCGATCAGATTGCGGAGGAGCGGCTCGTCTTCGGCGACGGGTTCCAGGTCCACGGCGGAGGTATTGCAGCGGCGAGCGCCGAAGTCGCCGGTTTCGTCGAGCACGTAAGCGATGCCGCCGCTCATGCCGGCGGCGAAGTTGCGGCCGCATTTGCCCAGCACGACGACCAGGCCCCTGGTCATGTATTCGCAGCCGTGGTCGCCGAGTCCTTCGACTACGGCGGTGGCTCCGGAGTTGCGTACGGCGAAGCGCTCTCCGGCCATTCCGTTGAAGAATGCTTCACCGCTGGTGGCACCGTAGAGCACCACGTTGCCGATCAGGATGTTCTCTTCAGGCAGGAAGGTGGAATCGCGCGGCGGATAGACGACCAGCCGGCCGCCGGAGAGTCCTTTACCGACGTAGTCGTTGGCGTCGCCTTCGAGCGTGAGGGTGACGCCCTTGGCGAGAAACGCTCCGAAGCTTTGGCCGGCGGAGCCGGCGAATTCGAAGCGGATGGTATCGTCGGGCAGGCCGGCGGAGCCATAACGGCGGGCGATTTCGCCGCTGAGCATAGCGCCGACGGTGCGGTGGACGTTGCGGATAGGCAGCTTGATGCGTACGGGGACCCGATTCTCCAGAGCCTCGCGGGCGTTCTCGATCAGCTTGTGGTCGAGGGCCCGCTGCAGGCCGTGATCCTGCGCCTGAATGCAGCGGCGCGCGATGCGGGCGGGCACTTGCGGGCTGTGGAGGATGGCGGAGAAGTCCAGACCCCTGGCTTTCCAATGGTCGACGGCCTGGCGCGGATTGAGCATATCCACGCGCCCGACCAGTTCCTTAAAAGTACGGAAGCCGAGCTGAGCCATGTACTGACGGACCTGTTCCGCGATGAAGAAGAAGAAATTGATCACGTGCTCGGGCTGGCCCTGGAACTTGGCGCGCAGCGCGGGATCCTGCGTGGCGATGCCCACCGGACAGGTGTTCAGGTGGCACTTGCGCATCATGATGCAGCCCAGGGCGACCAGCGGGGTGGTGGCGAAGCCGAACTCTTCCGCGCCCAGCAGCGCGGCAATGGTCACGTCGCGGCCGGTTTGGAGTTTGCCGTCGGTCTGCACGCGGATGCGTCCGCGCAGATCGTTCATCACCAGCACTTGTTGTGTTTCGGCGAGACCGAGTTCCCAGGGAATGCCGGCATGCTTGATGGAACTGAGCGGGCTGGCGCCGGTGCCGCCCGAATCGCCGCTGATCAGCACGACGTCGGCATGCGCTTTGGCGACTCCGGCGGCGACGGTGCCGACGCCCACTTCGGCGACCAGCTTTACGGAGATGCGCGCGCGGGGGTTGGCGTTCTTGAGGTCGTAAATGAGCTGGGCGAGGTCCTCGATGGAATAGATGTCGTGGTGCGGCGGAGGAGAGATGAGGCCGACGCCGGGGATGGAATGGCGCACGCGGGCGATCACTTCGTCGACTTTGTGGCCGGGAAGCTGTCCGCCCTCGCCCGGCTTAGCGCCCTGCGCCATCTTAATCTGCAGCTCGTCGCAATTGACGAGGTAATTGGTGGTGACGCCGAAGCGCGCGGAGGCCACCTGCTTGATGGCGCTGCGGCGCCAGTCGCCATTGGCGTCGCGCTGGAAGCGGGCTTCGTCTTCCCCGCCCTCGCCGGTGTTGGATTTGCCGCCGATGCGGTTCATGGCGATGGCCAGGGTCTCGTGGGCTTCCTTTGAAATGGAGCCGAAGGACATGGCGCCGGTGGCGAAGCGCTTCACGATTTCAGAAGCCGGCTCAACCTCTTCGAGCGGGACGGTGCGCGCGGGCTTTTTGATTTCGAGCATGCCGCGGAGGGTGCATAGCTGGCTATTCTGCTTATCGATCAGCTCGGTGTACTCCTGGAATGTCTGGAAGCTCTGCTGGCGCACGGCGTGCTGGAGCTTGCTGACGGTGAGCGGATTCAGCAGGTGGTATTCGCCGCGCACGCGGTATTGATAATTGCCGCCCACGGGCAGTTCGGTGTGGTAGCCGGTGACAGGCTCGAAAGCGTGGGCGTGCTTGATCTGGGCTTCACGCGCGAGCACATCCAGACCGACGCCTTCGATGCGGGAGGCGGTGCCGGTGAAGTACCGGTCGATCAGAGATTTGTTGAGCCCGATGGCTTCGAACACCTGCGCGCCGCGATAGCTCTGCAGGGTGGAGATGCCCATCTTGGAAAAAGTCTTCAGCAAGCCTTTGTTAACGGCCTTGGTGTAGTTGGCGAGTGCCTTTTCCAGGGTGAGGTCTTCGGGCAGGTTGCCGCGCATGGCCATATCTTCGAGCGATTCGACGGCCAGGTAAGGATTGACGGCGCTGGCGCCATAGCCGATCAACAGCGCGAAGTGCATGACCTCGCGGGGTTCGCCGGATTCGATGATGAGGGCCACCTGCGTGCGAGTTTTCTCGCGCACCAGATGGTTGTGGACGGCGGTGAGGGCCAGCAGGCTGGGAATGGGCGCGTATTCTTCGTCGAGGCCGCGGTCGGAGAGGATGAGCAGGGTGTAGCCCGACTTAATGGCCAGCGATGCGCGGCGGCAAAGCTGATCGAGGGCGCGCTCCAGGTTGACGGCGCAATCATCGGGCGTAGGCGATTGGCCCGGCCGGGGGTTGGCGGCGCCGACCGGGAACAGGGCCGGCAGCGTGGTGGCCAGAAAGTCGCCATGCGAGACGCGGCGCAGTTTTTCCAGATCGCGGTTGGTGAGGATGGGATGCGGCAGTTTGAGCGTGTGGCAGTGCTGCGGCGTTTCATCGAGGATGTTGCGCTCGGTGCCGATGTAGCTGATGAGCGACATCACCATGTCCTCGCGGATGGGGTCGATGGGGGGATTGGTGACCTGCGCGAAAAGCTGCTTGAAATAGTTGAACAGCGGCTGGGGGCGGTCGGAAAGGCAGGCCAGCGGCGTATCGGTGCCCATGGAGCCGACGGGCTCTTCGCCCTTTTCGGCCATGGGAGCCAGGATCATCTTCAGATCTTCGTCGGTGTAGCCGAAGGCGCGCTGGCGGCACAGGATGGTGTCGTGGTCGGTGTGGTGTTCGCGGGAAGGCTCGGCCAACTGGTCGAGCGTCACCTGATTTTCCGCGAGCCACTGAGCGTACGGCTGGCGCGAATACAGGCGCTGCTTGGTTTCTTTGTCGGAGACGATGCGGCCGGCGACGGTGTCGACCAGGAACATCTTGCCGGGTTGGAGGCGGCCTTTGCGCTTGACGTTGCCGGGGGCCACGGGGAGCACCCCGGTTTCCGAGGACATCACCACCAGGTCGTCATGCGTGACGATGTAGCGTGCGGGGCGCAGGCCGTTGCGATCGAGCGTGGCGCCGATCAGACGGCCGTCGGTGAAGGCGATGGCGGCGGGACCGTCCCAAGGCTCCATGAGCGACGCGTGGTATTCGTAGAAGGCGCGCTTCAGGGGGTTCATGTGCGGGTTGCCGGCCCAGGCCTCGGGGATGAGCATGGCCATGGCATGGGGCATATCCCGGCCGGCCATATAGAGCAGCTCGAGCGCGTTATCGAAGTTGGCTGAATCGCTGCCGCTGGGCGCGATGATGGGGAACAGCTTCTGGATGTCCCCGCCGAACAGGGGCGAGCGCAGGATGGACTGGCGGGCGTGCATCCAGTTGACGTTGCCGCGCAGCGTATTGATCTCGCCGTTGTGGGCAACGTAGCGGTACGGGTGCGCGAGCTGCCAGGTGGGGAAAGTGTTGGTGGAGAAGCGCTGGTGCACCAGGCAGAGGGCGCTCATCACGTCGGGATCGGAAAGCTCGCCGTAGAAATTCTTCATCTGGGGGGCGAGCAGGAGACCTTTATAAACGATGGTGCGGGCGGAGAGCGAAGGCAGGTAGAAATCGCCCTTGTTGGGAAGCGTAGTGGCGGCGACTTCGTTCTCGGCGCGCTTGCGCACGATGTAGAGCTTGCGCTCGAAGGTATCGGGATCGGGGCACTGGGGGCATCCGACGAAGATTTGCTGGATGTAAGGCTGGGAAGCGCGCGCCACGCGGCCGATGGCATCGCCATCCACGGGCGTATCGCGCCAGCCCAGCACGGTGAGGCCTTCCTCGCGGATGATGCGCTCGAGGATGCCTTCGCAGGACAGGCGTTGATGCGGCTCGACGGGGAGAAAGGTCATACCAACGCCGTACTGGCCTTCCGGGGGAAGCTCGAAGCCCAGGGTGGCGCATTCGCGGGCGAAGAATTTGTGCGGGATCTGGATGAGGATGCCGGCGCCGTCGCCGGTTTCCGGGTCGCATCCGCAGGCTCCGCGGTGCGTGAGATTGATGAGGACCTGGATGCCCTTCTCGATGATGTCGTGGGATTATGGCCTTTGATGCTGGCTACGAAACCGATGCCGCAGGCATCGTGCTCCAGGCGCGGATCATAGAGGCCCTGGGGAGCGGGGAGACCGGAGATACACGTAGATTCGCTCATTTTTTCAACGTGGAAGCTTCAGTGTAACAGCCCTCATAAGTATCATGCAATGGGAATTTGCAATTTATGTAGTATAAGTGACACTTATTCGATAGCGGAGTGCTGTGGGCGGTTAAGTAATAGATTCAGCGGCTAGTTGGACGGGTAGAGTTGACTGCGGTAAAGATGCAAGCGTTTTAGGTGCAATCGATTGCGGTGAGCAGCACCAGGGGGAGGTGGCTAGCGGCGTTTCACGAAACTGGTTTCGGGTCCGTAGAAGGTCGGGAAAGTCTTCGAGATATGGTCGTGCCAGGCGAGACTTTCCTCATCAAGCAGAGCCCAGAGCAGGCCGAGACCGCCGGCGCAATAACCGAGGCAGGCGCCCATGAAGCGCAGCCAGCGCGAGGCGGCGTCCGGGGGGTACCCGTCGAAATTGATCACGGTCAGGCGGAGAGCTCGCATGCCGGGTGTCTGGCCACCGGCGCACACCCACACGAAGCCATAAAACATGCCGATCAGAACCGCGGCAGAGATTAAAGTCAGCAGCACGGGTTTACTGCCAGATAGCGAGCCGCCGAAGAAATGAAAGATGGTGAGAAACAGGCCGTAGCCGATTACGATCATGCTGCCATCGATGGCGGCGGCGCAGGCCCGGTGCATGGGAGCGGCGACCGGGGCATCGCATTCGATAACGGCCTCGACCGTAGTGGTGAGCTTGCGCGGCGCGGGTGGAGCGGGCTGGAGGAACTCCAGCATGGGCTGCGCGTCGTTGGGGGCGCCGGGGCGGCGCACCTGCACGCGGCTGGACGTGCGGGTAACGGTTTTGGCTTTCGGCGCCGTGGGCGGCTCGAATCCGCCGTCGAACGGAATCACTTTACTGTAGGGCCGGTCCTGGAACAGCATGGCCTGGCGCGGCTGAGGAGCGTGACGCAGCGACGGTTGCGCAGCAGGCTGCTGCGGAGCGGTCACGGGCGGAGCCGTAACTACAGCGGGCGCGGCAGCGGCGGCGCGCATGGGCTGGGGCACGGCGGCCAGAGAACCGGTCGTCGGTATGGCATAGGTATCGTGCAAAGGGCGACCGCAACGCCGGCAGCGCCTGTCTTCGTCGGAATTAAGGTAACGACAATAACTGCAAGTCATGATCATGCGTCAATGGTGCAAGAGACGGCTTCTATGTGGTACGTTTGCCGGTTGAATCCTCTCAGCTCTACTGGCCTCCTCATTGGTGGTAACATAATCGGCGATTTTTGTCACGAACTTTCTTCGAGTATTACGTACAATTCGATCCTCAGGGTGTTGGCGACGCTGGTTTTGGTCGTCGCGGCGGCGGCTCAGATACCACCTCCCCAGGTGTTAGTACCGCCGCCCTCGGCGCCGCCCGCGTCGCAACCCGATAAACACATCTATAAGCCGCGCGCCAACGCGCCGGCGGCGGGCTGGTGGAACCTGAATGCTCTCAGCCAGACAAAAGACGAAGATGGCACGATGCATCTGCGGGGCCACGCGGAAATGGAGAGCATCTCGATGCTGTTCCGCGCCGATGAACTGGACTACAACGAAGAAACCGGCGAGGCGGTGGCGCGCGGGAACGTGTACTTCGAGCAGTTCGAGCGCAACGAAAAAATCTGGTGCGACCACCTGGAGTACAACACCAAAACAGAGGCAGGCAAGTTTTACGAAGTGCGCGGCACTACGGCGCCGCGCATCGACACGCGGCCGTATATTCTTACGAGTACGAATCCTTATTATTTCGAGGGCAAGTGGGCGGAGCGGCTGAACGGCCATTACATTCTCTATAACGGGTTCCTCACGAACTGCCGCATCCCGCATCCGTGGTGGCGGCTGAAGGGGCCGCGCTTCGACGTGATACCCGGCGAATCGGCCAAAGCGTACCGCTCGGTCTTCCTGCTGCGAAAGTTCCCGCTGTTCTATACGCCGTTTTTTTATAAGTCGCTCGAAAAGCGGCCGCGGCGGTCGGGGCTGCTGATGCCCAACATCGGGCACAGTTCGGTGCGCGGCTTCATGATCGGCGGCGGGGCATTCTGGGCCATCAACCGCAGTTACGACGCTACGTATCACGTGCAGGACTACACCGCGCGGGGATTCGCGCATCACCTGGAACTGCGGGGGAAGCCTACAGAGCATTCGGATTTCGACGCTATTCTGTTTGGAGTGCAGGACCGCGGCCTGCAGCAGGAAAACGGGCCGCCCATCAAGCAAGGCGGCTACACATTCTCGATCGCGGGCAAGGCGGACCTGGGGGACGGCTGGACGGCCAGGGGATCCATCAATTACCTGAGCTCGTTCACCTTCCGGGAGGCCTTTTCGGATTCATTCAACGAGGCGGTTTTTACGGAAGTGAATTCCACGGCGTTTCTGAACAAGGACTGGTCCACGTTCACGTTCGACACGGTGGTGGAGCGCAAGCAGGATTTCACCAGCCTGGAGGTGACTACCACCGATCCGGTGACGGGGAAAACGAATACTTACACCAACGCGGTAGTGATCAAGAAACTGCCGGAATTAGATCTATCGAGCCGCGACCACGAGATAGCCCCAAACATCCCGGTGTGGTACTCATTCGATTCGAGCGCCGGCCTGATGTCGCGCAGCCAGCCGGATTTTATCGATAACAACAGCGTGCTGTTGAGCCGCTACCAGACCAGCCTGCTGGACAGCCGCGCGGACTTCGCGCCGCAGATCACGACGGTGCTGCACCTGGGCGACTTTCATCTGGTTCCGAGCTTCACCGTGGACGAGACGTTTTACCGCGAAACGCAGGCGCCCTTCGAGGACGGATTCCAGCAGATACTGGAGTCCGGCTTTCTGCCCAGCGCGCGCGAGATCAAGGTGGACCTGGTGGCGCCGACTTTCGAGCGGGTGTTCAATCGCAAGACCTGGCTGGGGGAAAAAATCAAGCATGTGATCGAGCCGCGGGCGACTTATGAATACGTCACGGGCATCGGACAGGATTTCAACAAGACTGTAAGATTCGATCAACTGGATCTGCTTTCGAACACCAACGAACTGGTGCTATCGCTGACCAACCGGTTGTATGCCAAGCGCGGCAAGGAAGTCTCGGAAATCTTCAGTTGGGAATTATCGCAGGCGCGGTACTTCGACCCGACGTTCGGCGGGGCGGTGGTGGCGGGGCAGCAAAACGTGGTGATGAGCCAACTGGAACTGACGCCGCTGAGCTTTCTGGACGGGCCCCGCAATTACTCCCCGATCGTGTCGGCGCTGCGCGCTCATCCGCTGTGGAACATCGGCTTCGAATGGATGGTGGATTACGATCCGCTGCACCACAATATCGTCGTGAGCACGGCCAGCGCGGACTATTCGAAGAACAAGTACCGCATCTCGATCGGGCACAACACCACGCGCAGCGAGTCCTACACGGTGCCCTATACGTACACGCTGCTGAGCCAGAATCAGATGCGCGCCAGTTTCGCGGTGGGCAACCAGACGCGGCGCGGCTGGAATGCCGGGGTTATCGCCATATACGATTACCGCGCGGCGATCCTGCAATACGCCATCCTGCAAACCACTTACAACACGGATTGCTGCGGATTCAGCGTGCAACTGGCGCGGCTGAATTTCGGGACGCGCGACGAGACGCAATACCGGTTTGCATTCGCGGTGGCGAACCTGGGCTCGTTTGGAACGCTGCGGCGGCAGGACAGGTTGTACTAGCCATGCGCGACGGAAATATCGGCCTGATGATCCACGCCAGCGCGGGACTGGGAGTGCTGCACGAGCTGACGGGCGTGATCGCGCGGCACCGGGGCGATATCACGTCGGTCGAGATCATCGACCAGGCGTCGGGCGAGGCGCGCATTTATTTCGAGATTGCGCTGCCGGGTAATGCGGCGGAGCTGGCGGCCGATCTGGGCGCGCTGCCCATGGTGCGCACAGTGGAAGTGGTGGAGACGCTGCAGAAGATTTACGGCAAGCGCATCATCATCATGGGCGGCGGCGCGCAGGTGGGGCAGGTGGCCATCGGGGCGGTATCGGAAGCGGACCGGCACAACATCCGCGGGGAGCACATCTCGGTGGACACCATTCCGCTGGTGGGCGAGCAGGCGCTGGCGGATGCGGTGCGGGCGGTGGCCAGGCTGCCGAGAGCCAAGGCGCTGGTGCTGGCGGGATCGCTGATGGGCGGAGAGATCGAGCAGGCGGTGCGGGAGGTGCGCCAGGAAGGGCTGCTGGTGATCAGTCTGAACATGGCGGGCAGCGTCCCGGAGGCGGCGGACCTGGTGGTGAGCGATCCGGTGCAAGCGGGCGTGATGGCGGTGATGGCGGTGGCGGAAACGGCCAAGTTCAATCTGGAGAGGCTGAAGCGCCGGGTGTTCTGAAGAGATGCGCAGAGGCCTTCACTCGATACCCAGCGCAATCAGGATGGCTTCCACGTCGGCGGCGCGCACGCGCACGTCTTGGCGCATGGCGGCGGGATCGGGGCGCTCGTCGAATGCCTGGAAGAGCGCCATTTTGGCGATGGCATAGCGCTCGCTCGAGTAGAGCGTGCGGCCATGGCGGCCCTCCCAATCGTCGATGGCGGTGTCGCTCACCAGAACATTCACCGGCATGGATGTTTTACGGTCGGCGGAGACGTCGAAGACGTGTTCGGTGCCGGTATCGCGATCGCGTTTGTAAGGCCGGTGGCCTTCGTAATAATACTGGTAGACGTAGCCGCTGCGCCCGGAATACGTTTTCTGGCGGCGGACGGCGGGCGCGCCAGTGAGGGGCTGTGGTTTGCGGGAAAGCCAGCGGTCGAACATGTTCAGTTTCGATTATCCAGGTACTTTGGTCCCCTTGACAAGCGCGGCCTTTGGAGTCACAATTTGGTTGGAATCAGCCGGTAATGATTCTGAAGTAAGCGTAGACCGAGCCGGCGGCTGTCGAAGCCGGCAAGGAGGTTGCAGATAGAACCGGGCCAGAACCAGGGCGGCCGCCGCCCCGGGCAGTAGACAGGCAGCACGAGGCACTCTCGAACGGCCGGATTGAGCGCCAAGCAAGGGCGCTGCGCTTCTCGCGCAATGCAGATGGCCGGCAACGGGTCCTTCAGTCTACAGTCCGCGGCAAGGCCGCCCTTCGTGTTACTACCGGTACCTTCCTTTCCCTCCCCTTCCCGGCGCATCCCGTGTACACTGAGATGTAGTCCTCTCCAGCTATGACGCCTCTTCCCCGGGAAATCGTGAGCGCCCACAGTCCCGATTCCGACGACGCATACATGTTCTATGCGTTGGCCACCAAAAAAGTGCGCTCCAGCAAGGTAAGCTTTCGCCACGTGCTGGAGGACATCGAGACGCTGAATCGGAAGGCGGTCGATGGATTGTACGAGCTTTCGGCGATTTCCTATCACGCTTATCCGTATGTGGCTGACAAGTACGTGCTGATGTCCAGCGGATCGAGCATTGGGGACGGATACGGGCCCATGCTGGTGTCGACCAAGCCGGCGGAGCCGGAAGAACTGGCCGGCAAGCGCATTGCGGTGCCGGGCAAACTGACCACGGCTTACCTGGCCCTGAAACTGTTCCAGCCGGATTTCGAAGCGGTGGTGACACCGTTCGACAAGATCATGGCCGCGGTGCGGGAACGCTCCGTGGACGCGGGCCTGATCATTCACGAAGGCCAGTTGACCTACGACCGCGAAGGTTTTCACCGTGTGCTGGATTTAGGCAAATGGTGGAAAGGGAAATACGGGCTGCCGCTGCCGCTGGGAGGCAACGCGCTACTGCGCACGTTGCCGGTGGAGTTGCAGCGGGAGTGCTGCCGCCTGATGCGGGAAAGCATCCAATATGCGCTGGACAATCGCGAGGAAGCACTCAGTTACGCGCTGCAATTCGCGCGCGACATGGAGCCCAGCCTGGCGGAGAAATTCGTCGGCATGTACGTGAACCACTTCACCCTGGATGCCGGCGATGTGGTGCCCGCCGCCGTGCAGAAATTGCTGGATTTGGGGCACGAGGCGGGGCTGATTCCGCGGCGCGTCGAGGTCGAGTTCATCCGCTGACTATAGTTGGCCGCAGATGAACACGGATAAACGCGGATAAGAACAAGCGAGGCGGGCGCGGTAAATTAGAAGTATGGCTTCCCTTCGCGCGGTTTTCTTTCTGGCGTGTTTCTGGTTCGGCCTGGCGGCGCAGGATGCGCCGCGGCCGAAAGATGTGCGCGAGATGGGGAAGGGCGGCGTGGACGCCATTCCCAAGTTGGCGGCGCTGCTGACCAGCGCGGATGTGAATATCCGCCTGGAGGCGGTGAAGCAGATCTGCGAAATCGGCACCCAGCACAGCCTGGATCCGCTGGTGCAGGCCACCAGGGACGGAGACGCCGAGATTCAGATACACGCGACGGATGGCCTGGTCAATTTTTATCTGCCCGGTTATCTGAAGACCGGGTTAGGCGCCTCGGTGCGCCGCGTGGGGACCAGCATCAAGAGCCATTTCACGGACACCAACGACCAGGTGATCGATCCTTACATCACGCCGCGGCCGGACGTAATTGCGGCGCTGGGAGCGCTGGCGCGGAGCGGCGCGAGCCGGGATTCGCGGGCCAACGCGGCGCGGGCCATCGGCATTCTGCGCGGCAAGGCCGCCCTGCCCGACCTGATCGAGGCGCTGCACTCCAAGGACACCGCCGTGATTTACGAAGCGCTGGTGGCCGTGCAGAAGATCCGCGATCCCGCGGCTGCCCCCAACATCGCGTTTTTGCTGCGCGATATCGATTCGAAAGTGCAGGTGGCGGCCATAGAGACGACCGGGCTGCTGTTGAACAAATCGGCGCTGCCGGACCTGGTGGAGGTGCTCAACCATGCGCGCGACAGCAAGGTGCGCCGCGCGGCGCTGACCGCCATCGCCATGCTGCCCGATCCGAGCAGCCGGGATATTTATGCGCGCTACCTGGGCGACAAGGACGAGAAGCTGCGCGGCGCCGCGGCCGAAGGTTTTGCGCGGCTGAAGAATCCGGCGGACCTGGCGCTGCTGGAGAAAGCGTACGAGGACGAAGCCAAGACTTCGCCGCGGCTCTCCATGGCTTTTGCGCAGGTGATGCTGGGCAAGACCGCCGTATCGGAATTCAGCCCGCTGCAATTCCTGATCGACACGCTGAACAGCGCCGCGTATCACGGGGAAGCCTTCCCGTTTCTGGTGGAGCTGGCACGAGATCCGGCGGTGCGAAAATTACTTTATCCGGCGTTATTGCAAGGGACCAGGGACGAGAAGATTTACCTGGCGCGGGTAATGGCGCGCAGCGGCGATCAAAGCGATGTGCCGCAGTTGGAGAAGTTAAGCCATGACAGCGATCCGGAAGTAGGGCAGGAAGGACTGCGGGCCTTGCGGAATTTGCAGGCCCGCACCTAAAGAACGGAAGAGAAAAAGCTACTTGGCCTTCTTCTGCTTCTGCTGGCCGACGCGCACTTTGAAGTGCTGAATCTTGGATTCCTGGTACGCCTTGTGATCGTGGCGGGCCACTACATCGGCCAGATACGCATCCACGTTGGCGTCCTTGGGCAGCACGGCCATGACAGAGAAGCTTTCTTTGCACTCCGGACAGAAGGGCCGGAAACGCTTGACATTCGGAATTGCCATAACTTTGTCAGTTTAGCACGTTTGAAACCTGTGATTTAAGCCACCACGCCCACGCCCGCGGCGACTTCCGCCAAAGCGCTCAAGGCCATCTCGCAGCCTTCCCGATCCACGTCGTAGTGCGTGACCAGGCGCATCACGGTGGTATGCACCGTGTTGATCAGCACACCGCGCTGTTTCAGGCGCGCGCTGATCTCGGCGCCGGTCATTCCGGTGCCTGCGACATCGAAGATCACGATGTTGGTCTGCACTTTGGCGGGATCGATGCTAATTCCCGGAATCCGGGCGAGGCCCCTGGCCATCAGGCGGGCATTGCGGTGGTCCTCGAGCAGGTGGCGCGGGCTATGCTCGAGGGCGACCAGTCCCGCGGCCGCCAGCACTCCGGCCTGCCGCATGCCTCCGCCCAACCGCTTACGGTAAAGGTGGGCGCGCGCGATGTCGTCCGCCGTGCCGGCCAGCAGCGAGCCTACCGGCGCTCCCAGCGCCTTCGACAGGCAGAACATCACGGTGTCGACTTTGGCGACAATCTCGCGCACCGATTTGCCGGTGGCCTCGGCGGCATTGAAAACGCGCGCGCCGTCCATGTGGACTTTGAGGCCGCGGGCATGCGCCTGATCGCAGATTTCATCGATCAGCGGCAGCGGGTAGACCGTGCCGCCGGCGATGTTGGCGGTGTTTTCGATTTCGATCAGGCCGGTAGGCGCGCGGTGCGGACCGAGCGGCACGATCTCGGGCGCAATTTGCTCCCAATGCAGAATGCCGTCGCCGGTGGGGATGGGCCGCGCGACGCAGCCGGAGAACCACGCCATCATGGAGAGCTCGTAGTTCAGCACATGCGAGCGCGAATCGCAGATCACTTCCTGTCCGTGGTGCGTGTGCAGCTTCACGGCGATGGTATTCCCCATGGTGCCGGTGGGCACGAAGATCGCGGCCTGTTTGCCGGTGATTTCGGCGGCGCGCCGTTCCAGAAGGTTGATGGTGGGGTCCTCGCCATAGACATCGTCGCCCACCTCGGCTTCCATCATGGCCCGGCGCATCTCCGGCGTGGGCTTGGTGACAGTGTCGCTGCGCAGATCGATCATGTCAGGAACTCCTGAAAGACTTCGTTGGACAACATAACGCCGCGGCCGGTCAGACGCAACATTTCGCCGTCGGTTTCGAGCAGGCCCTGCCGGATGAAGCGGCCGATGGGCTCCGCAAAGGTGTGCCATTCGTGCGGCTCGGGGCGGACACCCCGGGTGAGACGGAGGCCCACGAAGAAACGCTCTTCCAGCGGATTTCGCGCGACGCTCACCGGCCGCCATTCGCCGAGATACCCGGTCACGGATTCGGGATTCTGCCAACGCAGCCGGCCATCGAAAGAATGGGCGTCGCAGCCGAAGCCGGCGTAGGGCTCCAGCAGCCAGTATTTCATGTTGTGGCGGGATTCGTGGCCCGGAATGGCGAAGTTTGAGATTTCGTAACGGTGCAGGCCGAGGGAGGCCAGGCGCTCGGCGGCGATCTCGTAAAGATCGGCGGTGAGGTCGCCGGAGGGCCGGTCGGCCGCGCCGTAACGCGTGCCGCCCGCCAGGATCTCGCGGCCCAGGCGGCTGTCTTCGTCCACTTCGAGCATGTAGACGGAGACGTGATCGGGCGCCAGGCGGGCGATCCAGTCGAGGGAAGCTTGCCACGTGGCGGCGTTCTGGCCGGACAGGCCGGCGATGAGATCGATATTGATCTTACGCAGGCCGGTTGCGCGCAGCAGGTCCATTTCAGCGGCTACGATTTCGGCGGTGTGTTTGCGGCCCGTGCGGGCGATTTCGGGTTGCACGAACGACTGTACGCCGAGGCTCACGCGGTCGATGCCGGCGTCCGCCCAGGCGCGGGCTTTTTCCGGGGTGACACTGCCGGGGGCGGTTTCGAGGGTGGCTTCCAACCACGGGCGTCCGGGGATCAGATTTAGCAACGAGGCGAGCTCATCCGGGTCCATGGCGCTGGGCGTGCCGCCGCCCAGGTAGACAGTCTCCGGCCGCCAGGCCCATTGATGGCGTGCGATTTCGGCGCGCAAGACGTCCAAGTAGCGGCCTTCCAGCGCGCGGGGAAAAACCCCCGAGGCGAAATTGCAGTACGTGCACTTCTGCGCGCAGAAGGGGTAGGAAAGGTAGACGCCCGCCACTGTTCCTATGATAGCGTGGCGGCTTCCGCGGTTTGGTAAACTGGGAATGTTCTTTGTGGCGGCTTTAGCTCAGGTGGTAGAGCGTCGGATTGTGGTTCCGAATGTCGTGGGTTCGAATCCCACAAGCCGCCCCAACGATTATCGCCCTTCTTTTCCTGTCCGGCGGCCAACAGCAGCGTAGGGTCAAGCGCCCGCCGCGCACGGTCCATCTCGACCGGAATATCACTCTGGCCTTGATCAATTAGCGTTTCGAGGATGACGGGAACCGAGCCCGAACCAACGAACCAAGTCGCAGGCTGTCCTGCCGACGGGTTTTGGTTGTCCATGTTCTCAATAAGCAGCATGGACCCCCGGACCTCTCAGTCCTCCGGCGTCGAAATGACGTCGGGGTGAACAACTACCGGTACCGCTTGATCTACCACGGTGCGCAGCCGATGAGGAACGTGTCGCTCATGAGAGACAGGGAAACGGCTCGGCGCGTGGAAAGAAACGAACTCGAAACAACGCAGTTTGAGGGCAGGCAGGGCGTCTACCAGGTAGTCGAGTTCCTCAAGCCGAAGGGCAGAGAGTTCAACAACAGAAACGCCCAAAACCGAAGGCGCTCCTCGGCAGATCACGAATCTCGCCCCAGATTGCCGAGCTTCCCATTTCGGCTTCCGTCATTCGTCCAAGGGCCTCCCTCTTCTCCCGACCATCTAAGTCAACCGTGATTGTACGCCAGTAGCGGGTGAGGTCGTTTAGCAAGAATCGCGGTACGCATCTTGCGCTGGTGCTTCGGGTCAGACCGCGATCATCGTGAAGATAACGTTTGAGGATTTGGCGGCGAACGCGGTCGGATGCCTCGCGGTTTCCAACGGGCCGAGATTCGAGGAGCAAAACCCTTTCTTGTGGTGTTGGAGTTGGTTGTCGTCTTCGCCCCCAATCTCGTGAACGATCGGCGTGCTCCGGCTGTGCCTGGCCGTCAACCAGGAAAATCCAATCGGAATCGCTACCAGAAGTCATCTCTTCCCGAGCGACAGATCCGAATACGACGAGGCTCGTATCGGCCGCGATCTTTCCTTCAAACGCGCTCCATAGGCTGTTGCGCTTCTCCCGGGTCGTGAGGCGAGCCTTGCGAATAACAAGTCCAGTTGGCTCCGAGTTCGCGTTCAAGTCGAGCGACCCGGCCCCCATTCAGCTTGGCTGGCCATATCAGCAGTGTTCAGAATGAGTACACCTCAATTGCATCCTCGGCCCTGTCCTTTTCTCCGGACCTGGAGCGTGCATACCGCAATGGTAAGCCACCATTGCAGCTCGCATCGCGCGTTCACCAAGCTGTAACACACATTTTCCGCTTGCCCTTCCCGCCAATTCTTAGGAAACTGAAAGTTCTGGAGGTAAGAGTGGAGAGAAACGCCAGGAAGGGCTCGCTGGTCATTGAGCCGTCCGAGCGCTGGACGCCCCAGCATGCCAGCGATTTGTACGATGTCGCCAGTTGGGGAAAGGGATACTTCTCGGTGGACGCCGACGGGCATCTGAGAGTACATCCCGATAAGGACCCGCTACGCTCCATCGATCTCAAGCAACTGGTGGACACCCTGGTGCTGCGGGGCATCTCGCTGCCCGTGCTCATCCGTTTCGCCGGCATCCTGCAGCATCGCCTGGGAGAGCTCCACAGCGCATTCGAAAGCGCCATCGCCGAGCATCATTATCAAGGCAACTATTGCTGCGTTTATCCCATCAAGGTGAATCAGCAGCGGCAGGTGGTGGAAGAGGTGCTGGAATTCGGCCGGCCTTTCAAGTTCGGTCTGGAGGCCGGCTCCAAGCCCGAGCTGATGGCGGTCATGGCCATGGCGGACAATGAAACGCCCATTGTGTGCAACGGCTTCAAAGACGACGAGTACATCGAAATGGCCATGCTGGCCCAGAAGATGGGCCGCCAGATCATCCCGGTGGTGGAAAAATACACGGAGCTGAACCTGATCCTGCGGTATTCGGAGCGGGTCGGAGTGCGGCCCACCATCGGGCTGCGCGTCAAGCTGGCGAGCCGGGGTTCGGGCCGGTGGCGCTCATCGGGCGGCTATCGCTCCAAGTTCGGCCTGTCGGTCAGCGAAGCCGTGCGGGCGCTGCAGGAGCTGAAGGACGCCGGCATGGCCGACTGCCTGAACCTGCTGCACTTCCACCTCGGCAGCCAGATCACCAACATCCGCCAGATCAAGGCCGCGGTGAACGAGGCCGTGCGCGTGTATGTGGAACTGGCGCGCGCGGGCGCCGGCCTGCGCTACCTGGACGTGGGCGGCGGCCTGGGAATCGACTACGACGGCTCCCAAACCGATTTCGAGTCGAGCGTCAACTACACTTTGCAGGAGTACGCCAACGATATCGTCTATCACATCCAGAGCGTGTGCGACGAATCCGGCGTGGCGCATCCCACCATCGTCACGGAGAGCGGACGCGCGGTGGTGGCGTATCACAGCCTGCTGGTGTTCAACGTGTTGGGCGTGTCGGGCATGGGCGAATCGGCCGTACCGTCGGAAGTGCCCGCCGACGCCGAGCAGCCGCTCATCGACCTGCAGGAGACCAACCGCTCGCTCAGCAGCAAGAACATGCTGGAGAGCTACCACGATGCGCAGCAGGCGCTGGATCAATCGCTCAACCTGTTCAGCCTCGGATATCTCTCGCTCGAGCAGCGCTGCCAGTGCGAGAACCTGTATTGGGCCATCTGCCGCCGCATCCAGAGCCTGGCGCAGTCCCTCGACTATTTTCCGGAAGAGTTCGAAGGGCTGGACGCCATGCTCTCGGACACCTATTTCTGCAACTTCTCGCTGTTCCAGAGCATGCCGGATAGCTGGGCCATCAAGCAGTTGTTTCCGATTATGCCGATTCACCGGCTGGATGAAGAGCCGCGGCGCCCGGCGGTGCTGGGCGACATTACCTGCGATTCGGACGGCAAGGTGGACCAGTTCATCGACCGCCGCGACGTGAAGCGCACGCTGCTGCTGCACCCGTTCAACGGGGAGGATTATTACCTGGGTGCGTTCCTGCTGGGCGCTTACCAGGAGATCCTGGGAGACCTGCACAATCTCTTCGGCGACACCAATACGGTGCACGTGCGGCTGAGCCAGACGGGCGAGTGCATACTGGATTCGGTGATCAAGGGCGACACCGTGCGCGAGGTGCTGAACTACGTGCAGTTTTCATCCGACGCGCTGGTGAGCCGGCTGCGCCGCGACATTGAGGCGGCGCTGCGGGAAGGGCGGCTGGGATACGAGGAGTCCGGGCGGCTGTTGAGGTTCTATGAGGAGGGGCTGCACGGGTACACCTACCTGGAGGACGTGCACGAGAGGTAGGCCGGGCGCGCTTCATTCGCTGTGCGCCAGCAGCGCCAAGCGAACGCAACAGAACGGTTGCCTATAGTTTGCCTGGGATCGAAGCAAGGCCCGATCCACGGCCGTAGCACTGTTACCAGGGCGGGAGTGGTATGGATGGTCACGTTCGCGATGAGTTTATATTGGCCGTGTTTTCAGCGGTTTCCAATTAGTTGCGGCGGCCTTCCGGGCGCATGGCCGGTATCTTATAGGCGAAAGAGGGAGTTCGGTCCACCTGTTTCCCTGCCAGGAAGACCCCGCATCCTACCCCAGCATCCCATCCGCTCCCTTGTGGAGCGTTTCTTTGTCAATTGCCGGATTCCCTCTCTTCTCCCATACCGCCAGTTGCAGCGGATTCTAACACCCGCCGGCCCCGAACTGCGGTGGTTTTCCACAAAATAGCGCACGCAAAAGTTTTTTGAAGTTTCCTTAAATTAATACTGGACAAACAGATCTGAAATAAGCTATATTAAAACCAATACAGACAGCATCCCTGGTGGCGAGTCCCCTCCCGCCGCCAACCCTCTGAGTGCATGGCCCCGGATACCCAGCCGGGGCCTTTACTTTTTGGGCGCTCGCAAAAAAAACATTTCCAGAATACTAGACATTAGGGTCTGATTCTGTTATAGTGAAGTTAATACAGACAGCATCCCTGGCGGCGAGTCCCCTCCCGTCGCCAACCCTCTGAGTGCAAGGCCCCGGATACCCAGCCGGGGCCTTTTACTTTTTGGCCTAAAAAGCCCAAGAACCGTTTGACAAGGCCTTGCGCGGTGATATACTCGCTCAAACAACCAATTCGGCTTCACGCCAGCGTGTAGCGGAGCCCTCCTGAACGCCGAAGAGGAGAGGGGCGGCGCGCGTCCGCGCAAAGCGCCGCCCACAGCCTATAACGGCCAGCGCCACCACTTGGAGCTTTTGGCGGGTTCCGGTCCGGAGCCTTCAGAGAAGTGACCCGGCTGCACGTTCCCGAAATCCAATTCGCCCTTCTCGAAGTGCAGAGGCCGATCGGTAATCATTTCGATGGTGCTGCCCTTGGCCAGCATGGCATCCGGTCCACGCATCAGCAGCACAGCCACGAGTCCGGCGGTAGCTCCGGCGGCGGCGCCGATGCCACCTCCCATGGCGTAGTGCTTGCTCGCGGATCCTGCGATGAGGCCGATCGAAGCGCCCGCGCCGGCGGCCTCGGCCACCGTGCGCGCATCTCCGGCCTTGTTTCCCTCGCTGATGACCTTGCCCTCGTTCTTGTCGAATTCCTCGCCGCCGCGTCCGTCGATGCCGCCGAGGCGCGCGCGGAAATCGCGCGTCACACCGTTGGGCAGGGTCAATGAATCGAAGCGCAGATAGATCTCGGCACGGCCTTTTACGCGCCCGGGCCGTTTCACGTCCGTCACCGTGCCGGCCACGTAACTGCCGGGCGGGATCACGATCCGGCCGTTGGCCAGGATGGGGAACACGGTCTCCAGGTAGACGCGGTCGCCCTCGGCCGCATTCTTGGTGCTTACCGTGTTGATCAGGCCTAGGGGGATGCGGGTTCCGGGAGCGACCACGTATTCGGCTGCCGGTTCCTGCGCCAGCATCGCGCCGGAAGTCAGAAGAAGTATTGCCAGACAGTGTCTCAGCGACATACGCGAACTCCCGTAACCTATTCTAACTCTCCGGGTCGGTGGTTGCGCCAGACTTACTAAAGGCACACGCCCGCCCCGCCGATTATCAAACCGGGTGCATTGCATGGCGCTGGCGTTAAATCCGGACATCTACCGGGCGGTCCTGGATAGTCTGCCGATCGGCGTCTACCTGGTGGACGTGAACCGTCAGATTGCATTCTGGAATACCAGCGCGGAACGGATTACCGGCTATCTGGGCCAGGAAGTGATCGGGCGCTTCTGCCAGGACAATCTGCTGGTGCATTGCGATGAGAACCTGGCGAACCTTTGCGGCAGCGCTTGTCCGCTAGCCAACACCATGCATGATGGGCGGCCCAGGGCGGCGAGTGTTTTTCTGCGCCACAAAGACGGCCGGCGCATACCGGTGCGAGTACGCGCCGTGCCGATCAGAGACGACTTCGGCGCCATTGTCGGTTCCGCGGAATTCTTCGAAGAGCGCCTGTCGCGGGAGACGGAGATTCGTGCGCGCCGCGCTTCGGCCGGCATGACGCTGGATGACACCACCGAACTACCGGATCGCCATGCGGTACTGGGCGCTTTGGGCAGCGCACTGGAAGAGTTCGCCACGTCTCAGGTACCCTTCGGCATCCTCTGCCTGGCCATAGACAATCCGGCGCATCTGCGCCAATTCGACGGCCGGCAAGCGGTGAAAGCGGTCCTTTATGCGGCCGGCCAGACTATATCGGCTACACTGCGCCCTTCGGATATGGTGGGGCGCTGGCAGGAGGAACGGTTTATGGCGCTGATCGCGTGCCCGGCGCCCGAGGGGCTCCTGAACTGCGCGGAAAGGGTGAAGCGTCTGGTCGGCTTGACGGGTGTCCCCTGGTGGGGGGATCGATTATCGGTCACCGTGTCGATTGGGGGAACCGTGGCACAGGCCGGCGACACAGTGGAATCCCTGACGCGGCGCGTCGAAGAAGCATTGGCGGCCAGCCTGGCGGAAGGCGCCGACGCCATCCAGTTGGTTTGAGGCATTTTATCTCATGTATTCAATCATTGGAATAGTGCTGGTTTTTGGATCGATCGTAGCCGGGTATTTGATGGAGAAGGGGAACCTGCGGGTCCTGGTGCAGCCGGCCGAACTGGTGATCATCGCCGGCGCCGCGGCGGGAACCGTGCTGATCGCCAACCCGCCGTACGTGCTGAAACAGATCGCGCAAGGCATCGCGGGAGTCTTTGGCAGTTCG
Source organism: Bryobacteraceae bacterium (assembly GCA_035308525.1). Lineage (GTDB taxonomy): Bacteria > Acidobacteriota > Terriglobia > Bryobacterales > Bryobacteraceae > Bog-159. The sequence continues at coordinate 23,338 of DATGGM010000033.1, forward strand.
AAATTCACGAGGCAGCGCTATCTGGACTCGCTGAAAATGCTGTACGACCTGTTCAACCGGTCACGGCGTGAAGGGTTGACTGCCATTGAGAGCGATATCGAGGAGCCCGAGAAAAGCAAGACATTCTCGGCCTTCCCGGCCGTCATTAAGGATCACCACGTTCTGAACTTCATCTGCGATACCTTGCGCACGGCTTCGAGCGGAGCGATGGACCCGTTCGATATCGATCAGATGATGGAACTGGATATGGAGGTCCATCATCACGACAGCGCGCAGCCGGTGTCGGCATTGAGCACCGTGGCGGACTCGCTGCCGGGCCTGGGAATCGTGGCCGCGGTGCTGGGCGTGGTCATCACCATGGGCGCCTTGGGCGGCCCTCCGGAAGAGATCGGCCACAAAGTGGCAGCTGCCCTGGTGGGCACCTTCCTGGGAATCCTGCTGTGTTATGGGCTGCTGGGACCGATCGCGGCTAATATGGGCAAGTCCGCGGAGGAGGAGGGCGCATATTACCACGTACTGCGCGTGGCCATGGCCGCGTTCATCAAGGGCACAGCTCCGATTCTGGCGGTCGAGATCGGCCGCCGGGCGACTCCCGGAGAGGTCCGCCCAGGGTTCCAAGAGCTGGAGAAACTGTGCCGTCAAAAGGGGCCCGAAGTGGCTCAGGCGGCTTAAGAGCTCACAGGCATGCCTCGCCCCATCATCATTATCAAGAAGAAGGTATCGCACGGCGGGCACCATGGAGGCGCCTGGAAGGTGGCTTACGCCGACTTCGTCACGGCGATGATGGCGCTGTTCATCGTGCTGTGGCTGCTCAACAGCAGCAAGCAGATTCGGGAGGCGGTGGGCGGCTACTTCAAGGATCCCACCGGCGTTTCCAAGAAAGTCGGGAGCGGAAAGACCGGGGCGGGCGATAACTTCACGCTGACCAAAGAGAACATGAACCATCTCAAAGACGAGCTGCAGAAGGCCGTGCGCAAGGTCACCGATTTCGAGAAGCTAAAAAACCAGATCGAAATGACGGTAACTTCCGAAGGGCTGCGTATCGAACTGATGGAAAGTGAAAAAGGCACGTTCTTCGACAGCGGCATCGCCGAGCCCAGTAACGACGGCAAGCAGATCCTGGCCATGCTGGCCGCCGAGCTATCGAAACTGCCCAATACCATTTCGATCGAAGGTCACACGGATTCCAAACCGTTCGCCGGACGAGGCAATTACAGCAATTGGGAACTTTCGGCGGATCGCGCGAATGCCGCTCGCCGCATGATGCAGCAGAACGGGCTGGGTCCCCGCCAGGTAACCCAGGTCAGGGGCTACGCGGATCAGCGGCTGCGCAAACCCAAGGAACCCGAAGACGCCTCCAACCGGCGCATCTCGGTGGTGGTGCAGTACATTGAGGCGCCGGAACCGGACGATAAGGCGGCGGGAAAGCGTTCGGAAAGCGCTCCGGTCAGCGGGGACGCGAAGAAAGGTTCAACACCTCATTGAGCGACCCCTGGCGGTACCCTTCCAAGTCCAGCGTCACATACAGGAAACCCAGCCCTTTGAAGATGGCCGTGAATCGGAGCGCCATTTCGGGGTTCAGCGCCCGCGCCAGTTCCGCGGGTGCAATCTCCAGCCGCACAAGCTCACCGTGATAGCGCACACGGAATTGGCGGAAGCCGAGCGCCTTCACCGCCTCCTCGCCGCGCTCCACGGTCTTGATGTTCTCCACGGTCACCGGCGTGCCGTACGGGACACGGGAGCTCAGGCAAGCCGCCGCCGGACGGTCCCAGGTGGGCAGGCCGGCCAGCCGCGACAGTTCCCGAATCTCCGCCTTAGACAGGCCCGCTTCCACCAGGGGCGCCTTCACCTGATGCAATCCGGCGGCTTTTTGGCCGGGACGGTAATCGCCCAAATCGTCTGCGTTCACGCCATAGATAATGTTGGCGATGCCACGCTGTCGGCCGACTTCTTCGAGGCGCGTGAACAGTTCGTCCTTGCAGTGGAAGCAGCGGTTCGCGTCATTCTTCAGATAATCCGGGTTCTCGAATTCGTGAGTCTCGATGTACTCGTGAGGAATCCCGAACTGCTGGACGAACGCTTCGGCATCGCGCTTGTGGGACTCCGGGATGGACGCCGAGTCCGCCGTGACGGCCAGCGCGTTGGCGCCTAATACGTGGTGCGCGGCCCACGCCAGGTACGCCGAATCGGTTCCGCCCGAATATGCCACCATCACCCGGTCCAGGGCGCGAAGCACGGCGAAAAGCTTCTCCTGCTTCTCGCGCAACAGGGCGGGGTGCGACAGATCCACCAGCGAGGCCATAGTTAGATTATATGGCTAGATTATATGGCTAGATTATATGGCGCGCGCCGGAACTCGTGTTTCCGCCAGCGCTTCCGCCAGTCGCGCCAGGTCCGCCTCGTTATTATAGAAATGCGGCGATACCCGCAGATTACCGTGACGTGCCGCCACCAGCACCTTATGCGACTGCAACTCTCGGGCGATGAGGCGCGCATCCCGGCCGTCAAACCGCGCGGTGACGATCTGTGAGTCGAAGTGCGGGCCGCGGTCGGCCGCCAGCGATGCGCCGGCGCGGCGCAATACTTCGCCCACGCCGCATGCCAGCTTCATCGCGCGCCGCTCGATCTGCTCCGGCCCAATCGTCTGCATCATCTCGATCACCGCATCCATGGCGTAGAGCAGCGCAAACGGCAGCATGCCGCCTTCGTATCTCTCCGCATCGGTGGAGAACTGGGGCGCCCCGTGGTGCAGGTTCTCATGGTTGCGCCAGTCCTTGTGGCTGCGCCAGCCGATCACCGCGGGCGCCAGGCGCTCCCGCAGCTCCGGACTGACATACATAAAACCGGCGCCATTCGGCGACAGCAACCATTTGTAGGCATCTACGGCGAAGAGATCCGGCCGGGCGCGCCCTACGTCGAACCGCAGCGCGCCCAGGCTCTGCGTCCCATCGAGATACAACAGTATCCCGCGCCGGCGCAGCTCTTCCGAGATCTCTTCGAGCGGCGCCCGGAAGCCGGTGGAGTAATTCACCGTGCTGATGGCCACCAAGCGCGTGCGCGGCGTGAGCGCCTGATAGAAGTTTTCCCAGGCTGCCTCGACAAACTCCACGCCGACGCCGCGCAGGTGCGACGGATAGTAGTAGTGATTCGGGAATTCATCCTCCAGCGTGACGATCTGATCGCCGGTCTTCCAATCCAGGCCGCCCATCAGCAGCGACAGACCCGCCGATGCGTTATGAATGAACGCGATATCCGCCGCCTGGCAGCCGATGAATCCCGCAATTCGCCCTCGAATGCGGTCGGCGTCTTCGAACCATCGCATGAAATCGGTACAAGCCAATTCGTCCCGCCGGGCGAAGTGGCGCGCCGCCGCTTCGGCCGCCCGCCGCGGCATCTGGCCGAATGTTGCCGTGTTCAAATAGGTCCACTCCGCCAGCGCCGGAAACTCGCCGCGGACCTGCTCCCAATCAACCGCCATCATCACTTTTAACCCTCTCCACCACCTGCGCCGCCGCCTCCGTCACCGGCACATCGACTGTCTTCTTCGCGCGCCGCTCCACCAGTTCCACCATACCGCCCGACACCCTCTTTCCGACCGTGATGCGGTACGGCACTCCGATCAGATCCGCATCTTTGAATTTCACTCCCGGGCGTTCGTCACGATCGTCCAGTAGTGCATCCAACCCCGACGCCCGGCAGGCTCTATAGATCTCTTCGGCCGCCTGCTTCTGCGCCGCGTCGCCCGTATTCACCGGCGTCACCACCACGGTGAAAGGCGCGATCGCCGGCGGCAGGCTCATGCCGTCGGAATCGTGATACAGCTCAATCGCCGCGCTCAGGATACGCTCGATCCCAATGCCGTACGACCCCATTATGGGCGTTATCTCCGCGCCGTCAGCGTTGGTGACGTGCAGCCCCATGGACTCCGCATACTTGTAACCAAGCTTGAAAATGTGCCCGATTTCCACCGTCTTGCGGATTTCCACCGGAGCGCCGCAGTGCGCGCACAAGTCTTCATCCGCCACTTGCCGCAGATCCATGAATTCGGCCTGAAAGTCCTTACCCGGTGTGACGTGCCGCAGGTGGAAACCGTCACGGTTGGCGCCGGCAATCATGTTGCGCCGTCCCCGGAGCGCGTGGTCCGCGAATATTCTAAGGCTGGTAACACCTACCGGCCCCAGCGATCCCGGATCGGCGCCGAATGCCGCGCGGATCTCTTCCGGGTACGCGGGGCGAAACGCCGCATCCCCGGACGCCGCGGCGAACTTGGTCTCGCTAAGCTGATGATCGCCGCGCAGCAGCACCAGCGCCGGTTTGCCGTTGGCCATCAGCACCAGGCTTTTTATCTGAGAACTTTGCGGCAAGCCAGTGAAGTCGCTCACCTCCGCAATGGTCTTGCGGCCGGGGGTGTGAAACTCTTCCGGCGCAAAATC
>DATGGM010000034.1:0-6776 GCA_035308525.1 Bryobacteraceae bacterium
GGCCTCGCCGTATCTGTGCCGTCCCATCGAGCATGGCGCCGATATCGTCGTGCACTCCGCCACCAAGTTTCTGGGTGGGCACGGCACATCGATCGGCGGCATCATCGTGGATAGCGGCCGCTTCCCCTGGACCAAGGGTCATTTCCCGCAGCTCACCGAGCCCAGCCCCGGTTACCATGGCTTGAAGTTTTCGGAGACGTTCGGCGAGCTGGCCTTCATCATCAAGGCGCGGGTGGAAGGGCTGCGGGATTTCGGCCCCTGCATGAGCCCGTTCAACTCCTTCCTGTTTCTGACGGGCATCGAGACGCTGAAGCTGCGCATGGAGGCGCACAGCCGCAACGCGCTGGCTATTGCGCGGCATCTGGAAAAGAGCCCGTTCGTTTCGTGGGTGAAGTATCCGGCGCTGGAGTCCAGCGCGTACCATGCGCTGTCGCGGAAGTATCTGCCGCGGGGCTGCGGCTCCATCCTGACGTTCGGCATCAAGGGTGGCCTGGAAGCCGGGCGGCGGTTCATCGACTCCGTGCAGCTACTTTCGCATCTGGCCAACATCGGGGACGCCAAGAGCCTGGTGATTCATCCGGCGTCCACCACCCACCAGCAGTTGAACGGCGAGCAGCAGCAGGCCGCCGGGATCAGCAAAGACCTGGTGCGGCTCTCGGCGGGAATCGAGGACCTGGACGATATTCTCTGGGATCTGGACCAGGCGTTGCAGGCTTCACAGGCGGCATGAGCGGAGAAGTCAGCAGCACGTCGCCGGTGCTCGGCACGCGCTTCGCCACCACGGCCGGGCAACATCTGCGCATTCTGAAACAGTACAAGCGCGTCGCCATGGTAGGCCTGTCGGCGAATGCTTACCGGCCCAGCCACTTTGCCGCGCTCTACCTGCGGGCCAACGGCTACCAGATCTTTCCGGTGAATCCGCGCGAGCGCGAGATCGCGGGCCGGCGGTGTTTCGCCACGCTGGCGGAAGTGCCCCCGCCGCTCGAGATCGTGGATATCTTCCGCGAGCCGGCGGCGGTGCCGGGCATCGTGGAGGAGGCCATCGCGGCGGGGGCCAAGGTGATCTGGATGCAACTCGGCGTGATCCACGAGGAAGCCGCGGCGCGAGCCCTGGCGGCGGGGCTGGAAGTGGTGATGGACCGCTGCATGAAGATCGAGCATGCGCGATTCTTCGGCGGCCTAAGCACGCTGGGGCTGAATGCGGGAGTCCTTTCGGCGCGGAAGCGCCCGGGATCCTGAACGGCTACTTGGTGGTGGTCAGGTTGTGCTCGATGGCGAACTTGACCAGTCCGACGAGGTCGTGAATGTTCAGTTTGCGCATCAGGCTGGCGCGGTAGGTATCCACGGTCTTGGGGCTGATGTCGAGCAGGCTGGCGATCTCTTTGGCGCGCAGGCCGTTGACCAGATGGAAAAAGACATCGCGTTCCCGCCGGCTGAGATGAGCAAGCGGATCGTCTTCCTGCGCTTCCCGCGAGTTGGGCAACAGGCCCGCGACGCGGAGAAGGGGCGAAACGTAAACACCGCCGTCGCGAATGTAGTTGATGGCGTCCGTCAGGTGGCGGGGAGGCCCGTCTTTCAGCAGGTAGCCGTCCGCGCCGACCTTCAGGGCTTCGCGGATGGCGCTCTCTTCGCGGCTGATGGTGAGGATGATGCAGCGGGTCGGGCACTCGAACTCGCGCACTTTGCGCACCACCTGGACGCCGGTCAGCTTAGGCATGTTCAGATCGAGCAGCGCAAAATCCGGCTTGAGCGAGCGAATGTTCTCGAGCGCCGCCAGGCCGTCGGCACACTGGGCCACCACCTGCATTTCGCGGCTCTGGCATACCAGCACGAGGCCTTCGCGAATGATGGATTGATCTTCGGCGATGACGACCGTTGTCTGTCTGTTGTTGTTCATGGAACCACCGGAAAAGAGATGCTCAGCCTGGCGCCCTGAAGACCGCTGCCGGCCTGCAGGTCGCCGCCGAGTTCGCGCGCGAGGTCGCGCATGGAACGCAAGCCAATGCCCGCCGCGTCCACCGGCTGCGCGGCATCCCGCGGACCGAACCCCGATCCGTCGTCGGCCACTTCGAGTGTAATACGGCCATCCTGCTGTCGCAGCGACAGGCGCACATGGCGGGCGTCGGAATGCCTGATGGCGTTGGAGATGCCTTCCTGCGCGACCAGGTAAAGCGCCCTGCGGATCTCGGGTGGCGGCTCACCGCGCAGTTCCTGCAATTCGAGGGCGCCGGCGAACTTCTCGGAAATTCCCGAGGCTTCCCACAGGCTGCGCAAGGCCTGCGGCAGCGATTGGGCCTGCCACGCGGGTACATAGAGACTCCGTGAGACGCCTCTGACCTGCTCCAGTGCGGTATCGGCCAGGAAGCCGATGCGGTCCAGACTTTTGCGCACAGGCTCCGGCGGATCCGGTAAAGTATCGTCGATAATGCTGAGGTGGACGCGGATTCCAGCGAGCGATTGGCCAACGCCGGTGTGCAGTTCGCGGCCGAGGCGCTGGCGCTCGGCATCCATGGCATCCGCCAGCATGGTTCCGATGCTTTTGGGCGAGCCCTTGGCGCGCGCACGCAGATCGCGGTCGGCTTCCACCAGACGAAAATAATTGCGGGACGCCTGGTGTTGCATGCTTGCCAGGCGCTCGAGTTCGCGGCAGGATAAGAGTAGGGCGGAGGAAATAGCCGGAGTGCCCGGAGATGTGAACTCCGCCATTTGCTGTAGGCGGCGTACCCCTTCACCCGGACTGTTCTCCAAAAAACCCGATGCCAAGCTAATCAATCCTTCCAATGTTCAGTGCCGTGTATAAAGGAATAGTCTTACCCAGAATGCCAACTAAGTGGAGGCAGCGCAATCCCATATGTACTTAGTACCTCAGTGAGATTCTTAGTACTTGCTAGGATATAATCCCGGCGATTAAGGTAGGAGTGTCTCGAATTCCTTTCATCATGGTTTTGGAACGGTTGGCGGTGTTGATCGGGGGCTTTGCCGCGGGTACGCTGATGCGCCGTTGGTTGGCCGGCGCATCAGCCCCGGGGCACGCGCTCGAGCGCGCTACACGCGAGTTGAAGTCGCAAGCCCGCGCCCACGAGAGCCGGATCAGCCGGTTGGAGGCGCGCACGGACTCGCACGAAGCCAGGCTGAAGGAAGTGCCTTCCACCGCGCAACTGGTCGCGGCGTTGGACGATCTGCTGGCCAAGGCGCTCACGGGACTGGAAGGCAGGCTGACGGTGCAGGCGCAGTCGATTGAGACGCTGCAGATGACGGTGGCGCAAACCGACGAACTGCTGGAGCGCGTGCTGGAATCGCTGGACACGCTCCGGGATATGCCGCCGGCGAATTAGGGCCGCCGCGCCAGGCGTTCCAGGTTGCCGCCCAGGATCATGGCGGCATGCTCCGGAGAAATGTTCAGATCGCTCAGGGCCTGCATCTGGGTCTCCAGAATCTGCGCGTGCCATCCGCGCGGGAAGAACGACGAATCCGAGCCGAACAACAGACGCTGCGGGCCCGCCACTTCGAGCGCCTTGCGAAAAACATCTTTCAATTCCGCCGGCTCCAGTTGATAGCGGAGCCAACTGTTGCTGCTGGACGTGTCCAGATGCACGTTGGGGCAGAGGTCGCAGAGCATGAGGGCCTCGCGGAAGTAGCCGGCGCCGAAATGCGGGACCACGAAGTTGACACTGGGAAAATCGAGCGCGGCCGCGTGCAGGTCGATCGGGTTGGAGTAGCGCATGTCAAACGGTGAAGGCAGGCCTAGTTTGCGGCGCACGCCCACCGTGAGGACACCGCAGTGCACCAAGACGATGGACCCGGGATGGGCGGCCGCGGCTTCCAAAACCGGGCGCACGCGCGCATCCGCTATGGAATAGCGGTGCATCGCGGGGAACAGGCAAATACCTTGCAGATGCCCGCCGGCCAACGCTTTCGTCACGCGCGCGGCGCCCTCGGCGGCAAGCGGATCCACCATGAAGTAACCGTAGAACCGGCCGGGATAGAGGGACACGGCGGATTCGACAGAGGCTTCGTCGCCGGGAATGCTGGCGATCAGCACCGTCTTGGAAAGGTCGTGCTGATCGAGTTCCCTTATCCAGGCGCCGGCCAGCTCTTCATTGGTAGCGGGAATGCGCCAATCGAGAATGCCCGCGGTTTCGTCCAGAGTGCGTCCGCCCTGCGCCGCGAGCGCGGCGAAGAAGCCCGGAGAAAAGAAATGGACGTGCGCGTCGCAGACCGGGAGATCACCCCACGGAGTTTCCATCGGGTTTGCCCCAGCGGGTGAGTCCCGCGGCGATAGCTACTTGCGTGAGGCCGGCGACGTTGTTGACGCCCAGCTTCTTCATGAGACCTTTGCGGTAACTGCGAATGGTCTGCAAGCCCAGGTCGAGAAGCACCGCAATCTCCTTGCTGGTATTTCCTTCGGCGACCAGGCGCAGCACCTGCACCTCGCGTGGGGAGAGCGCGCCGACGGGGGAGTGGTTGGACTTGCCGGGCAGATCGCCGGTCTGGATACTGGTCAGGAAACGGTCGGAAACCTGGGAACTGATGTATGATCCCCCGCGGGCAACCGTGCGCAAGGCATCCACGAGATCCGCCGCGGAAGCCTTTTTAAGCACGAAGGCGCGGGCTCCGGAGCGGAGCGAGCTGACGACGGAGTTTTCGTCCTCGTACATGGAGAGGATCAGGACGCGGGTTTGCGGGGAATGCCGCACGATCTCGGTGGTGGCTTCGATGCCGTTCATGCCTTGCAGGCCGATGTCCATCACCACCAGATCCGGGCGCGCTTTCTTGCAGAACTGGACGGCTTCCATGCCGGTTTCGGCCTCGCCCACCACACGAAATTCGGACCCCCGCTCCAGGATCAGGCGCAAGCCGTCGCGCATTAACTTGTGGTCGTCAACGAGGAGGATATCGTATGCCATGGAAGATCAATTCCTCACGTAGACTTCTCCGCGGAGCGGCAAACGGCGCGGACCACGGTTCCCTTACCCGGCGCGCTTTCGATTTCGAGCTGGATGCCCGCCTGCTCGGCGTGACACTGCATGGCCAGAATCCCTAACCCCTCCGCGGCGCCGGCGACGGCCTCGAAACCGTGCCCATTGTCCCGCACTTCGAGAGCCGTGCCGTTTCGCAACGACTTTAGCAGTATCTCGATGGCGGAGCAACCGGAGTGACGGGCGGCATTGGCGGCGGCCTCCTGCGCAATGCGATAGAGGGCGCCGGCGGAGGCGGGCGCGACCTGCGCGGTGGAATCCAAGAGCGTGCGCACGTTCCCAGGAAAGCCCGCGCGCAGGCTCCCGGCCAGGCCATCCAGCGCGGCGTAAAGGCCGGCGCGCTCGGCGGCCTCGGGATTGAGCTCACAGCTGAGCTCGCGCACGAAGCCCATGGCGGTGTCGAGCGTATCCTGAATCTCGCGCGTACGGCCGGCGATGGGAGAGCCGGCTTCCGCGGCATCCATGCTCAGGAGGTCGAGTTGCAGGCCGGCGGCGCTGAGCTGCGGGCCCACCCGATCATGCAGGAGACGGGAGATACGGGCGCGATCGGCGTCGTGGGTTTGCATCATGCGCCGCAGCAGGGCGCGTCCGGCCGGTTCGTGTGCCATGCCCGCGGCGAAGACCCCACCGGCTTGCGCCGATTCCACGGGGAACAGGGTGACGGACCAGGGGGAAGCGTCGTCGTGCAGGCAGCCGGCGGCGAGCACGGTGCAGCCGGCGAAGACCCGGCCGATGCGGCTGTTCCAGTCGGCGCGCGCGGCCGCGGGCAGCTGGCCGATGAAGCTGGTTCCTTCCAATTCCGCGGAAGGGCGGCCGAACACGCGCACGGCATTGCCGTACACCGAGTGAAATACGCAATCGGGGGTCAGCAGCCACATGCAACCCGGGCTTTGGCGCAGCAACATTTCGCTGAGCGAGTCCGGAACGGGCGATTTAGCCGTGGCAGGTTTCATCGCGTGTGCGCTGACGCACAATTCTAGCACTCCCCTGGGCCGATCCGAATTTCACGAAAACAATGACGTTTACCATCGGCATAGCGTCGCGCCCCGGGTCCACCTGGCGCCGGCGGCGGCGAAAAGGAGCAGATCGTTCCGGTGGATGAGCCCCCGGCGATCAACCTGATCCAGCCACTGCGGGGCTGGAAATCGCGGGATCTCCCGGCACGCGCGCATGGGCTGTGACGTGAAGAACGGTTTGCTTTCTCCTCATTCGTGGCGGAGGGCGATCACCGGATCGACGCGGGTTGCGCGGCGCGCGGGCAGGAACGCGGCCAGCGCCGCAACCACGATGAGGGTTGCCAGAGCGATGGCGTAGGTGGCGGGGTCCAGCGGCGAGATGGCGAAGAGCTGCGATTTGAGCAGGCGGGTCAGCACCAAGGCGGCTGCGGCGCCGGCGAGCAGCCCGCCTCCCGCGAGCGTCAGGCCCTGGCGCACGATCATCAAGCGCACTTTCGACGCGGAGGCGCCCAGTGCCATGCGGATACCGATTTCGTGCGTGTGCAGCGAGACGGCGTAGGAGAGCACTCCGTATAGGCCTGCCGCCGCCAGAGCCAGCGCGAGGGCGGCGAAGACGCCTGTCAGGATGGTGAAGAAGCGATCCTGCCAGGCGGCGCGGTCGCGAATCTGGCCGAGCGTGAAGACCTGGCTGACGGCGATATCGCGATCGGCGGCGGCGATGCGGGAGCGGATGGCCGGGACCAGGAGCAGCGGATCGGTGGAAGTCCGCACCAGCAAGACGCTGGGCATCACTTGGGAGCTGTAGGGTAGATACACGGCGGCGGTATCCACGGTCTTGAGA
>DATGGM010000035.1:0-33148 GCA_035308525.1 Bryobacteraceae bacterium
GGTGTGTAAGCGCGGTACTCGGCGAACTCCTGGCTAAAGCCGTAATCCGGCGAGCGGTGCAGCCCCGCGATGAAGCCGTCCACCACGGTCTTGGCCACCAAGTCGAGGCCGGAGATGGAGGCTAGAGTCGCCGGATCTAGAAAGCGCTGTAACATGAGGAACCAGGAAATCTAACCGCGGATGCGCCCAGATACACGCAGATAAAAAAGTGCCAGATTCTTGCTTTTATCGGCGTGCATCGGCGGTTGCATTTCATACTTTTGGCGCTCCTTTGTACGCGAGCAGGCGCTGGAGTATATCGTCCTGCTTCAGCCGGTCGGATTCCGCGTGGAAGTTCAGCAGGATGCGATGGCGCAGCACGGGGATATAGAGCGCGCGGATGTCTTCATAGGTCACGTGATAGCGGCCTTTCATCAGCGCCCTGGCTTTGGCGGCCAGCACCAGGAATTGCGCGGCGCGTACGCTGGCGCCGTAGTTGACGTACTGTTTGACGAAGTCCGGCGCCGTTTCGTCACTGCTGCGGCTGGCGCGCACCAGGTCGATGGCATAGCGCGCCACGGATTCGCCGATTGGGACCATGCGCACTAATTGCTGGAAGTCCAGAATCTCTTCGGCGTTAGTTACCGGATCGGCCTGCGCCACGTGCGTGGTGGTGGTCAGATCGACTACCTGTAACTCCTCATCCGCGGTTAAGTAACCCAGCACGGTGTTAAACAGGAAACGGTCCAACTGCGCTTCCGGCAGCGGGTAAGTGCCCTCCAGCTCGATGGGGTTCTGAGTAGCCAGCACGAAGAACGGCGCGGGCAGCTTATAGTTATTGCCGCGCACCGTGCAGGCCAGTTCCTGCATGGCCTCCAATAACGCCGACTGGGTCTTCGGCGGTGTGCGGTTGATTTCGTCCGCCAGCAGAATATTGGCGAAGATCGGCCCCCGCACAAAGGTCCAGGTGCGGTGGCCGGTGGTGGGATCTTCCTCGATGATGTCCGTGCCGGTGATATCAGACGGCATCAAATCCGGGGTGAACTGGATGCGTTTGAACACCAGGCCGAGGGTCTGCGCCATGGTGCGGACCAGCAACGTTTTAGCGGTGCCGGGCAAGCCGGTGATCAGGCAATGGCCGCCCACAAACAGCGCGATCATTACCTGTTCCAGCACCTCTTCCTGTCCGACGATGACGCGCCGGACCTGCCGCACGATTTCCGCCTGCACCTCACGGAACCGCCCGATCCGGCCACGCAATACCTCGGGTTCTAGCTGGGGTGTCACGATAGTGGACATAAGTGGACTCAGTCTTTGGATAGCTCCAGCAACATCTTTTGCGCCGGCCGGAATCCGGGGGCGGCTTCGAGAGACTGCAGCAGTTCTTCCTTGGCGGCCACCGCTTGATTCGCCGCCCGGTAAGCCTTGGCTAAATTGAAATGCGACGCCGCGGGATCGGTGGGCGCTTTGGCCAGCACGGCGCGGTATTCCCGGATGGCGCCGGCGGTATTGCCCAGGCCCATGAATAAGTCGCCCAGCCTGCGGTGCAACTCTTCATCCACGGGCTGAATGTAGTTGAGCCGGTCAAGCACGTCGGCCGCTTCCTTCCGATTGCCGGCCTCTTCGAGAAGGGTGGCCAATTGTTTTAGTGTATCAGGGCTGCGCCCGCCGACTTTGGCGTAGCGCTCCAGCTCGGCGATGGCGGCCTTCTTATCGCCCTTGGCCAGATAGCCGTCCGCCAGGATCTGGTAGACATTGCCCGCTTCCACGAACTCGGGATACGTATCTCGAATCCCGGATGCGTCGCGGATCATGTCTTCGTAATCCTGCGCCTTGTATTCTTCGGAAACCGTTTTCAACTTCTTGCGCCACTCGTCGAATCCCTCGACGGTCGTTTTGGTTTCATCCGTCAGGGCCGCCATAAAGTGTTTGTCGAACTCCTCGGGCTTCATGTCCAGCTCTTTCTGGATGACATCGACAGTGGACATGCCATCGCCAAAGTCATGAATCATCGCAAGCAGCCGCGGCCAGCCCCACTCGCGGTTGATGTAATCGCACATGCGGCCAGCTTCAAAGTAAGATACGACTACTTGTGTGGGATAAGTGGGCCGCACAAAGCCGCGATCTAGCTCCGCCACCGGCAGCAGCTTTTTCTCTTTGATGGCCATGATCACGTGAGGATCGAGCCGGTCGCCCCACTCCGGCGACGCGGCGGTCTCTTCGTGCACGGCCAGACCCTCGGTAAACCAGCGCGGCACACGGTGGCGCGTCATGCTGAGCACATACACGTGGCTAAGCTCGTGCCACATGGTGCTGGCCCAGTGGAAGGTGCCCGGCGGCCGCCCCGACGGGCTATCCATGGCCACTACATAGCCGAAGGTCACACCCAGCGCGCCCAGGCCGGGCATACCCATGGTGCGCACGGCGAAGTCTTCGTGGTCCGGATAGACTTCCACCTGTACCGGCCGGTCCAGCTTGATGCCGTATTTCTTGTCGTAAGTGTTGAGGGCCCGCAACATCTCAGCTTCGAAATATGGATGCAACAGCTCGGATTCCTTCTTGTGCAGGCGCAGGATGGTGCGATCGGTCTTGTAAGTGACGAAGTTTTTGTAGCTATCCATCAGGCGGAGCGTATTCACCGTGGCGGCATCGCGGTATTGGTTCTCGTAAGCCGCCTCCAGCTCCGTACGGGCCTCGTCTTCACGGCCCAGGCGCATCAGGTTAATGCCTAACTGCGAATGGGCGCTCCATAAGTCGGGCTGCGCGGCGATGGCTTTGCGCAGCAGGCGGATGCCTTCCTCGTAGCGGCGGTTCAACACGATGATGCGCCCGGCAGTCTCATAAGCCGGGCCGTCCAGCGGCTCCCATTGGGTATCGGATTTGTCATTGAGCCAGTCGATGGCCGCCAGGACCGCTCTGGCCTGCATCGAGCGTGGCGACATGTCGAGCGCTTTGTGCGCTTCAGCGGCGGCTTTACCCTGATCGTTGTCTTCGAGCGCCAGGCGAGCCAGCAATTCCTGCGCCGGCACCAGGTGCGGATCGGCGTCCAGCGCCTTTTGCGCGTAAAAGACGGCCTGAGCTTCAAAACCTTCGGCCGCCACCAGCGCGAGGCCTAGCAGAGCTCCCGCTTCCTTCGGCTGAATGTCCAGAGCTTCCTGAAAAAGCTTGGATGCATCCATGGCGTTGAAGCGCTCGAGCATCAGCCTCCCCCAGCGGACCCGGTATTCGGCGTTGCGCGGGTGCGCGTCCACGAGCGCACGAAACGTGTCATTCGCCTCGCTATAGCGGTGCTGTTTCCACAGCGATTCGGCCTGTTCGGGCGTCTGCGCCGACAGCCCGGCAGCCGCGCAAAGAGTGACCAGGAGTAACCTCATTTATCGAGTTCCTCCTGGGTGCGCGCTAACTCCAGCAACAGCGCCGCAAGCTGCTTCCTGTATTCCTCAGGCGGGGTGGCGGCTTTCTCGTATTTCAGCTTATCGATCTGCCGCTCCAACTGCTCCTTCTTGGCGAGCAAGGGCGCTTTGGCCGGATCTTTGGCCGCGGCCTGGGCCGAGCCGATACGCAGCAGCGGAAATTGCGCGGCCAGCAATCCTTCGCCATTTTCGGCCGAAGGCGCACGCACGGGTTCTCCTTTTCCGGTATCTTCCAGCACGGCGTGCTCGGTGGCCAGGCGATTCTGAGATTCGTAAAATCCGACAGTCTTCTTGTCGGCGTAGCGGAAAGCCTCGAGCGCAGAGATCACTTCGTTCTTGTCGCTGTCGGCGGCCGGATCGCCCAGCGCCTCCGCCCAGTAGCGCGCGAACACCGTGGCATTCTTCTCCGTACCCGCCTTGGTGGCGGCGATTACTACCCGGTTGGGCTTGCGCAAAGACTCCACCGAGCCTCCGCTGGAGCTGGTCATATTCACGACCAGCTGGCGCGTCGCGGAAATGCGATCGAGCAGCGCGGCTAACTCCCCAGCCGATAAGTCGGGGCCGGGCAGATTGATCTTGTATTCGTAGCCATCGAAGCTGCCGTGGCCGATCAGCATGACTACCAGGGCGTCCTCTGGCTTGGCCTCTTTGCCGACGCGGTCGAGGGCTGCGCGCACCTGATCGCGCGTGGCGTCCACCAGGGTATCCACTTTGGAATCCGAACTGGCCTTCAGCGCTTTCTCGATGTCTTTCGCCCACATGCCGAAATGCTGTTCGTAATCGGGTTCGCCGCCCAGCCCCGCGATAGTGACATAGTAAGTCGTGGCGGAGAGCGAGAAACAACTTAGTAAGACACCGATAAGCGAGCGTAATGGAGCGAGACTCATACGACACCCCATCTGCGCCGCAGCACCCATTCTGACCCGCGCAAGAGCAGCGCCAGCAGAAATACCACCGGCATGTCCCACAGATCCTTGGTTTCGCGCGTGGTGATGCCGGCCTCCGAATAGGAGATCTCATCCGCCAACTTTCCGGCATCGGATGCGCTGTAATAGCGCCCGCCGGTCTCACTGGCCAGCTTTTCCAGCAATTCGCGATTCTGCGCCGTGTGGAAGTTTTCCGCTACGCCATCTTCCCGCCGGAATACGACTACGTCGCGGCCCAGCTCTTCTTTATCGCGCCCGGCTACGATTTCGGCCACATAAGATCCGGGCTTCTCCGCGTTCCATTCGGCGGTGTAGGCGCCTTCCTCGGCGGCCACCGGGGTCAACTCAAGGCTGGTAGGAGCACCGTCGGGCGTCACGATGTGGGCCTCCACCACTGCGTTGGAAACCGGTTTGAACGACTTGTCGCGCACCTCGGCGCGGATCGTCAACCTGGTCTCATCGGCCAGTACCGGACGTGGCGTAGAACCGGATACCCGGCCGGGACTGTCGGACACCAAATACCGCATCAACTGCTGCCAAAAAGTTGCATGTGTAACATCGCTATGATCCTGCCACATTTTCCAGCGCCAGCTTCCCGACGTGGCGAAGACCGCGGTGCGCCCCCGCCCGTAATTCTCAGTGACCAGCAGCGGCGTGGCGTGATGGCCGGCGGGCGTCACCTTCATCAGCTCCACCGCGCCCGGCTTCACTTCGCCGACCTCGTTGTAATTGGCAAGCTGCGGCATACTGGTCCAACGCGCCGCGTTGCGCTCGGGATCCTCCACCAGCCGGCAGATCAGGCTGGCGCGGCCTTGCGCGGTCAGCTCCTGGCCGGCAAAATCGCGGTGGAACGTACCCTTGCTCTCCGGCAAACGCACCGGCAGCAACTCCGCCAGCGGCGAATGCAGATAGCCGCCCTCCGCCAGCGCGAAGCGTCCGCCCAAAAAAAGGATGCCGCCGCCGCGGCGGTTGGCGAATTCGCGGATCAGATCCTGCTGGGTTTGCGTGAAGTAATTGGCTTCCACGCTGCCGATGATCAGGCCGTCGTAAGCGAACAGGTCCTCGGGCTTGGCGGGGAATCCGTCGTCGGGCGGATGCGCATCGGCGAAGCCCTGGTAGTAGATCTTGTTCTGGGTAGTGCGCAGCATACTGGCGAGTTGCAGGCTGCGGTCGTCCTCCGCGGCGCGGCGTATGAACTTGAACTCCCAGCGCGGCTCGCCCTCCATATAAAGGATGCGCGGCTTGCGCGATTCCATATTGACCAGGCGCCGCACTGAGTTGTTGACGCGATTCTCTTCGCCCGGCAGGGGATCCACGGATATTTCGAGCGTTTGCGGTCCGGCCAGCCCGGCGTTGAACAGCAGCGGTTCGCTCTGCTGCGCGCCGTCGCTCTTTAACTGCACTTCGCGCGATGCCAGCAGCTTGCCCGCGCTGCGCACCGCCAGCAGGGCTTTCTGGCCGGCGAAACCGTATTGGCGGAACGTGACCAGCGCGCTCAAACGCGAATCCGCCAATGCGTGCGTGGGCAGCACGGCGTCGGTGATCTCGATGTCCCGTTCCGGCTTGGCGCGGCCGAACCCGATAGTGTGCACCGGAATGTGGCGCCGCCGGATCTGCGAAATCGTATCCAGGCCGATGCCTCCGGCGTTATCCGCGCCGTCCGACAGCAGCACCACCGCGCCCAGCGGCAGCGTGGCGGATTCGGCCATTACCTGCTGCAGGCTGTCGCCGATGCGCGAAGCGGGCTCCGAGGCCTTCAACTGGCCGGTCTTCTGGATGCGCTCGGCCTCCTTGCCGAAGCGGTAAAGGCGCACCTGGAACTTCTGCCCCAGCGCCGCCAGCAGCTTCCGGTCGAGCACCCCAACCGCCTGCGCGCTGCGCGTTTGGGAGCCCTCCTGAATAGCCATGCTGCGCGAATCGTCGACCATCACCGCCACCACGTTCTGCTGCGGCCGCAGCGTCGCGATGCTGATCGCCGGATGCCACAGCAGCAGGAGCACCAGCGCGATCATGGCGGTTTCGAGCAGCCAGATCACCAGGGGACGCCCGCCGGTCAGCGCCCCGCGGTAACGAAACACGTGCCATAACAGCAGTCCGCCCACCGCCAGCACGCCCGCCGCCAGCATCCACAGCGGCCAGGGAGCCAGCAGCACGAATTGTCCCTTCTGAAATACCGCGCCGGGATACTTGAACAAAAATTCGAACATGGCTGCCCTTGGGATGCTAATGCGTCATCGCGTAAATGATGTAGTTGATCCCCATGCGATAGGCCTGCGAGGTGTATCGTTCAGGGTAGCGCGGATGGTCGGACCACTCCCATGCGTCGCCGTTATCCTGGTTGAAACAGATGGCCACCATCACCCGCCCGGCGTCGTCGTAGATGGCGCGCCAATGTGGCGTTTTGCCGTCTTTTTCCCAGATGCGGCCGGTGTACCAATATTGAATGCCGGGAACTTGCACACGTTGGCCCAGATTATATAAGACGTGAAAGATGGGATCCTGGTTATCGATTTCGAGGATGGGCCGGTCCGGGAACACACGCTGGATGCTCTCCAGGAAGACGTTCCATTCGCCGCTGCCGTGGAAATCGTCGCACATAAAGAAGCCGCCGCGCAGCAGGTATTCGCGCATTTTGGCGCACTCGGCGTCGGTCAGGCTCCAGTGCCCGACTTCCACCGCATACAGCCACGGCCAGTTGAAAACTTCGTCGGCGTCCAGATCCACTACCTGCTCAGAGGAACGAGTGTGTATGCGGGTGAGGCGCCGCACGCCTTGCACGAACTGGCGGTCGGCCTTGGGGTAGTCTGTGGGCCAACTGCCGATTTCGCCGAACACGCTGGCATGCCGGCCCGAAGGATACATCAGGCGGGTGAAGGCCCATTCGGTCTTTTCGTAGGCGTCCGGCGGCACCGGATAAGGGTCATCCTCGATTCCGGGAAACTGGCGGAACGTAGCCTGCAGGGCGAACAACGCCGTCACCGAGAGGGCCACAAAACTACCGCGGATGAACAGCCGGCGGCGCATTTGGACGGGGCCCTCGTATGTGTTTCAGGATAGCACGGGCGGGGGAGGCGCACCGGACGGTGGGTTGTCTCCGGCGCCGGGTTTTTCGAAGGGCTTCCGCGATACACTAACGAATTCCGGCATGCCGCTCACCGCCATCACCCGCGCCGTCAGTCCGTCCATCAGCCAGTGCCAGGTGGCCTTCGTGAAGCGGCAGCCCATTGATCTCGCCAAGGCCATCGATCAGCACAACCGCTACGAAGCCTGCCTGGCTGCGTTGGGCATCGAAATCGTATCGCTGCCTGCCGCGCCGGACCTGCCAGATGCAGTATTCGTGGAAGATCCCGCCATCATTCTCGATGAAGTGGCCGTGATGACCCGCATGGGCGCGGAGTCGCGCCGCGGAGAATCGGAGAGCCTCGCGCAGGCAGTGGCCCGCTTCCGGCCGTTGCGCTGGATCACCGATCCGGGCACCCTGGAAGGTGGAGACGTAGTGCGCATCGGCGCGGCGCTGTTCGTGGGACGATCCGGGCGCAGCAACGCCGCGGGCATCGCGCAATTGGAGCGGGAACTGGCGCCTTTCAGGTACACCGTGCAGGGCGTGGAGTTGCAACACTGCCTGCACCTGAAATCTGCTTGCACCTACCTGGGTCGCGGCCAGATCCTGGCCAATCGCGCATGGGTGAATCTGGCCCCGTTCGGCGATTGCCGGGTGATCGATGTGGCGCCCGGCGAGCCCGCGGCCGCCGACGTATTGGCAATCGACGGCTCCGTGATCATCCCCGCATCGTTCCCGGAAACGGCTTCGATTCTGGAACGGGGCGGGTGGCACGTGCTGCCCGTGGACGTCTCCGAGTTGCAGAAAGCCGAAGCGGGCGTAACCTGCATGAGCTTGATCTTCGACGTATAATCCGGTAATTACCATGCACATGAAACGTACCTATCTGTCCTGGGCCGCGGCCGCCGCGATGGGCGCCAGCGTTATACCCGCGGCACACGCCCAGCCTCAGCAGGGGCAGGCGCAGTTGATCGAGTCGCGCAAGGAGCTGGAGAAAGAAATCGAATCTGCCGCCATTGTCGAGCGCAAAGTGATGGTCCCCATGCGCGACGGTAAGCGTATGGCGGCCGATATCTACCGTCCCAAGGACACCTCGAAGAAGTATCCAACCATCTTCGTGCGCACGCCCTACAACTTCAACTTCTGGGATGTGCGGAATGGCGCGCCATCCGATATGAAAACGCCGCTCGAAGCCGTCAAGCGCGGGTACGCGTTCGTCGAGATGAACGAGCGCGGCCACTTCTTCTCCGAAGGCAACTACGATATCCTGGGGCCGCCGCTCACCGATGGCGACGATGCCATCACCTGGATGTCTTCGCAGCCGTGGTCCAATGGCAAGGTCGGCACCATCGGGTGTTCGTCGACGGCGGAGTGGCAGCTCGGCGTGGCGGCGCAGGGCAATCCGGCGTTCGCGGCCATGATCCCGCAAGGCTTCGGCGCGGGGGTCGGACGGGTCGGCCCGTATTATGAGCAGGGCAACTGGTATCGCGGCGGAGCGGTCCAGATGCTGTTCATCGCCTGGATCTATGGCGAGCAGAATCAGGTGCGGCCGATGTTCCCGCCCAACACGTCCCAGGAAGACCTGATCCGCGCCTCCAAAGCCTTCGACCTGGCGCAACAGCTGCCGCCAGTGGACTGGTCGAAAGCTCTGCAGCATCTGCCGGAGATGGACATCATCAAGTCAGTCGATGGCCCGCACGGCATCTTCGCCGATCGCGAGGAAGTCTCCACCGGCGGCGCCATGATCAAGCGGACGCCGAACGACCCGGCATGGTATCGCGGCGGGCTGTGGCACGACGACAAGACCATCAACGTTCCCGGGCTCTGGTTCATGTCGTGGTACGACGTGTCGGTGGGTCCGAATCTGGCGGCTTATAATTTCGTGAGAAAGACCGCGAAGGGCGAGATCGGCAAACAGCAATATGCCATCATCGCGCCTACGCTGCACTGCTCCTACAAGCGCGCCACGGAGAACACTGTAGTGGGCGAGCGCGAAATGGGCGACGCGCGCCTGGATTACGACGCGCTCACTTACGGCTGGTTCGACCACTTCCTCAAGGGCGAAGACAACCACATTCTGGAGAAGACTCCGCGCGTGCGTTACTTCACCATGGGCCTGAATAAATGGCAGACGGCGGACACCTGGCCGCCGGAAGGCGCCCAGCCCATGACCTTGTATCTGGCGAGCGGCGGCAAGGCCAACAGCCTGTATGGAGACGGCCAGCTCTCCGCGAAGGCGCCCGCGGCGGATGCGCCGGACACGTTCGTTTACGATCCCATGAACCCAGTGCCTTCCTATGGCGGCAACGTCTGCTGCACCGGCAATGCGGTAGCCGGCGGCGCCTTCGATCAGCGCAAGATGGAGGCGCGCGCCGATATCCTGGTCTACAATACCGAGCCCCTAAAGGAAGGCGTCGAAGTCAGCGGACCCATGGAAGCCACGCTGTACGTTTCCTCAGACGCCAAGGATACCGATTTCACCGTCAAGGTGATCGACGTCTACCCGGACGGCACTGCCTACAACCTGGACGAGACCATCCAGCGCGCCCGTTATCGCGAGGGGTACGATAAGCCTCCCGCTTGGATGGAACCGGGCAAGGTTTACAAGGTCGGGCTGCAGCCCATGACCACCAGCAACTACTTCGCCGCCGGGCATCGCATCCGCATCGAGGTATCCAGCAGCAACTTCCCGCGCTTCGACCGGAATTTCAATACCGGCGGCAATACTTACGACGAAGTGAAGGGCGTGGTGGCGCACAATGCGGTGCACCATTCGAAGGATCATCCTTCCGCGATCACCCTGACTGTGGTGAAGACCGGCTCCCACCCAGCCAGCTAACTCGCCGTGGCGGGCGTCAGAGATTCGGCGGCGTGATACGAGCTGCGCACCAGCGGCCCGGATTCCACGTGCGCAAAGCCCATCTCATAGCCGTCGCGCCGCAGGCCGTCAAACTCCGCGGGCGGCACGTAGCGCACGATCGGCAGATGCTTTGGCGACGGGCGCAGATATTGCCCCAGCGTCAGGATGTCGACGCCGTGCGCGCGCAGATCCCGCATGACCGCCAGCACCTCGTCGCGTGTTTCGCCAAGCCCCAGCATCATCCCCGATTTCACCGGCGTGCCCGGCGCGATGCTCTTGGCGTAGGCCAGCATGTCGAGCGAACGCTGGTATCGTGCGCCCAGCCGCACCTGGCGGTAAAGCCGAGGCACTGTCTCGGTGTTGTGATTGAGCACATCGGGCGCGGCCGCCATCACGATGTCCATGGCCGCATGGCTGCCTTGAAAATCGGGCACCAGCAACTCCACGCCGCAGCCCGGGACACGCTCGCGAATCGCGCGCACGGTGAGCGCGAACAATTCCGCGCCGCCATCCGCGCGGTCATCCCGGTTCACGCTGGTGATGACGGCGAAGCGCAGCCCCATGGCGGCCACTGCTTCGGCCACGCGGCGCGGCTCGTCGTAATCCACCGCCTGCGGCGCGCCCTTCTGTACGGCGCAAAAACCGCAGCGGCGCGTGCAGACGTTGCCCAGGATCATGAATGTAGCGGTGCGGTGGTTCCAGCATTCACCCACGTTGGGGCACGCCGCGCTCTCGCAAACCGTGTGCAGGCCCAGCCCTTCGATCAGGTTCTTCAATTCCCGATAGTTCTGTCCCACGGGCGCGGGCGCGCGCAGCCATGCCGGGCGGGCCGGCTGCGGCGGTGAGATTGCGACCAGCGTCGTCATACCAGCTTGGCGAGCCGCTCCCGCAACGGCGCGGCCAGCGATTCGTCTTTCATCGACTCGATGTTGATCCGCACGTTGGCCAGCGCGCCGTCGATGCCCGCCTGCGCCAGGCCGTGCGCGGTCTCGATATCCGAGCCGAATTTCGAGGGCGCGGTAGCGGCCAGCGCGCGCAGCCTTTCCTTCAGGGCCGCCGCAGCTTCCGCGACTTCCAGCGGCACCATGGCGGCTCCCCGCAGGGCCTGCTCCACAAACGGCGCGCGTTCGTCCTTGGGCCGTTTGTAAGCCGCTCGCACTGCTTCATAGGATGCCGCGTCGCGCTTCACGGCTTCGGCGAAAAACTTGCGATCCGCCTCGAACGCGTCCGCCGGCAGCTTCGCCAGTCCCGATACCATCGCGCCCAGTGCCGCCGCCATGGCCGCCGCAGCCGCGGCCGCGCTGCCACCTCCGGGCGTGGCCGTGGGCGCGGCAAGATCATCCAGGAATTCGTTCAGTCCATCCACAGTGGCGGCTTCTGCCAGGCGGTTCTCTAGTACCAGGTTAGGATGGAAATTCTCCACCTGCAAATACCATTCCGCGGTCATCTCGAGCGCGCGCTTGGGGATCAGCCCCACGATCTCGCTGCCGACAATGGTCGCCCCATAGCGCGCCGCCTCCGCCCGCACGGCCTCGAAGACGCGATGGATGGGAGTCTGCTCGAAGTCCGTCAGGTTCATGGATACCTGCGCCAGGTTCCGCGACGCCAGCGGCACGCCCATCGATTTCACGTAGCGGAAGCCGCCAGACGAGAACCGGATGGCCTTGGCGATGCGCTTGGCGATCTCCACGTCGGACGTATTCAGGTTGATGTTATAGGCGATCAGGAATTTGCGGGCGCCCACCACCGTGGCGCCGGCGCTGGGGTGCAGTTCGGCCTCCCCGAAATCCGGGAGGCGGTCCGGATTGGTGCGCACCTCCTCGCGCACACCCTCAAACTGGCCGCGCCGGATGTTCTCCAGGTTGACGCGGCCGGGGCAGCGTGCCGCGGCTTCGTACAGGTAGACCGGCACGCGCAGGCGGTCCCACAGGCGCTGACCCATCTCGTTGGCCAGCCGCACGCAATCTTCCAGCGTGACGCCTTCCACCGGCACGAACGGCACCACATCCGCCGCGCCGATCCGTGGATGCACGCCCGTGTGTTGGCGCAGATCGATCAACCCGATGGCGCGCTCCACACCGCGAAAAGCGGCTTCCACCACGCTCCCGGCCGGCCCCGCGAACGTGATCACCGAGCGGTTGTGATCCGCGTCCATCTCGTGGTCCAGGATGGCGATACCGCGCACAGAGCGGATCGCCTCGATGATGGCGTCCACCTTGGCGGCGTCGCGGCCTTCGGAAAAATTGGGGACGCATTCTACGATGGTTTGGGGCATGATGTTTTGATGGTCGTACGCACGTTGTTCGTGCCGAAGTAATAGGGTAATTCGCGGTAATCGGATGCGTTCATCACCAGCAGGTCGCCTTGCTTGCCGGGCTCCAGCGAGCCCACCCGGTCCGCGCAGCGCAGGGCGTGCGCGCCGTTGATGGTGGCGGCCGAGATGGCTTCCGCGGGCGACATGCGCATTTCGGTGCAGGCCAACGAGAGCACCATCTGCATGCTGTAGGTCGGGCTCGTGCCGGGATTGAAATCGGTGGCTAGGGCCACCGCGGCGCCGGCTTCGATGAGGGCGCGGGCCGGCGCGTACGTACCCAGACCCAGGTGGAACACGGAACCAGGCAGTAGTGTGGCGAGGGTGTTCGATTGCGCCAGCGCGCGGATGTCTTCCTCGCCGGCTTGCTCCAGGTGGTCGGCACTGACGGCTTCCAGTTCCACCGCCAGCCGCGCGGCGCCCGTGCGCGCGAACTGTTCGGCGTGGATCTTCAGGCCGAGGCCGAGGCGGCGGGCATTTTCCAGATAGCGGCGCGATTGATCCAGCGAGAACGAGCCCTCGTCGCAGTAGATGTCCACGAAGCGCGCCAGTTTGCGGCGTGCGATCCGCACCATCATGTTGGCCGTGACCCAGTCGATGTAATAATCCGCCCTGCCGCTGTATTCGGGTGGCAGTATGTGCGCGCCCAAATAGGTCGGCACGATATCCGGCGGATCGCCGTTCAATTTCGCCAGTAGGCGCAGGGTCTTGAGTTCGCCCTCTTCATCCAGCGCATAACCGGACTTAGCCTCGAGCGTGGTGGTGCCGTGCAGAGCCATGGCCTCCATGTGCGCCCGCGCCTGCGCTTTAAGTTGCGCGCTGGACATCCCCCGCACCGCTTCGACGCTCGACAGAATGCCGCCGCCCGCCGCCGCGATTTCCGCATACGTCGCTCCGCCCAGCCGCATCTCGTAATCCACCAGGCGCGGCCGGCCGAAGACCAGATGCGTGTGACTGTCCACAAACCCTGGCATCACCACGCGGCCGGCGGCATCAACCTCGCGCGCGCGGTGCGCGGCGGGCAGTTTCTCCACGCGTCGCGCCGGGCCGGCGTCGACGATGACCCCATCCTGAATCAACACCGCGCCGTCCGGGACAATCCCGAGGTCGCGCAACGCCGCTCCGCGCCGCGGCCCGCTATCGCCACGCAACGTGAGCAACTGGCGGGCGCGCCGCACCAGCGTCGTCATGAATCGCTGCGCATGGGCGCGCGCAAACCGGCCCGGCCGGCGAACTCGATGGCTTCCGGGTAGCCGGCGTCCACATGCCGCAACACCCCGATGCCCGGATCGCAGGTCATCACGCGCTCCAGGCAGCGCGCCGATTGGTTCGTTCCGTCGGCCACCGTCACCTGTCCGGCGTGCTGCGAATAGCCGATCCCCACGCCGCCGCCGTTGTGCACCGAAACCCAGCTTGCCCCGGAAGCGGTATTCAGCAGGGCGTTCAGAATAGGCCAGTCGGCTACCGCGTCGCTCCCGTCCAGCATGTTTTCGGTCTCGCGGTATGGAGACGCCACCGAGCCGCAATCCAGGTGATCGCGCCCGATCACAATGGGAGCCTGCAACTGGCCGCGCGCCACCATGCGATTCATCTCCAGTGCGAACTGCGCGCGCTCGCCATACCCCAGCCAGCAGATGCGCGCGGGCAGGCCCTGAAAATGGACCTTCTGTTGCGCCAACGAAATCCAACGGGTCAGTGTGGGACTGGAAGGGAACAGCCGGCAGATAAGCTTGTCGGTCGCCGCGATGTCCGACGCTTCACCCGAAAGCGCCACCCAGCGAAACGGGCCGCGCCCTTCGCAGAACAGCGGCCGGATATATTCGGGGACAAAGCCCGGAATGCGGAACGCGTCAGTCACGCCGCGATCCGCGGCGAAGCGCCGGATGTTGTTGCCGTAATCGAAGGTCACCGCGCCTGCGCGCTGCAGATCCAGCATGGCGCGCACGTGCGCCGCGATCGAGTCGAGAGAGGCGTCCAGGTACTGTTGCGGATCGCGCGCGCGCAATTCGGCGGCCTGCGCGACCGCGTAGCCCGCCGGTATGTATCCGTTCAGGGGATCGTGCGCGCTGGTCTGATCGGTAAGCAGATCGGGGACCACGCCGCGCCGTACCAGCTCAGGGAGAACTTCCGCGCAGTTGCCCACCAGTCCTACGGATTTCGGCTCGCTCGCCGCGACCGCTTCGCGCACGATATCCAGTGCCTCGTCGAGTGAATCGGTCATCACGTCGCAATAGCCGGTCTCGATGCGTTTGCGAATGCGCGCCGGGTCCACTTCGATAGCTAGAAATACCGCGCCGTTCATGGTAGCCGCCAGAGGCTGGGCTCCGCCCATCCCGCCCAGACCGCCGGTCACCACCAGCCGTCCGGCCAGCGATCCGCCGAAGTGCTTGCGTGCCGCGGCCGCGAACGTCTCGTAGGTGCCTTGCAGGATGCCTTGCGAGCCGATGTAGATCCAGCTTCCCGCGGTCATCTGGCCGTACATGATCAGGCCCAGTTTTTCGAGCGCGCGGAACTGCTCCCAGTTGGACCAATACCCCACCAGGTTGGCATTGGCGATCAGCACGCGGGGCGCTTCTTCGTGCGTGCGGAAGACGCCCACCGGCCGCCCGGATTGCACCAGCAGCGTTTCATCGTTGGCCAGGTTTTCCAGTTCCCGCACGATGGCGTGGAACGACGGCCAATCGCGCGCGGCCTTGCCTGTGCCGCCATAGACCACCAGGTCGGCCGGCCGCTCCCCGACGTCCGGGTCCAGGTTGTTCATGAGCATGCGCAGCGCGGCTTCCTGCTTCCATCCCCGGCAGCGCAGGGAAGTGCCGCGCGGCGCGCGAATAACGGGTGCCATGCGCTTATGGTAGCGCGGGTCCGCCGCAGTGCGGTCCTACGCCTTTTCGGCGGTAGTGGGATCGATCATCGACGTGACTACGCTGATGCGATTGGCTGGAAAACCGCCGCGTTCGGCATGCTCGCGGACCGCCGCTTCATTCGGTGCGATGTACACGCAGTAGATCTTGTCGCCGGTCACGTAACTATGCAGCCACTGTACCCGCGGACCCATGGCAAGCAGCACGTTGCATGACTTCTGCGAAATCGCTTGCAGCTCTTCGGCCGGTAGCTCTCCCACGCCGGGAATCTCCCGTTCAATTACATACTTCGGCATCCACGTCCTCCGGCTCAGTATTGTAGCAAAGCGTTTACTGGCCGCCGCTAACCTGCTCTATGGCGCGTATAAGTCCAGATCTTGGGCCGTATCCGTGGCTTCCGAAAGATCCAGCGTGCGGGCGCCCGCGGCCTCCATGGCGTCCGCATCCGGGTTCTCGTATTCGAAGGTGCTGAGTATCCGGTACGCGCCTGGCGCCAGGCCGTTGAAGTGATATCGTCCGCGCAGATCGCTGCGGATGACCCGCAGATCCATCAGGCGCTTGTGAGTCTCCGGATCGAACGTCTCGAGATACACCGGGGCTCCCGGAGCGGGATCGTGCCCCGGCCCGTTCACCAGGCCGTGAATCGACGCCGGCCGCGAGGAGAGCTTGATTAGAATCGCGTTCGCGTCGCGCAGCATCACCTCGGTCCAGCCGTCCGCCCTGCCGCGTTGGGATTCAGGGAGCCCGGAGCCGCCAATCAGCGCAGTTGCGTAGTAACCGGCGGGAGGCGCGGCCGACATTTCCCAACGACCCGGCCCCAGCGCCGCGCGGCCGTTATTCAGCTTCAGAACCTCGGGGTGTCCGCCGCCGTCGAGATCCTTGCGTCGCGCCGTGATCTTCGCGCCGCTGACGTCCACCGAGTTTCCCTTTTCATCCTGCATGCGGAATTCGGTCTCCCGCCAGGGATTCAACTGCACCTGGATCTCCGTGTCGTTATCGACCGGCATCTCCCGGTACGTCCCCAGCTTGCCCCGCCCGAAAGGATCGTCCGCCTCCGCGATCAGCTCGTAGTTGCCGGGCGCGATCTGGTCGAAGCTGAAAGCCCCGGCGGTCTGGGTCTGAACGCGCCCGGCGTCGGAGATCAAGGTCACCTTGACCGGAATCTGTGGCTGCACGATGACCCTGCCGCTGACCCGAAATAGCTTGCCGGGGAGCGGCCGGATGTCGATATCCTCGGCCTGCTGGTCGAGATCCACATTGATGGGGATGGTCTGATCGACTACCAGGGTCTCCTTGTGGAACGTAGGTAGCAGTCCCGAGTTGTCTTCCAATTGCTTGGCGGCGCAGCGCACATAGTAAGTGCCGGGGTCCAGGCCGTGTATGCGATACATACCGCGGTCATCCGTCGTGGCGGTAGCCGCTATTTGCAGCGGCTGCCGCGCAGCGTACGCGATCACCTTCTGCTCCGGTATGCCGATCTCATTCTCGTCCAGCACGGTGCCCGAAATAGCCGCGAAACGGCGCAGCCGGATATCCAGGTACAACGAGCCCTCCTGTTCCACGGCCATGGGGCGCCCCGCGGATTTCCAATCCTTCTGCCCGTATTGGAATGGCGCAAAACCGTTGCGCGAGGCGCGCAGCAGATACATGCCGGCGCTCACCGTGAAGTGGAACTGGCCGGCGCGATTGGCGCGCGCCGACTGCGGCTTTCCCCCGGTTCCATCCACCGGGCGCAGCGCGACCAGGGAGCGCGCCAGGGGGCGGCCCGTCGAGCGATCCAGCACCACGCCGCTTATGACCGCCGCCTGCGCGACGCAGCCGTACAATATCGCGACGAAGAGTCTCCGCATGGCGTGTAGTTCACGAATATGACGCGCGGACGGCCTCAAACGCGCATATGATAATGAGTTGGGCCGCCCGCTGCCCTACAAAATCATGATTCGCACTCTTGCTCTGTTCCTGCTGTGCGCCGCCGCCTGGTCCGCGGACAGCGACTATAACGGCCGTTGGGACATCACCGTACATCAGTCATCGCGCGGACGCGCCTGGTGGCTGCAAGTGGAGGGCGCCGGCACCGCCGGCATCAAAGGTAAGTTCGTCGGCTTCCCCGGTGGCGACCTCAATGACATCCAGCACATCTGGATCGAGCAGGGTGAGCTGCGTTTCACCTTCGACGGCCGCTCCCAGCATCAGGAATATCGCGCCCGGTTTGCCGGCGGTAAGCTGGAGGGCACATTCCAGTCGGGAGACACCACTCTCAAATGGACCGGCGCGCGCGCTCCGGAAATCAACGACGCGGACGATGGCTCGTGGCGCGAGGGCAAGCCCATCGAGCTGTTCAACCGCCGCGACATCGCCAACTGGCACGGCATGACGGCCGACGCTTCCACTGGCTGGACCGCCGGGGCCGGTATCCTGAAGGGCAACGGCGAGGCCACCGACCTGATCAGTAACGATAAATTCTGGAACTTCAAACTGCATGTCGAATACCGCACGCCGCCGCACAGCAACAGCGGCATCGGCCTGCGCGGCCGCTACGAAGTGCAGATCCTGGAAGACTATGGCCGGCCTCTGGACCGGCACTCCAACGCCGCGCTGTACAGTCGCATCATACCGTCCGAAAACGTCACCAAGCCGGCCGGCGAATGGCAGACATACGATATACGGCTCGTGGGACGCCACGTCACAATCACCCTCAACGGCAAAACGGTTACCGCCGGAGTGATCGACGGACTTACCGCGCTCGCCTGCGATCCGGACGAGGGTATTCCGGGGCCCATTATGCTGCAAGGCGATCATGGACCGGTCGAGTTCCGCGCCATCGTGCTGACCCCACTGGTGAAATAATGCCGACCTTCTCCGGAGTAATCGCCGCGGCGGTGACCCCGCATGGAAAGCGCGGCGATGAGCCCGATATCGGCGCTACCCTCGAGTTGATCGATTTCCTCTGCGCCGCGGGAGTGCGGGGGATAGCGCTGTTGGGGTCCACTGGCGAGTTCGTGAATCTGAATTTCGACGACCGCGTGCGCCTCGTGTATCTGGCGGTGAAACGCAGCCGCGTGCCGGTGCTGGCCGGCGTCTCGCACTCGTCGCTCGATGGCGCGCTGGCCTTGGGGCGCGAAGCCACAGCAGCGGGCGCGGCCGGCCTCCTGCTGATGCCGCCCTTCTTCTTCCGGTACGGGCAGCCTGAGATTCGCGAATTCTATCTGCGATTCGCCGCTGAAATGTCCCACGGCGCACCCGTCTACCTGTATAACATCCCGGCATTCACCAGCGCGATCGCCAAGGAAACCGCCGTCGAGCTGCTTTCGACCGGACGCTTCGCCGGCATCAAGGATTCGAGCGGCGATTGGAGCTATTTCATGGCCCTGAACCGGCACAAAGAAGGCCATCCGTGCACCGTGCTGGTGGGTCACGACGTGATCTTCGCGCCCGCGCGCAGGGCCGGGGCCGATGGCGTGGTCTCAGGCGTGGCATGCGCCGTGCCGGAGCTGCTGCTGGCGCTTGATCGCGCGATTCAGCAACAAGACCATCCGGAGGCCGCCCGGCTCGACGCGCGGCTGCACGAGTTTCTGGATCGCATCGAGCGTTTCCCCGTGCCGCTGTCGATCAAAGCTGCACTGGCTGTGCGCGGCATCAAAACCGGTCCTGCCCCCGTGCCTCTTGCCCGCGAGACACAAGCCGCCCTGGATGAGTTCCGCGAGTGGTTCAAGGCGTGGCTATGATCCAATAGAAGGATGTCCCCGGAAGAGTTCCGCTGCGCCGCGCACGCCTCTGTCGATTGGATCGCCGATTATCTCTCGCATCCCGAACGCTACCCGGTGCTGCCGAAAATGGAACCGGGGCAGCTTGTGGATGCTTTACCCGCCTCCGGCCCCGAGCACGGCGAGCCCATGGAGCGCCTGCTGGATGACTTCAAGCGCCTGATCGTACCGGGCATGACGCTTTGGAACCACCCAGGCTTCCTGGCGTACTTTGCCAATACCGCGCCCGGTCCGGGCATCATCGCGGAGTTGCTTTGCGCCGCGCTCAATGGCAACGCCATGCTTTGGAGGACGTCGCCCGCCGCCACGGAGTTGGAACAGGTGGCCCTCGATTGGCTCCGCCAATGGATGGGATTGCCCGCCGGCCTTTTCGGCATCATCTACGACACAGCGTCCACCAGCAGCATGCACGCCATCGCGGCTGCGCGCGAAATGGCCGACCCCGAGGCGCGCACCCTGGGCGCATCCCGTGGGCTCACGCTGTATTGTTCCGAAGAGGCGCATTCATCCATCGAAAAAGGCGCCATGGCCATCGGGATCGGCCAGCAGAACGTGCGCAAAATACCCTCGGACGCCGAGTTCCGCATGCGGCCCGACGCCCTGGCCGCCGCCGTGGAGGCCGATATCGCGGCCGGCCTGCGGCCTTTCTGCGTGGTGGCCACCGTGGGCACCACATCCACCACCAGCATGGATCCGGTGCCCGCCATTGCCGATATCGCCGAACACCGCGGGCTGTGGCTACACGTGGATGCCGCTTACGCCGGGCCGGCCGCCATTCTCCCGGAGTTCCGCCACATCCTGGACGGCGCCGAACGCGCCGATTCGCTGGTCGTAAATCCCCACAAGTGGTTCTTCACTCCCGTCGATCTCAGCGCTTTTTACACACGCCGGCCGGACATTCTGCGGCGGGCCTTCTCCCTGGTGCCCGAATACCTGCGCACCGCTCAGGACGGCCGCGCGGTGAACTACATGGATTACGGTGTGCCCCTCGGCCGCCGCTTCCGCGCGCTGAAGCTTTGGTTCGTGATGCGTTACTTCGGGCGCGAAAAGCTGGCGGAAATGATCCGCCGCCATATCGCCGCGGCGCAGGAACTGGCCGCCGCCGTGGATGCCGATCCGAGGTTCGAGCGTACGGCGCCGGCGCCGTTTTCCGTGGTGTGCTTCCGGTATAAAGGCACCGATGACGAGAACCGCCGCATCCTCGGGCAGGTAAACGCCGGCGGCGAATTCTTCCTGTCGCACACCGTGCTGCGCGGAAAATACACTTTGCGCCTGGCAATCGGCAACATGGGCACCACGCGGGAGCACGTCATGCGGGCCTGGGAGGCGCTGCAGCGGGCCGCACCATCCTAAAACGCGCATCTAGCAGCCCGTGCCAGGAGCTATCCACCACGGTTTCAGATATACTATAACTTCAGAGGGAAGTATGAAGAGATACGGCAAATTCGCGGCGCTTATCGCTGTCGTGATTGGGGCTCTCATCTGGCTCGCGAGCTCAGGGGTCAGCGAAACCAAGACCTACTACAAGACCATCGCCGAGGTCGGGCAGATGGGCGACAAGGCTTTCGATCAGCGCCTCCGGGTAGCCGGCGACGTTGCCGGCGGCTCTATCCAGCACGCCAAAGGGCAAGTGCTCTTCACACTCTCACAGGACAAGCAGGCGTTGAAGGTCGTCTACACCGGCAGTGATCCCCTTCCCGACACCTTCCGCGACGGCGCCCAAGCCCTGGCGGATGGCCACATGGGACGCGACGGCGTCTTCCACGCCAGCCGGATTCAGGCGAAATGCGCCTCCAAGTACGAAGCCAAACCGGGGAATCTGCGCGCCGCACCAGCGCCACCGATCAACAAATCGACTTAGAAAGGCCGACCCATGGAAAATGTGGCAGCGCTGTCTGTCCTTCTGGCGTTTTGCGCCGCGATCTACGCATTGCTGGCGTCCGTCATCGGCCGGCTGAAACGCAAACCTTTTCTTATTGTTAGCGGCGAACGCGCGGTTTACTCGGTCTGGGTTCTCATTTCCCTTGCTTCCGGGATCCTGGTCTACGCCCTGATCACCGGCGACTTCCGCTTCTCGTATGTTGCCCAGCACAGCAACCGAAGCATGCCGCTGCTCTACAAGATCGCGGCCTGGTGGGGCGGACAGGAAGGCTCGCTGCTGTTTTGGAGCTGGCTGCTTTCCACTTATTCGGCAGTCGTCGTTTTCACCAACCGCCGCAAGCATCGCGACATGATGCCCTACGTGGTCGGCGTGCTGATGACTGTTCAGACCTTTTTCCTGATTCTGAATAACTTCGTAGTCGGCCCTTTCAGGATGTTGTCGCTCGAAGGGTCCATCACCGCCGTGCAGGACGGCAACGGATTGAACCCGCTCCTGCAATATCCGGCCATGGCCATCCATCCCCCCATGCTGTACCTGGGCTACGTGGGATTTGCCGTGCCCTTCGCCTTTGCCTTTGCTTCTTTGCTCACGCGCCAGCCGGGTGACGCCTGGATACACACCACCCGCCGCTGGACCCTCATCACCTGGCTCTTTCAAAGCACCGGCATCATGTTGGGCGCGGCCTGGGCCTATCATGTGCTCGGATGGGGCGGCTACTGGGGCTGGGATCCCGTCGAGAACGCCTCGCTGCTCCCCTGGTTCAGCGGCACGGCATTTCTGCACTCGGTCATGATGCAGGAGAAGAAGGGCATGATGAAGGTGTGGAACATCGTGCTGGTGTCCGCTACCTTCCTGCTTTGCATCTTCGGCACGTCGCTCACCCGCACCGGCCTGGTCAATTCCGTGCACGCTTTCGCGCAGGGGCCCCTGGGTAAGTACTTCGTGTCCTTTCTGGCGATCGCCATCGCGGCTACTACCTACCTGATCCTCGACCGGCTCGAATATCTCAAAAGTGAGTCCCAGCTCGAAAGTGTCATCTCGCGCGAATCCAGCTTCCTG
The DNA here is from genome assembly GCA_035308525.1 of Bryobacteraceae bacterium. Lineage (GTDB taxonomy): Bacteria > Acidobacteriota > Terriglobia > Bryobacterales > Bryobacteraceae > Bog-159. The sequence goes on from DATGGM010000035.1 coordinate 22,117, forward strand.
TTCAATAACCTGATCCTGCTGGCAAGCTGTTTCGCGGTGCTCTGGGGAACGCTGTTCCCGGTAATCTCTGAGGCGGTGTCGGGCGAAAAAATCAGCCTGGATCAAGTCTGGTTCAACAAGCTGATGATCCCCATCGGTCTGTTCCTCCTGATCCTGACCGGAGTCGGTCCGCTGTTTGCCTGGCGCCGCACGTCCACCGAGAGCTTGCGCCGTAACTTCCAGTGGCCGGGAATCGCTGCCGTGGTCCTGGTGGGCGCGCTGCTGGCCGCCGGTGTCCGAAGCTTCTACGCCCTGATCTCCTTCGGCTTCTGCCTCTTTGTAGCCCTCACGGTTTTGATGGAATTCTATCGTGGGGCCAAGGCCATAGCTTCCAAGAACGAAATGAATCTGCTGCGGGCCACCTTCGAGCTGACCCACCGCAACACCCGGCGCTATGGCGGATACCTGGTCCACATGGGCATCGTGCTGATGTTCATCGGCTTTACCGGCGCGGCATTCAACAAGGCGGATGTGAAGGAGATGGGCGTCGGCGATACCTTGAACCTGAGCCACTATCAACTGAAAATCGCGGACCTGAAGGAAGGCGAGAACGACAACTACCAGTGGCACCGCGCCAGCGTGCTGGTCTACCGCGGCATAGATCTGCTCGGCACGTTGGAACCCGAGAAGCGCTTCTACAAAGCCAGCCGTCAGGGCACGTCGGAAGTGGGTGTGCGTCCCCGGCTCAACGAGGACCTTTATCTCAATTTCGGCGGCATGTCCGATGACGGCCAGCGCGCGGTCATTCAAGCTTATGTCTTCCCGCTGGTCTCCTGGATCTGGATCGGTGGCCTGGTCCTGATCGGCGGCACACTGGTGTGCCTGGTCCCCAGCAAAGTGAAAATGCAATACGCCCGCACGGAAGTAGTCGGGATTACGAGAAAATATGCCGAAGTCCCGAAATAGCGCCGGTTTTCTGTCCGGCCTGCTGGTCCTCTCCGCCGGCCTGGTATTCGCCGAAACCGCCGCTGAGAAGCCCAGCGTGGACGTCCGCCGCGTCGGTGCGCATATCGGCTGCCAGTGCGGCTGCAAGGATACCGTGGCCACCTGCGCCATGCTGGAATGCAGTTTTTCAAAGCCCGCGAAGGAGAAGATCGCCAGGCTGCAGGCCGCCGGCTGGAACGACAAGGCCATTATCGATCAGTTCGTCGCGCAGCTCGGAGCGTCGGTTTATCGCGGCGATCCCAGCGCCTATGGCTGGTTGGTTCCGTATCTGCTGATTGCGCCCGGCCTGGCTTTGATCTGGTGGTTCGTGCGGCGCTACCGCAAGCCCCGTCCCATAGTCGAGCTCAGGCCGCCGCCGGACGATGCCGAACTGGCCAGGTATCAGGAGCAGATCGATAAGGATTTGGCCCACTTGGAATAAATGACCATTGCCATTGCAGCGCTGCTCGCCGTCGGTGTGATCGTCTTCATCCTGGCGGTGCGGGCTAAAGACTTGCCCGAGCCGGATCCCGTCTCCCCCTTTCAGCATCTGGACGAGCGCAAAGCTGCCATCTACGATAATCTGCGCGACCTGCAATTCGAGTATCGCGTCGGCAAGTTATCGGACGGCGACTATCAGCAGACCAAGAAGGATCTGCAGCGCGAGCTGGCGGGCGTACTCGCCGAAGTGGATCGCCTGAAGCAGCAGCTCAACCTTAACGGCGCTGTTCCTCCGCCGGCGCCGGCGCCGAAAGCCGCGGATCCGCTCACCTGCCCCCACTGCGGCGCGAAATTCCCGCAACCTCTGAAGTTCTGTGGCGAGTGCGGCAAGCCGATGGGGGTAATGCAGCCGTGAAACCCATTTGCGCCTTCCTGTGTCTAGCCGCAGTTCCGGTGTTTGCCGCCGTCGACGGCACGGTGACCAACCGCACTACCGGCAAACCCGCCGCCGGCGCCACTGTGACCCTTTATAAGCTAGGTCAAGCGGGCATGGAGTCGGTCGAAAGCGTGAAGTCAGGGGCGGATGGCAGGTTCCACATGGACCAGACGCCGCAAGGGCCCCACCTGGTGCAGACCGCCTTCGACGGGGTCACTTATAATCACATGCTGCCGCCCGGCACTCCCAGCACCGGCCTGACGCTCGAAGTCTACAACGCGGCCAGGCAGCCCGGCTCCGCGCGCGTAGCTCGTCACTTTCTGATTTTCCAGCCCAGCGGCTCCCAGATGGCGGTGGATGAGGGATTCCAGTTCCAGAACGATGGCTTGACGACATACAACGATCCCGATGGCGGCACTCTGAAATTCTATGCCCCGCCCGGCGCAACCCGTATCGTAGTGAAGGCTACTGCGCCGCAGGGTATGCCCATCGACCGCGCTGCCGAAAAGACCCGGCAGCCGGACGTCTACAAAGTCGATTTCCCCATCAAACCCGGCGAAACGGATTTCCGACTGACTTACTCGCTTCCTTATACCTCGGGCACAGTATTCCACGACAGAGTGCTCTACAAAACCGATGAGCCCACTCTATTGGGGGCGCCCAGCGGTGTCACCCTCAAGGCCGATGGCCTGGAGAGCAAGGGCGTGGAGCCCCGCAGCCAAACCTCGATCTTCGCGATCAAAGGTTCCGACTTCCAGGTGGAAATTGCCGGCGCAGTTCCCGCCGCGTCCGGCGGACAAGCCGCCGATTCGGATGCCGACAGCGGTCCGTCGCTCGAAGAGGTCGCGCCCAAGGTTCTCCGTGGCAACATGAAATGGATCCTGGCGCTGGCGCTCGGTATCCTGGCCCTCGGTTTTATTGTGCTCTACCGCGCCCAACCGGCCGCCCTTCCCACCCCCGGCCGGCCGTCAACGGCGAAAGGAAAGAATGACCGCGGTCGCCGCTGAGGGTGTATGGAAGTACTACGGCGACTACCCCGCGCTACGTGATGTGATGCTCCGCGCCGAGCCGGGCACGTGCCTGGCTTTGATCGGCCGCAACGGCGCCGGCAAGACCACTCTGCTGCGCATCATCGGCGGATTCTCCAAGGCGGGCCGCGGCCAGGTCCGCATCTTCGGCAACGATCCGCGCGAGACCCAGACGCGCCGCCGCCTCGGCTGGATCGGCCACGGCATTTCGGTCTACGACGAGCTGTCCGCTTTCGAGAACCTCAGCCTGTTCGGGCGCCTCTACGATTTGCCCGATCCCCGAAAGGCCGCCATGGAATGGCTGGAGCGCACGGGCCTCGAGCGCGTCAAAGACGGCCTGGTGCGCGAGTTCTCGCGTGGCATGCGGCAGCGCCTGGCCGTAGCGCGCGCGTTCCTGCATCAGCCTTCCGTACTCCTTCTCGATGAGCCTTTCACCGCGCTGGACGACCGCGCCATCGCCGTGCTGCAGCGTCTCCTGCGCGATGCCCTGGCCGAAGGCCGCACCGTGGTCATGTCCACCCACCAGCTGCGCGAAGCCCTCGAGCTGGCTACCCACGTGGCCCTCCTGAACCGGGGCAAGACCGCGTTCCAAGGCGAGCGCACCGCGCAGATGGTCCAGGACCCCGGCTGGGTCTACGCGCACTACGGCGAGGATTGATGGACTTCTTCCGCGAGATGTGGGTCATCACCAGGAAGGATCTGCGCGCGGAGCTCCGCACCAAGGAAGCCATCAATGCTTCGCTCGCATTTTCACTGGTCATCCTGGTCTTGTTCAGTTTCGCCTTCGATCCCACCGAAAAGGAAACCGTGTCCATGTCCGGCGGATTGTTGTGGATCGTGTTTGCCTTCGCCGGCACGCTGGTGCTGAACCGCAGCTTTGCGCGCGAAGTGCCCAACGATTGCCTGGATGCGCTGGTGGCCGCCCCCATCTCCGGCGCCGCGCTGTTCATGGGCAAGGCGCTCGCCAATTTCTTGCTGGTGCTGGCGGTGGAGCTGGTCTCCTTGCCGGTCTTCGGCATCTTCTATAATGTGCACTGGACCAGCCATTTCTGGTCGTTGATGTTGGTGCTGGCATTGGGCACCTGGGGGCTGACCGTCATCGGCACTATCTTCAGCGCGCTGACCGTCAATATACGGTTGCGTGAGCTGATGGCGCCCCTGCTGGTGTATCCCATGCTGATCCCCGCCCTGATGAGCGCCATGCAGTTGAGTATGGATTTGATTGCCGGAAAGCCGCTGGGTGGCGAGAACCAGATCTGGCTGCGACTACTGGTGGCCTTCGACGTGATTTTCACGGCGCTTTCTCTGGTGCTGCTGGAGACGGTGCTGGTCGGATAAAAGGTGTCATATGCGCGAAAAGTTGATTTACAGCCTCGGCGTCATCGCCGCCGTCCTGCTAGCGCGGGATCTGTACTCGATCTTCATGCAGCTTCCCGACGAAGCCTCGCAAGGGATGATCTACCGCATCATCTTCTTTCACGTGCCAGCCGCCATCACTGCCATGGCGTGCTCGGCGGTGGCTTGCGTGGCCAGCATATTGTTTCTGGTCACCAAGAACTTCAAGCACGACGCCATCGCGGTAGCATCCACCGAGGTCGGCCTGGCCTTCCTGGCCGCCAACCTGGTGACCGGCTCCATCTGGGGCCGCATCATCTGGGGCATCTGGTGGACCTGGGACGCGCGCCTCACCTCGGCGCTGGTTTGTTGGCTGCTGTACGCCGGATACCTGATGCTGCGCCGGGCTATTGAGGAGCCTGCCGCGCGCGCGCGCATATCGGCCGTCTTCAACATCTTCGCCTTCGCGGACGTCCCCATTGTAATTTTTTCCATCAAGTGGTGGCGCACCCAGCATCCCCAGCCCGTATTCTGGGGAGGCGGCAGCATCGACCCCGCCATGTACCTCACCGCCTTGCTGAACCTGGTGGCACTGATCCTGCTGGGCGTGATCCTGACGCTCATCCGGCTGCGCCAGGAGGAAGTGCAGCGCGAAATCGATTCCATCCGCCGCTACGCGCACGCTGTTTAACGGAGCTTAAATGGACACACGCAATTTTACATTCATGTTTTATGGCTTCCTGGCCGCCTGGCTGATCCTGGTGGTCTACGTGCTCTCGCTGGTCTCGCGCGAGCGCAAAATCAGCGAGCAGCTCAAAGGGCTGAAAGGCCTGCTGGAGTACAAAGACCGCAAGTGACCCGCGCGGCGCACGTAACCAGACGCGACCTCCTCACCGGCATTGCTTCCTTAGCCCCGGCGGCCATGTCCTCCGCCAGGGCGCAAACCGCCACCCGCAGCCAGCCCGTGCCGGTGATCAAAGACATCGCCGTGATCGCCACCGCGCCCGCCGGCCTGCGCCTCTCGGTTGTCAAAGTCACTACCGACCAGCCGGGACTCTACGGCTATGGATGCGCCACCTTCACCCAGCGCGCCGAACTGGTAAACGCCGCCGTGGAGAAGTATCTGCGTCCGTTGCTGATCGGCAAGCGCGCCGACCGCATCGAAGATATCTGGCAGGCTTGCTATAACAGCTCATATTGGCGCAATGGTCCCGTGCTGAACAACGCCATCAGTGGCGTGGATCAGGCGCTCTGGGATATCAAGGGCCGCCAGGCCGGCATGCCCGTCTATGAGCTCCTGGGCGGCAAGTGCCGCGAAGCCGCGGCCTGTTACACGCACGCTTCCGGCGCCGAAATCGCACAGACCATCGACCAGGCCGGCCGCTTCATGGATCAGGGCTTCCGCCATGTGCGCGTGCAGGTGGGCGTGCCCGGCATGGCCGCTTACGGATCGGCGTCCGGCGGCGAAACCTTCGAGCCCGCTTACTACATCCGCCGGGCCTTGAAGCTCTTCGAGGAATGCCGTAAGCAGCTCGGCGACGAGATCGAGTTGCTGCACGACGTACACGAGCGCGTCTCGCCTAACCAGGCCGTGCAGTTCCTCAAAGACGCCGAGCGTTTCAAGATGTTCTTCATGGAAGATCCGCTCTCGCCCGAAGACATCGCCTACTTTCACCAGATCCGCAGCCAGTGCGCCACCCCCATCGCCATGGGCGAGTTGTTTAACAGCCCGCACGAGTGGACCCCGCTCATCACCGGCCGCCTGATCGATTACATCCGCATCCACGTGAGCCAGGCAGGGGGCCTGACCCCCGCGCGCAAGATCGCCGCCATGGCCGAGATCCACGGCGTAAAGACCGCCTGGCATGGCCCCGGCGACGTCTCGCCCGTCGGCCACGCGGCCAATGTGACGCTCGACCTGGTGTGCGCAAACTTCGGCATCCAGGAGTACTCTCCTTTCAACGAGCGTTTGCAGGAAGTTTTCCGCGGCTGCCCGGTGATGAAGGGCGGCTCGCTCTACGCCAGCGACTCGCCCGGCTGGGGCATTGAGGTGGACGAAAAGCTCGCCGCCAAATATCCGTACGGCAGCTTCGAAGGCGACGAGCGCAAACGCCTCAACGGCGGCTGGGGCGAAGTGCGCCGCCGCGACGGGACCATCATCAGGCAATGAAGCCCTGCATGCTATCCTGAGTAAAGACCCCGACCGGTTCCCTGCGGAGAGATGGCCGAGTGGTTGAAGGCGCACGCTTGGAAAGCGTGTATAGGGGAAACTCTATCCAGGGTTCGAATCCCTGTCTCTCCGCCACCTTAGGATCAATAGCTCACAGTGATCGGGCCAAACGTGGTGGGCAATGCCGATGGCCAGTTTGGGCGGACAATTCAAGCGCGAGCAGAGAACGTACAACTAGCAGCGCGATTCGGCCCCTGCGGCAATCGGGATCGGATTACGCCGGCTATCTCAGCGCCGCGCTAAGCTCCTGCAACTTGATCGTTACAGACGTTGGGCTCTTTCAGACGAGTCCGCTCAGGCACACGATCCCAACAGTGTGGACGACCCACGTAAAGCCGGCGCGCATCAAACTGGGCCGGACTGCCGATAAGACGGACGAGGCCGGAAACGGTCATATGAGCATCCGCAAGAAGATCACCATATTCCACAGCGTCTTGATCGCGCTGATTTTGGCGTCCGTGGCAATCTCGCTCATAAATGTCCGGCTGATGGAACGAATGGTCCACGTACTTACCACTGACACGTTGCCCGGTATTTACTCCATCGGCAGGCTCGGTGGCACTGCGAAAGACATACGTGACGGAATCCGCCAGCACATAACCGCGTTTACCTTGGATGACAAGAGGAAAGCGGAAGCGGATCTGGAGCGCCTCAATCGGGAATTGCATGCGGAGATCCAGGCGTACCAAGAGACCATCAACAACCCTCGGGAGAGCGAACTCTTCGCAAAGGTCCCGGATGCGTTAGAGAGTTTGCGGCAAACCATGGTTCCTATTCGCCCTGTCAGCCTGCGGGGGCGGACGAACGACGCCCTGACGCTGTTCTTCTCGCAGACCATACCCGCCTATCGCCGCGTCCAACAGGCGATCGAAGAAAACGGCGCTCTTCAAAGCGATGAAGCATCTCACGACGCGGCGAGGGCGACTGCTTCGGCTCGGTGGGTCCTGGCAGGAACGGGAGTACTCCTAATGCTGGCCTTGCTTTGCGGAAGTGTCATCGTGAGCTTGCACCGGCTGCTGATTCCCCTCAAGGACTTGATCGATTTCACCGGCCGGGTGGGTCGCGGCGATTTTTCGGCAACAGCTCCCGTCAAAACGCCGGACGAAATCGGAGAATTGACGGCCGCGTTCAACCGGATGGTAACCGGCCTCCGCGCGGCCCAGCAGCGCTTAAGTGAACGGACGGAGCAACTGGAGATCTCCAATGCGCAACTGGAGGAGACCCAGGAGCGATACAGGCTTGCGGTGGGTGGCGCCAAGGACGGAATTTGGGACTGGGATGTGCGCTCCCAGCAAGTCTACTTTTCGCCCCGTTGGAAAGCCATGCTGGGATACGTGGAAGATGAGATTCGGAGCGAAATCGACGAGTGGCGCTCGCGCATCCATCCCGACGACCGGGAACGCGTCGAGAAGGAGCTGGCCACTCACTTTCACGGCGACGTCTCGCATTTCGAAAGCGAACACCGCATGCTGCATAAGGATGGCTCCTACCGTTGGATGTTGAGCCGTGCTCAGGCCGTGCGTCAGGGTGATGGCGCGGTCACCCGTATGGCCGGTTCCCAGACGGACATCACCGATAACAAGGTGCTCGACCCTCTAACCGGCCTGCCGAACCGCATCCTGTTTAAGGAGAAGCTGGCAATCTCCATCGAACGTGCACGCCGCCGCCCCGATTACCGGTTTGCGGTCTTCTTTCTGGACTTGGACGGCTTTAAGCTGGTCAACGACAGCCTCGGACATGCCGTTGGCGACCAGTTGCTGATCAGCATCGCGCAGCGCATCCGGTTTTGCGTGCGGTCCGGAGATTGTGTGGCCCGGCCCTTTGACTCCACCGCCGCCCGGCTTGGCGGAGACGAGTTCGCCCTGCTGCTGGAGGATGTCAACGGCCCCGAAAGCGCGATTCGGGTCGCTGAACGGGTCTTGCAGGAGCTAAGCAGCCCATTCGATCTGCTGGGACACCATCTATTTGCGAGCGCCAGCATCGGGATCGCCTTGGGCGGAGGAGGCGACCAGAAACCCGAGGATCTGCTGCGGGATGTGGATCTGGCGATGTATCGCGCCAAGGCGCAGGGTAAAGCCAGATATGAATTATTCGATGCCCGGCTACGCGAGAACGCCATGGCCCGCTTGGAGATGGAGACCGATTTGCGAGGAGCCGTTGAAGGCGGCCAATTCATCGTCCAATATCAGCCGGAGGTTTCGCTCCGCGACGAACCGGTTTTGGAGTTCGAAGCCCTGATTCGCTGGCGGCATCCAGTGCGCGGGCTCATCCCGCCACTCAGATTTATTCCTCTCGCTGAGGAAACCGGCTTGATCGTTCCCATCGGAAAATGGGTGCTGCGAGAAGCCTGTCGCCAAACCGCGGAATGGCAGCGGCGTTATCCGCATGCGGCTCCTGTCAAGGTCAGCGTGAATCTTTCCGCCCGGCAGTTCCGGGAGCCGGACCTGATCGATCAGGTCGCCGGCGCGTTGCTGGAGAGCGGTCTGGAACGAGGCAGCCTCGATCTGGAAATTACCGAGAGCACCATCATGGAGAACCCGGAAACGGCGTTATCGACCTTCGCCAAGCTTAAGGAGATGGGTGTGGGCCTGAGCATGGACGATTTCGGGACGGGCTACTCTTCGCTGAATTGCCTGCACCAGTTCCCGTTCGATACTTTGAAGATCGACCGGACTTTTGTCGAGCACATGCAGGCGGATAGCGAGAGCGCCGAGATCGTGGGCGCGGTCATCAATCTGGGCAACCGCCTGGGCATGCGGGTCATCGCGGAGGGAATCGAGACCGGCGATCAGCTTGCGCGCCTCAGAGCGTTGGGATGCGGTTATGGACAGGGTTACTATTTTGCGAAGCCGATGGATGCGGAACGGGCGGAAGCGCTGATCGGGAAGTTCGCAACGGAACGGCAAAGCGCGCCAGGGGCCAACTGCATCGGTGCAGTCGATACTGAGCGTCTTACAAGCGATTCCGGTGACCGCATGCTCGGCGCCATCCCGGCGGCGGCGATAGCGGCGCGGGATGCTGGGACACGTCCGCCGCTGTTGTGCGGACAGTAGGGGGCGCCGGCGCCGCCCCGACAACGCCTGGCGACGGCGGCCGACGGCCAGCGCGATGCTCGACCGGAGGATCCATTAGCCTTTGTGCTGGCTGCACAAAACGCCCCGCAGTCAGCCGAATACTCTACTTTGAGACTGTCGTACAACTGACGGCGGTCCGTGGGCCTTGTTGATTGGCAGTAATTGCTGCGAAGGATATTCAGCCGCAGGCCAAAATTTTTGGTTCCAAGTAATCCGAAGCGCAGCCTGATCTTTCCAGCCGCGGCAGAAGCCTGTCAATCGAGGCGATGGCCCGCAACGACCGCTTCCTCACGGCTGCACCGGCAGTTAACGATCCCGGCAGGCGCCGGCGGGCATGCGCCGTCTTTTGGGCGAGGCGGCCGCAGTTTCGCCTGCGGCTCACCCCTCGGATCGCCTCCCGGATGCTATCAAGGCCGCCGCGCTTAACGAACTGGCGAGCGCCAGCCCGACCGCCACCCACAATACTCTGCGATAGCCGGCGACAAAGGCTTCCTCAACGGCCTGCCTTCCCCGCGCATTCCCCGTTTCGGCGGCGGCGAGCCTGGATCGCTGGGCCTTGATTTGCGCCCGCACCGCCGGCGGCATGTTGAGATGGTCCAATCGCCGGTCCAGATCGCTCTGGAAAACTCCTGTCAGTAATGTTCCCAGAACTGCTACTGCCAGCAAACCGGCGACGCGCGAAACGGCATTGTTGATCCCCGAGGCGGCTCCGGCGTAGCCCGGCGCCACAGCGTTCATCACGGTCGCGGTCAGCGGGGCAACGCTGATCGCCATGCCCAGCCCCAGCACCACAACTGCCGGGAAGAATGTGGTCCAGTAAGACCCGCCAATACCCGGCCACGTAAATAGGGCAAATCCTGCGGCGGCCATCAACGGACCCACAACTAGCGGAGTCTTGGCGCCATATCGATCCAGAAGTCCGCCAGACCAGCGCGAGAGCAGGAACATCAACAAAATGAAAGGCAGCAGGGCGGCCCCTGCTTCTGTCGGCGAATAACCTTGCACCTGTATCAAATCGAGCGGGAAAAAGAAGAGAACACCGCTCAACGCGGTGTACAGAAAGAGAGTGAGCAGGTTGGCACCGGTGAAATTCCGGGAGCGGAACAGATGGAGCGGAACCATCGGCGACGAGGTGTGCGCTTCCCAATACAACAGCACAATCAGGGCGACGGCCCCAACTGCACCAGCGGCCGGCATCGATTCAATCATGGCAAAAACGATTCCGCCGAAGCCGAGCGCGGCCATCAGGCCGCCCGGCCAGTCGAACCGCTGGCCTTGGCCGGCCCTGCTTTCCGGGATCTTCCACAGAACTAGCAGCAGTACAAGCAGCCCGATCGGCACATTGATGAAGAATACCCACCTCCAGGAACCGTGCTCGGTGAACCATCCACCCAGTACTGGACCAATGGCAGCCGTGATCGAGGTGAACCCGGACCATGTCCCGATGGCACGACCGCGGTCCTCCTGGGAGAAATTAGCGCTGATCATAGCGAGGCTGCCAGGGACAAGCATCGCGCCTCCTATC
>DATGGM010000036.1:0-21456 GCA_035308525.1 Bryobacteraceae bacterium
TATGTGAATGACGAATTAGTGGCCGTCCCGACCTTAACCAGGCTGGCGGGTGATGCACCGCAATACACATAATAATGGCCGAGGGGAAGGCCTCCTCCCTGGGACCATTGCCAGCTCAGAGCGATCTGAGTGGCGGCTGGCGTGGCAGCCTGCAGGTTCGTGGGGGCCAGCGGCAGCGGCCAGGTAGCCGCTGAAACCTGCACGGATGGGATCGAAACGTCGCTGCTCGTATCGACCGCTACGATTTCAAAATAGTACGTCGTCCCGGGATTCAGGTTTCTGCCCGTGTAACTCGTTTTGTTCACCAGGGTAATGTTGGTCAGCGAGCCCGGAACGGTACCTTCCCAGATTTGATATCTGGCGACCGGAAGGCCGCCGCTGGCCTGCGTCTCCTGCCAAGTCAAAGTTATGGACGTGGACGATACCGGAGTCGCCGTCACATTGCTGGGTGGGTTCGGCAGGGGAAGTGTGGTGGCTATAGCCAGCGGCGACATGGGTGAATTTAGTCCGCCCTCCCTTGCTACGACCGCATAGTAATAAGCCGTCCCAGCCGCTAGTGGCGCATTATTGAATGTCGTCTTGGAGCTTGGCGTGGTTGCGAACTGCTGGAGATTATTTGCCGACGTTCCACTGTAGAGAAAGTACTGGGTCAACCCAGTGATGTTACTCGGCGGAGTCCAGGATAGGTCGATCTCCTTGGGGGAGACAGCCGTGGCTGTCAGGCTTGTCGGAGCATCTGCCGAAGTCCTATAGGTGATCAGGCTGAGCGTCTGTGATGGCTGGGAAGTGTTATTGGCCAAGTCGAATGCCTGGACTTGGTAATTATACGGCGTATTGGAGGTCAGATTCTGGTCCGTGTATGAAGGTACGCTTGTAGTGCCGACCTGGACGCCGGTGCAAGACCCGCCGAGGGTCGCCGGTGAACAGCGATAGACGTTGTACCCTGCCACGCCTACGTCGTCTGTAGAAGCCGTCCAAGTAAGGTTAGTCAGGGCAAAGGCGGCCGTACCGGTCAGGCCGGTTGGTGTGGAGGGCGCGGTGGTATCGGGCGTCGTGACCATTGCGTTGTAGAAACTGAAGCCGGTCGTAGAATACTCGGCCACGTTATTTGCAGCATTCGTGAGGTGATTCTCTGAAACTAGAATGTCGTAATTGTCGCAATAGCTGGTTGTGCATGTGCAATTGGCCAGGCCACCATTAGCAGCCGTCCCACCAAAGGTCTGGTAGGTAAACAGATAATCGGGGCCATCCTCCGCCACGTATAGCATGTTCGTGTAGGTTGCCAGATTCTGCATTGTCTGCTGGAAATAGATATCCAGCGGCGCCCAGAAGCTGAAGGGATTGCGGGCGCGGTACTGATCCGCCGAAAGGTTATGCCATTCGAGGTCCTCCATCTTCCACAGCCAGGCTTCGCTCATCGCGATCGGCTTCCCGGAGGCCGCGGCTAGACTGGCGATGGTGAGACTCAAGCTAATCAGGCTACCCGAACTCACCGTGTTGATGGGATAGACATGGGTGTCGATGTAGTCCAAGGGCAGCGCGCCATAAGCTGTGGCGAACTGCGTTAGGGTGGTGCTGCCCCCGAATTGAGGCCAAGCCCCAAAGCCGGCTCCTAATTTGATATTGGGAAACGTGGATGTCCGGACAGCCGTTATCTCCGCCGAAACCATCTGGGCGGCGAACGTGGCATTGTTCAAGTTCGGCTGACCGGCCTGTGCCGCTTCGGTATCGGGCTCCTCGGCCAGGACCAGGTAATCGGGCTGCATCGTCTCTGCCAGGGTCGCGGCCATGGTGGCGCGGGCCTGGACATACGTGTCCCATGAAAGCGTACTGAAATAAGCCGTCAGGTTGGGCCAGCCGGATTGAACGTCATTGGCGAGCAAGATATCGTTTTCCACGATTAGCTTCATTCCCAATGCATGCACCGCCTGGGCAACACCTTGGTAAAAGGTCAGGTAGGGCTGGAGTTGCGTGGCGCCGCCCTGGAAGGGCGCGTAGAGCAGCGGAAAACCGATCTGCACCAGGATCGCCTGTGCCCCCATAGCCTTCTCCTCGTAGAGCTGGGGCATAATGGCGGCCAGGAAATTGCGGCCGGAGATCGACGGCCCGGCGTTGCCATTAGCCACCAGCAGATTGGCGGCGTAGATCGTGGGGCCTCCTGGCACGGGCGTCCAGGTCGGCGGCACAGTGAGGACTTGGTTGAACGCTTGCAGATCCGCGTTCAACTCACCATAGATTGTGCCGCAGTATCCCGCGGGTGGCGCCGGGGGAGGCGGTGGCGGTTGCACGTCCGCTTTCGAAAGCGGCACCATGAGCAACGTCAGGGCCGTCAATATGCAGAAAACGGGCTGCTTAGGTCTCTTCGCGAGTCCGCCCTTGATACATACATGTGGGAACATCTGTTTATGCCGGGTCAACCTGCTGTGCCGGCTGTGCACAACCTATTCACCCTCAATCAAACGGTAGGTTGCCATCGGGAATATGGTCAATACTCACAAAGGTTGGGTATAGTGATAAGACATTGCTTAATAGTTACGGTTGCCGATAGTTAGCTGCCCGCTGAGCATCACAAGGATAATGGACCTGCGGTCAAGAACTGACCGTCTGGCCCTCTCGGGGATCAATTTGGCACAGGGTGATTCTGCGGCTGCTATCGCAGGCAAACGGAACCTGTGCCGGGGCGTGGTGCCACCTGATCGTGGGCTAACCCCAAATTGAGAAACCTAACCAGCGACTCGCCGTACAAAGATCCCACCCGCCGCGAAAACGTGCCGCGCGCCAATGGATGCAGCGCTCTCCTTGACTAGAATTGAAGTACACCACCTACAGTGAATTAACTAAACGACTGATTCGACACACGCAGTGTCCAGTTGGAATTACTGATACGTCATTACATTAAATAAACACACGACAGCAGCACTTCCGGTGGCGCTGGTCAGGACCACCTGCGTGCGCGTCGCATTGGTCGTGGCGATGCTGGCATCGTCCACTTCTGAAGTCCATCCAAACTAAGGAGGCACAAGTGGAGGAGCAGAAGACTGAGCCGAATTCCGGCCTGGGCAAAGCCATCTCCTGCTTGCAGAGGGTCAGCCTGGCGGTTGCACCCGCCGGCAATGCGACAATCGGACGAGTGGACCGACAAGCATTGCTGGCAGTCGCGCGCGGCGACGCGGCCGCCGACCGGCTAATCCGTGGCGCGCGCGTAGTCAATGTCTACTCCGGCGAGATCCTGGATGTAAACGTAGCGCTCGCGGGCGGCCGCATCGCCTATGTAGGTCCGCGCCGGCCTGCCGCCCGCGAGGTCCTGGATGCCGCGGGCCTTTATCTCGCGCCGGGCTGGATCGAGCCGCATGGACACCCGTGGCTGCTCTACAACCCGGTAAGCATGATCGAGGGCATCCTTCCCGGCGGTACCACGCTGGTCTTCAACGACGACCTGTTCTTCTACCTGCAGGCCGGCCCGCACGGCTTCCTGGCCCTCCTCGACGCCCTTCAGGGATTGCCCGTGCGTTACCGGTGGCTGATCCGGCTGCTCTCGCAATCGCAGTGGGACGGAGAGGCGGCGGCCTTCGATCCCGGCAAGCTGCGGCCGCTGCTGGCTCGCCCGGAGGTGGCCGGCACGGCTGAACTCACCCGCTGGCCGGAAGTGACGCGCGGCAATCCCTGTGTGCTGGATGGCATCGCGCACGCGCGCGCGCTGGGCAAGCGGGCCGACGGCCACACGGCGGGCGCCTCTTACGAAAAATTGAACGCGGTGGCTGCCGCGGGCATCAGTGCATGCCACGAATCCATCACGCGGCAGGAAGTGATGGACCGCCTGCGCCTGGGCCTCTGGACCATGCTGCGCCATAGCTCCCTGCGTCCCGACATGCCGGAGTTAGCCTGCGCTATTACCGAATTGGGCGCCGCCACGGGGCGGCTCATGCTGACCGTGGATGGTCCGGCCCCCGGCTTCATCGCGCATGCCGGATTCATCGATGAAGCGCTCCGCCGGATCGTGGCGGCCGGGGTCCCGCCCGTGACCGCCATCCAGATGGCCACCATCAATCCCGCGACCTACTACCACTTGGATGAAGAAGTCGGCGGCATAGCCCCGGGACGCGCGGCCGATCTGGTGCTGCTGCCGGATCTCTCATCGTTCCGGCCCGTCCGGGTCATCGCCAATGGCGTGGATGTGTTCCATGAGGGCCGCTTGTCGATTGATCTGCCGGCACTCGACTGGGATGCCTTGGGTATGCGCCCGCAATTTAGCGCCGGCTCATTCCCATGGTGGGAGGCGCGGGGCGATCTGCCGGTGATCGATTTCAGGAGCAATGTCATCACGCGCGCCGGCGGCTTCCAGGCATGGCGGGACGGCGCCGTACCCGAAGGGCTGGTGCTGGCCGTGTTGGTGGATCGCGGAGGCCGGTGGGCCGCGCGATGTTGGCTGCACGGCTTCGCCCCGGCATTGGAAGCTCTCGCCACCACTTACAACACCACGACGCACGTATTGGCGATCGGCCGGCGCATCGAATCCATGCGCCGCGCCGTGGAGTGTGTAACCAGCCTGGGCGGCGGCATGGTCTCGAGCGATGGATGGCAATTCCCCCTGCCGATCGCCGGGATGATGTCAACGGCGCCGTTCGCGGAAACCGTGCGGGCGCACGATGAGCTCGATCGGCGCGTACGCGCTGCCGGTTTTGCATTCGGCGACATCCTCTATGCGCTGCTTTTTCTCACGTGCGATTTCCTGCCCGGCTGGCGCTTGACCGCGCGCGGCGTCATAGATGTAAAGACCGGAGAGATCATCGCGCCTCCCCTGGCCGCCGCGTAGGGAACTTGCGGCAAGCGGGCGAACGGTGATAATCTCTTGCCCGTGCGCCGGCTCTTACCTATTGCAATCGCGTTCCTGCTGAGCGCGTCAATACCCTTGGCGGCGCAATCTTCCATACTGGCCCGTCCGCCGCTGAGGCGTGTCGTTACGCCCGACAATTCCGCGCCGGCCGGATACACTCCGATCAGACTCAAAGTCGCGTACGGTTTTCGGCAAATCCGGGAGGAAGGCAGAGGCCAGACCGTCGCCGTGGTGGATGCCTTCGACGATCCAAGCGCCGAAGCCGATCTGGCGGTTTTCAGCAGCCAGTTCTCATTGCCGCCCTGCACCACTTCCAATGGATGTTTCAAGCTGATCTACGCCGCCGGCGCGCAGCCGCCGCCGGACGCCAGCGGTTGGTCCGACGAAATAGCCATCGATACGCAGTGGGCCCACGCCATCGCTCCGGGCGCCAACATTATGCTGGTGGAAGCCGCCAGCAACAGTTTCGGCGACCTGTTCGCCGCGGTGGATGTGGCCGTTCGGAACGGCGCCAGCGTAGTTTCGATGAGTTGGGGCGGCACTGAGACGGTAGCCGAGGCCCTATGGGATAGCCACTTCCAGGCTTCCGGTGTCACCTTCGTGGCGTCTTCCGGCGATCTGGGGCACGGCCCGCAGTATCCGGCCGCATCGCCTTATGTGGTAGCCGTAGGTGGCACCACCCTGAAACTCAACACCGACGCGGGCTGGATGAGCGAAGTCGCCTGGCGCAGTTCGGGCGGCGGATCCAGCGCATTCGAACTCGAACCGCCATATCAGGCGGCGGTGCAGAAATCCGGCTACCGCGGGATTCCAGACGTGGCCTATGATGCCGATCCCCAGACTGGAATTCCCGCCTACAGCAGCCACGTCTGCAGCTTCTCCTGTTACACCGGCTGGCAGCAATGGGGCGGCACCTCTATCGGCGCTCCACAATGGGCGGCGCTGTTTGCCATCGCCAATTCCGAGCGTGTGGCCTTGGGAAAGAGCACGCTGACTCAGCCGCAAACCCTTCTCTATCCCGAGGCGGAAGCCAACTACCATGACATCGTTTCCGGCATGAACGGCTCCTGCCGGTTCGAATGCCGTGCCGCTCCCGGCTATGACTTCGTGACCGGAGTGGGCTCGCCCAAGGCCGATCTGCTGCTGCCTAAGTTGTTCGCCGCGCCGTAGCCTTAACGAGTCGCCGGGGCCCGTGGGCCGCGATGCGGGCCGTGCGGCTTCGCACCGGCATGGGAGGCTCTGGCGGCCACCTCGATTCCATTCGCAGAGGCCCCCGCGCGGCGTCATCGATGTAAAGACCGAAGAGATCATCGCGCCCCGTATCGGCCATTTGAAACCATACTGTAACAGTCGTCCGCTGACTCCTGGTGTACTGTGGATATTTGCGCATCCTACCAGCACGGCGGGGCATCGCTGCGCGAGTTCCTCCAGGCACAGCAGGATTACAGCAGTATACGGGTAAACTATTTGAATCTGATCGGCTCCCATTTGACCAGCGCCGCCCAAACGAGTCTTTCGGTAGGACGCGAGGTAATCCAATGAAGCTTTCCAGGTTGACGATCGTGATTTTTGGCTGGCTGCTAGCCTGCGGCTGCAAAGCCCCGGAAAGCGACCAGAAAGCGGAAGCTCCGCCGCCGCTAAAGCTGCAGCGCGTGGAAGACCGCAATGTGTTCGAAGTGGATCATCCCGAGCGGTTCCCATTAGCCACGTCGGTGCCTCATACCGCCAGATCGGAACTGAGGGTGACCGGAACCGTCAATCCGGACGTATCCAGGAACGTCCCCGTCATTTCACTGGCCTCCGGCCGGGTGGTGGAAATTGACGCCCGCCTTGGCGATTCCGTCACCAAGGGCCAACTCCTTATGAAGGTACAAAGCGCCGACATCTCGGGAGCCTATGCGGACTATCAGCAGGCGGTTGCCGATGAAGGACTGGCGCGCAAGCAATTCGAGCGGTCCAAACTCCTGTACGAAAGAGGCGCCATCGCCCAGCGGGACCTGGAGATTGCGGAGTCCGCCGAAACCAAAGCCACGGTCACCATCAAGACTACTCTCGAACATCTCCGCGTGCTCGGGGTAGATCCGGATCATCCTTCCCCGATCGTCGAAATCAGGGCGCCCGTCTCCGGCGTGATCAGCGACCAGCAGATCACCAATGCCGCGGGCGTCCAGGGGTTGGCCTCACCCAGCCCATTTACTATCTCCGATCTCACGCGTGTGTGGATTGTGTGCGACGTATTTGAAAACGACCTCGGCAATGTGCGTCTCGGAGAGCACGCGGATATCCGGTTGACCGCCTATCCGAATCGCGTGATCAGCGGCGCCGTGAGCAATATCGGTCCGGTTCTCGATCCGAATATCCGGACCGCCAAGGTGCGTATCGAAGTGGAAAATCCCGGACTGATGCGTCCGGGAATGTTCGTCACCGCCACGTTCCACGGTCCGTCCCAAGTGGCGCGGGCTGCCGTGCCGGCGCCCGCGATTCTGCACCTGCACGATCGCGATTGGGTCTACGAGCCCGCGAATGACAAGCGGTTCCGGCGCGTCGAAGTTGTCGGCGGGGATATGCTTCCGGGCAATATGCAGGAAGTGGTCTCAGGCCTCGCGCCCGGTCGGCAAGTGGTGGCGAATGCTCTCGAATTCCAGAACATGGTGCAGCAGTAATGATCCGCTCGATCGTTGACAGGGCGTTGAACAACCGCTTTATCGTGCTGGCTCTCGCGGTTATGCTTTTAGCCGCGGGCCTGGTGGCTTTCAAGGTTCTTCCCGTGGAAGCTTATCCCGATGTAGCCAACACGTGGGTCCAGGTGATTACCCAATGGCCGGGCCGTGCGGCGGAGGAAGTCGAGCAACAAATCACCGTGCCCATCGAAATTCAGGTGAACGGCCTGCCGCACCTTCTCCATGTGCGGTCGGCGTCGCTGGCGGGGCTATCCGTCGTCAACCTGATCTTCGACGACAATTCCGACAACGATTGGGACCGCCAAAAGGTGCTCGAACGCCTGGCAGCGGTCACTCTGCCCCCCAACGTAGCCGCGCAGATTGGTCCCGATTTCAGCCCGATCGGGTCGATCTACTGGTATACCATCGAGTCCACCAATCCGGCATACGACGTCATGGAGTTGAAGTCGCTGCAGGACTGGGTGGTATCCAAGTACATCCGGTCCGCGCCCGATGTGGTCGACGATTCGTCCTTTGGAGGCATTACCCGCGAGTACCAGGTTCGTGTGGACCCCGACAAGCTCATTTCATACGGACTGAGCCTGGCAGAGATTGAGCAGCAACTCTCCAATGCCAATGCGAACGCCGGCGGGAGCTTCATCGAGCAGGGCGCGCAGCAGGTGAATGTCCGGGCGCTGGGGCTCGTCACCAACGTGAAGGACATCGAAAAGACGGTTCTGAAAACCCAGAACGGCACCGCGGTCCGCGTCAAAGATATTGCGGTGGTTACACAGGGACCTAAAATCCGCTTGGGCCAAATCGGAAAAGCCATCCACCGGAAAGACGGAGTAGTCATCGACGATAACGACGTGGTGGAGGGCATCGTATTCATGCGCAAGAGTGCGGATACGGCGTCCACGCTGGATGGCATTCATGAAATGGTGCGGCGTCTCAACGATCACATCCTGCCTCCGGGCGTAAAGATCGTACCTTACCTGGATCGCGACGACCTGGTGCACTACACCACGCACACAGTGCTGCACAACCTGACGGAAGGCATGATCCTGGTGGTGATTGTGCTCTTTCTTTTCCTGGGTAATGTCCGAGGCGCTCTTATTGTGGCCATAACCATTCCCTTCGCCTTACTCTTCGCTTCTATTTGCCTGGATCTGCGGCATATCTCGGCCAACCTGCTTTCGCTGGGAGCGCTGGATTTCGGCATGGTCGTGGACGGCGCGGTGGTCATGGTGGAAAACATCGTGCGCCACATGAACCGCAGGGGTGATCCGCGGACATCCATGGAAAAGATCCGTGCCGCCGCGCATGAAGTGCAGCGGCCGGTCTTCTATGCCATCGGCATCATCATCACCGCCTATCTCCCCATCTTCACGCTGCAGCGGGTCGAAGGAAAGCTGTTCCGGCCGATGGCCTTGACGGTGGCCTTCGCCTTACTTGGCGCGCTGATCTTCTCCATGCTGGTCGCGCCCGCCTTGGCGAGCTTCTTTTTTCGGAAGAACGCCCATCAATGGCGTAATCCGGTGATGGAATTCATCACCTCCCGGTACAGAACCTCGGTCGCCTGGTCGGTACGGACCCGCTGGCTGACGGTGGGAGTAGCACTAACTTCACTCGCGGCCGCCATTTATCTGGCGTTCAGCGGAGTGATTGGGTCGGAATTTCTGCCGCACCTTGACGAAGGCGCCATCTGGGTGCGCGGCACGCTGGCCCCCAGCACCGGTCCGACCGAAGGCACGCAGGTTATCGATCGGGCTCGTCGGGTGTTATGTTCCTTTCCCGAAGTCCCGCGAGTGGTCACCCAGGTGGGCCGCCCGGACGACGGCACCGACACCACCGGCTTCTTCAACACCGAGTACTTCGTGGACCTTCTGCCCAAGGAGGAATGGCGGCCGGTCTTTCATCAGGATAAAGAGCGGTTGATCGCCGCCATGGACCGCGAACTCGAGAAGATTCCCGGCGCCACTTGGGGATTCTCACAACCCATTTCCGACAATCTGGAGGAAGCCGTCAGCGGGGTAAAGGGCGCCCTCGCGGTCAAGATCTACGGGGACGATCTCAAAACGCTGGAGGCCAAGGGTGACGAAGTTGTAGATGTCCTGCGGGGTATCCGCGGAGTGGAGGATCTGGGCCTGTTCCGAGTCCTCGGCCAGCCTAATCTGGACTTCGCCGTGGACCGCGATCAGGCGGCCCGGTACGGACTGAACGTATCGGACGTGCAGGATGCCATACAGACAGCCGTCGGTGGAAATGCCCTCAACCAGGTGCTGATCGGCGAACAACGATACGATCTGGTCCTGCGGTATCTGCCGGAGTATCGCGGCACCCGGGAAGCCATCGAGAAAATCCGGTTGTTAGCGCCGTCCGGCGAGCGTGTTTCGCTGGCGCAGTTGACCAATGCGAAAGTATCGGATGGCGGTTCGGAGATCTACCGCGAAGCAAATTCCCGGTACATCGCAGTCAAGTACAGCGTGCGCGGCCGTGACTTGGGCAGCACAGTGGAAGAAGCCATCAGGAAAGTGAGTGCCGCTGTAAAGCTTCCCAAGGGATACACTATCGACTGGGCCGGCGAGTACGAGAGTCAGAAGCGGTCGGAGCGGCGGTTGCTGATTGTCCTGCCGGTCACCATCGTTCTGATCTTCGCCATCCTCTACACCATGTTCCAATCCGTGAAGTGGGCGCTGCTGATCCTCACCAACGTCGCCATGGCCCGCGTGGGGGGGTTGCTCGCGCTGCTCATCACCCACACCAACTTCAGCGTCTCGTCGGGAGTGGGTTTCCTGGCGCTCTTCGGCGTGTCGGTGCAGACCGGCGTGATCATGCTGGAATATATCAATCAACTTCGCTCCCGTGGATATACCATCCAGGAAGCTGCCGTGGAAGGCGCGGTCTTGCGTTTTCGACCGATTGTCATGACCATGCTGGTTGCCACTTTAGGGCTGCTGCCCGCCGCGCTCTCACATGGTATCGGATCGGATTCCCAGCGTCCTTTTGCGATCGTCATTGTCGGAGGTCTGATTTCCGACCTGGTCTTGAGTATCTTCCTGCTGCCAACTCTGTATGCCTGGTTCGCTCACAGCGGCGACCGGCTGCCAGTGGCCGAGACTGAAGAAGCCGTATAAAGGAAGCTCCGCGAGATGAAAAAAGCAGACGTTTGCGCTCTCATCAAAGAAATAGCTATAATTCCCGCCATTCGCGTGTCTTCCGGCGCGGACGCGCATTTCGCGGCGGAGGCGGTCACCCGTGGCGGAATACCCATCGTGGAAATCACCATGACCGTACCCGGAGCGGTGGACCTGATCTCCCACCTCGCCAGGCACGACCCGAATACCATAGTGGGCGCCGGCACCGTCCTCGACACCGCCACGGCACGCCGGTGTTTGGACGCCGGCGCCAGCTTCTTGACCGCGCCCGAATTCTACCTTGACGTCCTGCAATTCGCCGTGAAGGAAAACGTGGCGGTCTTGCCGGGCGCGCTGACGCCCACCGAGGTGGCCGCGGCGTGGAGGGCCGGCGCGGACTTCGTGAAGGTATTTCCCTGCGCGCAGGTGGGCGGCTGCGGCTATATCAAGGCTTTGCACACCGCGCTGCCGCAAATTCCGTTGATTGCCGCGGGCGGCGTGAATCAGCAGACGGCGGCCCAATTCATCGTATCCGGGGCCACCGCCATCGGCATCGGCTCGGAATTGATCCCGACCGAGGCAATTGTGCGGCGCCAACCGGAGCGAATCCGGGAGTTGGCGCACCGTTTTGCGGGATTTGTGAAGGTTGCGCGCGCGCGGGTCGAAGAAATCAAGCGCAGCGCGGTCGTTCAGCCTTACGAAGGCGATGAAAAATGTGAGGTATAGCTGGGGTTTTCCGGTCTGGGGGGACGTACGGTACTGGTGATCCTTGGCTTGGGTGGGTCGGCGATGGTATCCTGAGCCGGTTTCAAGGAGGAGCGACTCCAGTGCGCTACTTGATTTTTATGCAATCCGCCTGCCTGGCGATACTGGCGGCCGCGGCGCTTCCGCTACTCGCGCAAAACGGCGGCACGGCGTCCGACACCTGGGCCCACCCGCCGTACGTGATCGTGCCTTCAGCCGATCTCACCACTGTCGGCGGTTACACGCCGAGCCAGATTCGTACGGCCTACGGGCTTGCCGGCATCGGCAACCACGGCGCCGGCCAGACCATCGCGCTGATTGATGCTTACGACAATCCCCATGCCGAATCCGATCTGGGCGTATTCACCGCGCAGTTCGGCCTGCCTCCCTGTACCACCGCCAACAGCTGCTTCCAGAAGATCTACGCCACGGGCGTCACACCGCCTGTAAGCACCGGCTGGGCGGTCGAAAGTTCCCTGGATATCGAATGGTCGCATGCCATGGCTCCGCAGGCCAAAATTATTCTTGTGGAGGCCGCCACCGCCAAGAATGCGGACTTGTGGCAGGCGGTGGATGTCGCCGTGGCGCAAGGCGCCACCGTGGTCTCCATGAGCTTCGGCAGCCGCGAGTACGCCAGTGAGGTGAACGCCGACACGCACTTTAACGTGACGGCAGTGACCTTCTGCGCGTCGACCGGCGACAGCGGCCACGGCGCGCAATACCCGGCGGCTTCTCCTTTTGTGGTCGCGGTGGGCGGGACCACTCTGCACACCCAGACGAACGGAACGTGGGCGGGCGAGACCGCCTGGGCCGGCAGCGGTGGCGGGACCAGCCAGGTGGAGGCGGAGCCATCCTACCAGTCCGGTGTGCAAACCACCGGCAAGCGCGGCGCGCCGGACGTGGCGTGGGATGCCGATCCCTCGAGCGGCGTGGCTGTCTATTCTCAGACTGGGTTGGGTGGATGGTCGGTGGTCGGCGGCACCAGCGTGGGTTCGCCGTCGTGGGCGGGTCTGTTCGCGGTCGTGAATTCCAGCCGCGTCGCCCTAAGGAAAAGCACCCTGACGCAGCCGCAGTTCCTGCTGTATCCCAACGCCGAAGCCGATTACCACGACATCACCAGTGGCACAAACGGCTCCTGCGGCGCGCCGTGCACCGCCGGCGTCGGATATGATTTCGTGACCGGAGTCGGCTCGCCGAGAGCCCGGCTGCTGGTCCCCGCACTGGTGGCAGCGCCCTAGGACTCGCCGCCCGGCCAGGCCTTTAGAAACCGTGCCAGGCGTTCCATGGCCGGCTCCAGAATCTCGCGCTCCGCCGCATAGCAGATACGCACCGACCCCTCGCCGCCGGCCCCGAATGCCACCCCCGGCGCCAGCCCCACCCGGCATTGCTCCAGCAGGCTCCGGCAGAAACCGAACGAATCGGTCAGGCCTTCGACTTTGGGGAAAAGATAGAACGCGCCGTCCGGCTTAGGGACTGTCACGCCCGGCATGCCGTTCAACACGTCGAAACAAAGATCCCGATTCTGCTTGAGGCGCGCGAGCATGCCCGCCAGCTCCGCTTCGCCCTTTTCCAAGGCCGCCTCGCCGGCCTTTTGCGCGAAGCTGGGTGCGTGCGAAACCACGAATTCATTCAACTGCGTCGCCTTTTGAGCGAGGTCGGCGCGCGCCACCAGCCAGCCCACGCGCCAGCCGGTCATGCAGTAAGTCTTCGAGAACGACTGCACCACCATAACGGCATCGTCGCGCGAGGCTTTGCGCAGGATGGACGGCGCCGGTGTCCCCAGCGGACCGCCCGCATAATACAGCCGGTCGTAAACCTCGTCGGCCATCAACCACAGTTCGTGGCGCCGGCAGAAATCCAGCAGGCGCTGCTGATCGTCGTCGGTAGCTACCCAGCCCAGCGGATTCGAGGGCGAGGTGTAGAGCAGCAGCCGGGTGCGCGGCGTGAGGGCGGCCTCCAGCGCGTCGAAGTCGATGCCGTAGCGATCGCCGCGCAGGGGCTGCGGGATCTGGCGCGCCACGGCGTTGGCCATCGCCACGTTGGACGAGCCGTTGGGCCATGCGGGCGTGAATACCAGCGCCTCGTCGCCCGGATCGAGCACCGTGCGGATGGCCAGATTCAGCGCCTGCACACCGGACGCCGTCACCACGATCTCGGTGCCGGGGTCCAGCTCCACGCCATGCACTTCGCTATACTTCCGGGCAATTGCGCGCCGCAGAGAAGGCAAGCCGGCATTTTCCGTATAGAACGTGAAGCCGGCCGCCATGGCGTCCGTGGCGGCTTGCTTGATGTAGTCCGGCGTGGGCAGGTTCGATTCGCCGAAATACAGGCGCAATACGCCTTCCATGGACATGGCGATTTCGGCCAGTTCGCGGATACGCGAGTGCGGCACGTTGCCGGCTGAGCGTGCGATGGCGGGCATGTGGAAGGCGCGCGTTCGTGTGGCGGACAAGCCCGGAAACCCTACAGGGTCTTCAGGTAAGCGATCAGATCGTTCTTCTCGTCGTCGCTCAGCATCTCTTTGTAGGCGGGCATTCCGTTGCCGCCCTCGTCCACCTGGCTGCGCACGTTCTCTTCGGTGGGTTTCTTGCCGTTATTCAGCTTGTCTTTGGTGAACAGGCCCTTCAGCCCCGGCCCCATCTTTTTTTCGTTGCTATCGGCGTTGTGACACGGGGTGCACTGTTGGAAGACTTCTTTGCCTTTGTCGGCGTCTCCTTTCTTGGGCGCCGCCAGAACGGCGGATGAGGCGATGGCGAAGGCCAGACAAGAAACGCAGACTTTGGATCGAAACATAGATTGTGCTCCAGGCGGTGAAACATCCAGTCTACAATTTTTTGCCTGGCGCGCGCCATCCTCACCTCGCCGTGGCCGTCTACAGCGGATTCGAGAGCAGATTCAACGTGTTCCGGCTGTCGTCGACGAAGTACAGTCCCTGGTCGCTGGTCGCCAGCCCGAACAGAGCCCCGGCTCCTGGAGGACTTCCGGCGGCGTTCACGAATCCCACCGACTTGAGCTGGCCGCTGGACGTGAATACAATCAGTTTTCCGTTGTTGCCGTTTACGGTGATTACATCGCCGTTCTTGGAGCGTACCGTGAGGCCCAGCGGATCGTTCAGGTTGGAATCGTTGGAGAACAGGGTTCCCGTTCCGGCGCTCGATCCCCGGTTAGCCGCGTTCCCAATGGACATGATCCGATTGTTCAGGCTGTCGGCCACGTACAGAGTGCCGGCCGCGCTTAAGGCCACACCTGTGGGACCGATCACCAGCGCCGCCGGATCCGTGCGTTCGGCGAATCCCGAACCGATTACTGTCATGGACTGCACTGACGGCATCGCGGTGGTCGTCTGTGTGGTATCGATCCGGATCACCGTACCCTGGTCGACCACTTGCCCGCCGGCGGCCACCGTACCATTGAGAACGTTAGTTACAAATAAACTCGCGGTGGATTCCTGGTCCAAAGCAGTCATATCCCACGGGCCGTTAATCAGCGCGTTAACAATTGTTTCTACGACCACGCCCTGGTTGTTCAAAACCAGCAAACAGCCTGCCTGCGCTGTGGCCGCCGTGCCATCGGTGGTGGGTAAGCTGCCCACGATCACCCATCCGGTGCGTAGCACCGCCAATGCCGTAGTAAGTCCTACGCCTCCGGGACACTGGCCCGGCAGGCTACTCACATCCACCCACGCGAACAGGCTGGTGGTTCCGTTTGGCGCCACATCCACGATAGTTGTGCCCGTGCCCTGCAGGTTCGCGCTGCTGTTGAAATTGCTGATCAGGACATGGCCCTGGACCAGTTTGCCGCTGCTGTGTTGCACCACTGCCACTCCGTACGGATTCACGTCTCCATTCGCCGGGACGGTGGAAGCTACCTTCACCACCACATAGGTACTCGCGTACAGAAGAGCGCTTGCGGCAAGTAGCGCCAAAATCAATCCTAATGTCAGTCTTTGTGTATGTATCCGCATTTTACTTAGTCTCCTCCTTACTATCTGGCCTCACCTTGCGACTAGTTACTTTTCTAATTTAGGCTCCCGGCTAGGCCGAAACAAGCGCGGGACAGTATGCTACATGTAAATTCAGCCGGATCGCGCGGATGCTCACTGAGAAAGCGCACTTTCGCGCGGGTTCCTGTAACGGATGTTACTGGTCGTGTTTCGCCGCGTCATCCGCGCGGCCGGATTTGCCGCCGCCGTGAACGGGCGCACGTCCCAGGCAGCGTCCCCTCGCCAACCGGCTGCCTACGCTATGATGTAGAGATCCTATGATCCAAGACGGCATTCCCGAAGGCCTCACTTTCGATGACGTCCTGCTCGAGCCGGCGCGCAGCGGCGTATTGCCCGCCGATGCCGATACGCGCACCTCGCTGACCCGCCAGATCGCCCTCAACATTCCCATTGTCAGCGCAGCCATGGACACGGTCACGGAGTCGCACCTGGCCATTGCGCTCGCCCAGCAGGGCGGCATCGGCATCATTCACCGCAACATGTCCATCGAACGGCAGGCGGAAGAGGTGGACCGTGTCAAGCGCAGTGAAAGCGGCATGATCGTGGACCCCATCACCATCGGCCCGGACAGCAGAATCTCCGACGCCCGCGAGGTGATGAGCCGCTACCGCATCTCGGGCGTGCCGGTCACGGAAGGCACCCGCCTGGTGGGCATTCTGACCAATCGCGATCTGCGCTTCGAAACCCGCTCCGACCTGCCCATCCGGGATGTGATGACCAAGGAAAACCTCATCACCGTGCCGGTGGGCACTACGCTCGAGGAAGCCGAGGCCATCCTGCACCAGCACCGCGTCGAAAAGCTGTTGGTGGTGGACGATCAATACAATCTGAAGGGCCTCATCACGGTTAAGGACATCCAGAAGAAGTTGAAGTATCCGTCGGCCGCCAAGGACCCCCAAGGCCGCCTGCGCGTGGGCGCGGCCATTGGAGCTACCAACGATTTCCTCGAGCGGGCCCAGGAATTGGTAGCCCGCAAAGTGGATGTGCTGGCCATCGACACGGCTCACGGCCATACCGAGCGGGTCATGGCAGCCGTGAAAGCGGTCAAACGGGCGCTGCCCGATGTGCAGCTCATCACCGGCAACGTGGCCACCTATCAAGGCGCCTGCGAACTGATTTCGCTGGGCGTGGATGGGATCAAAGTGGGCATCGGTCCGGGATCCATTTGCACCACGCGCGTGATCTCGGGCGCCGGCGTGCCGCAGTTTACGGCCATCGCGGAGTGCGCGCGCGCCACCCATCAGGCGGGCGTCCCCCTGATCGCCGACGGCGGCATCAAGTTTTCGGGCGACATCACCAAGGCCATCGCGGCGGGCGCCGATGCCGTTATGATCGGCAGCCTGCTGGCCGGGACCGACGAGAGCCCCGGCGAAACCGTGCTGTTCCAGGGCCGCACGTTCAAGACGTACCGCGGCATGGGTTCGTTGGGCGCCATGCAGGGCAATGCCGACCGCTACGCGCAGGATCCCAACGCCAAGCTGGTGCCGGAAGGCATCGAGGGGCGTGTGGCCGCCAAGGGACCGCTGGCCGAGCTGGTCTATCAACTCGTGGGCGGCCTGAAATCCGGCATGGGTTACTGCGGCGCGCCGGATATCCGCGCTCTGCACGAGACTGCCCGCTTCCTGCGCGTTTCACCGGCAGGCTTGCGCGAGAGCCACGTGCATGACGTGGTCATCACCAAGGAAGCACCCAATTACCGGGTCGAGTAACATTCGTGCAACGCCGGAAATTCTTTCGTTCGCTGGCGGCCGCTTCGGCGGCCGGCGCCATGTCTGCCTCCCGCGCCACTGCAGCGATTCCCAAGACGAAGATTACCCGAGTGGTCGTCTACTCGCCGCCCAATCCCAATCCGCTGTTCAACCAAAGTGACCTCGTGGTGGCTGTTCACACCGACGCCGGGATTACGGGCATCGGCGAGGGCGGTTCCAAGGAAATGCTGGAACAGTGCGCCGGCCGCCTGATCGGCCAGGACCCGCGGCACATCGAACGCCTCTGGCAGGACATGTCGCGCGCCTTCTTCTATCCGCCCGGCCGCGAGAAGGAGCACGCCATCGGTGCGCTCGACCTGGCGCTGTGGGATATCAAGGGCAAAACGCTGGGTGTCCCAGTGCATGCTCTGCTGGGCGGCATGACGCGCAATTATTGCGAGTGCTACAACACTGCCGGGATCATTCCGGGCATCCAGGCGGGTACCGGCATTAAGGAGCGCGCGCAGCTCACTATCGCCGCCGGCTACCGCGCTTTTCGCATGGGTGCCGCCGACGCCCCCGCCAATACCACCTACAATACCCGCGAGCGCCTCAACCAGCTCTACGAAGACTGCCTGCAGGCCCGCGAAGGCGTCGGCAAGAACGGCGACTGGTGCGTCGATTTCCACCAGCGCTTCGATCTCGACGAGGCCGTGCGCGGATGCAGCCTCATCGAACCGCTGGCGCCGTTCTTCGTGGAGGACCCCGTGCGCACCGAGGCTTTTCAGGAGGACCTGCCCATTCTCCGGCGTATGGCCAAGGTGCCCATCGCGGCCGGCGAAGAGTGGGGCAATCGCTGGGACTTCAACAAGCTGGTGGAGAACCACGACATCGACTTCGTGCGTGCCACCCTGCCCAATGTCGGCGGCATCACCGAGATGATGAAAATCGCCGCCATCTGCGAAACGCACTTCGTGGGCATCGTTCCCCACTTCACCGGACCCATTGCCACCGCGGCCCTGGTGCACTCGCTCGGCACATTCTCCGGACCCGTGCTGATGGAGTACAACTTCCAGGGGCGCACGTTGCCCCACCTGCCCGTATGTCTGGATTTCGCCAACGGCAAGCTGCATCCGAATGACCGGCCGGGCCTGGGCGTCGAAGTGGACTTCAAGCCGCTCCGGCAGATCGCCGAGATCACCGAGCGCGTCACCAACCGCGCCCAGACCTACTTCCGGCCCGATGGGTCCATTACCAACTGGTGAACGTCCTAAAGCCTCAAAAGCACGATGGTTTCCAGATGGTAGGTTTGCGGGAACAGATCCACCAGCGTCAGCCGCTCGATGGTATAGCCTGCCTGGGTCAGCCATCCGAGGTCGCGCGCCAGCGTGGCTGGATCGCAGGAGACCATAGCCAGGCGCGGCGGGCGCAATGCCGCCAGGCGCTCGGCCATGCGCCGGCCGATCCCGGCGCGCGGCGGATCCAGCAGTGCAAAGTCCGGCGGGTCCTGCTCAGGCGCCTGCTCCAGCCAGGCCTCCGCCGTCGCCTGCTCCGCCCGTACATTCAGACCGGCGCGCTCGGCATTGTGCCGTAAATCCGCTGCCGCCCGCGCGCCCGATTCGACCGCCGTCACCGAAGCGCATCGGCTTGCCAGTGGCAGCGAGAACAGGCCCACGCCCGCGTAAAGATCGAGCGCCGTGCGGCCTTCCGCGCCCTCCAGCGCCGCCTCCACCAGCTTGCCCGTCAGAAAGCGGTTCACCTGGAAAAACGATCCATGGCTTACCCGAAAAATATGCCCCGCCGCCGCATAATCGAGCGCGCCCGAAACCAAGCCCGGAATCCGCTCCGCGCACCAATCGAAGAACCGCCGCGCCACGGGCCTCTCAGCCTCCACCACGTTGAGCTGCATTTCAGTTTCGTTGGTAAACAGCTCCACCGCGCGCACAAAGCGCGGCCAGCGCGGGTCGCCCAGCATCTCCCGCAACGCGGCGATGGCGGCTTCGATCGCCGGTGAAGCGATGGGACACTGCTCGATCGCGCAAAGCTTGTGCGATTGCGCCTCGCGGTACCCCAGCCTGCCGTCCGACACATGCAGTTGCACGCGATTGCGGTAGCCCCACGGCGCGCCCGCCACCACCGCGATCTCCGCCGGCGGCTCGATCTTGCCGATGCGCCGCAACTGGTCTTCCAGAATCGCGCGCTTCCACGAAAGCTGCATGTCGTAAGGCCCGTGCTGATAATGGCAGCCGCCGCAGCGCATGAAGTAAGGGCAGGGAGCCGATACCCGCTCCGCCGCCGCGCCGGTCACCTGCAGCAAGCCTGCGCGCACCAGCCCGGGCTTTTCCGAGATCGCCCGCAACCGGACTCGCTCCCCAGGGAGCACGAACGGCGCCAGCACCGCGCGCCCGTCCAGCCGCCCCAGCCCGTCCCCGCCGTAGACCAGCTTTTCCACCGTGATGTCGAAATCGCTTAGGATAAAAATTACTCCTTCGAACCCACCTACCATGAGAGCACGAGTCTTCTCCGGCATGCAGCCGTCCGGAAACCTGCATATCGGCAACTACCTGGGCGCGTTGAAGAACTGGGTCCGCATACAGGCAGACTACCAGTGCATCTTCTGCATCGTGGACCTGCACGCCGTCACCGTGTATCAGGATCCCGCCGCGCTGCGCGCCAAAGTCATCGAGATCGCCGCGCTGTACCTGGCCGCCGGCATCGATCCCGCGCAGTCCAGCATCATGGTGCAATCCGCTGTGCCGGCGCACGCCGAGCTGGCCTGGATGCTCACTTGCGTCACCCCCGTGGGCTGGCTGGAGCGCATGACGCAATACAAGGCCAAGGCCGCCAAACAGGAATCCGTGGGCGACGGCCTGCTCCAATATCCCTGCCTGATGGCTGCCGACATTCTGCTCTACCAGGCCGCCGCCGTGCCCGTGGGCGAGGATCAGGCGCAGCACCTGGAACTGACCCGGGACATCGCCCAGCGCTTCAATTCACTCTACGGCGACACCTTTGTGATGCCTGCCACCAGCCTGCCCACGGTGGGCGCGCGCATCATGGGCCTCGACGATCCGACCGCCAAGATGAGCAAGTCCGCCGATGGCGCGCACCACGCGGTAGGCCTGCTGGACCCCCCGGACCGCATCCGCAAGACCATCATGCGCGCCACCACGGACTCCAACCCGGCGGTGGATTTTGAACACCTGGGCGATGGCGTCGCCAACCTGCTCAATATCTTTCAGGCGTTTGGCGGTTTGAGCGACGACCAGATGCGCGCGCAATTCGCCGGCATGCGCTACGGAGATCTGAAGAAGCAGGTGGCCGAGATGACCATCGCGCAACTGGAGCCCTTTCAGAAACGCCACCGGGAGCTGCTGGCCCAGCCGGATTACATCCCCGGCGTCCTGCGCGAAGGCGCCGCCCGCGTCCGGCCCATCGCTGATTCTACGGTCGAGTTGGTCAAACGCCGCATGGGCCTGTACACGGACAAGTAATCGGTTTTTTAGGTAAACTTGAGTATTATACTCATGAAATCAACCCTTTTTCTCATTTTCAGTGCCGCCGTGTGGGCGCAGTCCGCCCCGCCGGCCTCCGTTCCCGATCTGCCCCCGGATACCGTGATAGCCACCTACGGCGACAACCAGAAGCTTACCGCCGGCGAGCTCAAGAGCTTCGTCGCCGCCATGCCCCCCAACATGCAGCAGAACGCCCTGCGCGACCGCAAGGCCTTTGTCCAGCAGTTTGTGATGATGCACCGCCTGTCTGAAATGGCCGAAAAGGGCAAGCTCGATCAGCGCAGCCCCACCAAGGAATCGCTGTCGTTCAACCGCATGTACATCCTGATGAACGCTCAGTTGCACGAGGTCCTGGAAGGCATTAGCATTCCGCAGACGGAGGCCCAGGGTTTTTACAACCAGAGCAAAAACCGCTTTAAGCAGGTGAAGGTTAAGGCAATTTACATCCGCTATTCCTCCGATGCCGCCGACGCCGCCAAGGAACCGAAGCCTCTCACCGAGGCCGAAGCCCAGATCAAAATTGCCGGCCTCCGCGCTGCGCTCCTTCGCGGTGAGGATTTCGTGAAGCTGGTGAAGGAAAACTCCGAAGATCAGACCTCCGCCGCCCGTGACGGCGATTTCGGCACCATGCGCAGCACCGATAATCTGCCGGATGCCATCCGCAACGGCATCTTTGCGCTGAAGGCCGGCGAGGTCAGCTCACCGGTCAAACAGCCCAATGGCTTCTACCTGTTCCGCGCCGAGGAAATCAACGCGCAGCCGTTCACCGAAGTGCAGGAGGAAATCGTGAACGAGCTGCGGCAAACCCACTTCAAGAAGTGGATGGACGACATCACCGGCGGGCTGAACCTCAAGATCCAGGACGAATCGTTCTT
>DATGGM010000037.1:0-12691 GCA_035308525.1 Bryobacteraceae bacterium
GAGCATCCCACGCAGGCGCTGCTCGACGCGCTTACCATCCTGGACCGCCGCGCCGCCCTCGAGGGTCTGCGCGTCGCCATCATCGGCGATATCGCGCACAGCCGCGTGGCGCGGTCCAACGTTTATCTGCTCTCGAAGTTCGGCGCGGAGATTGTGTTGTGCGGCCCGGCGTCGCTGCTGCCGCGAGAGCTGGCGCAGATTGCGCCGGGCGTCACGCTGACCAACGATATTCGCGAGGCCATCCTGGGGGCCGACGTGATCATGATGCTGCGCGTGCAACTCGAGCGGCAGCACGAAGCCGCGTTTCCCTCCAGCGAGTATTTTCAATTCTACGGCCTGACCCTCGAGCATCTTTCGCTGGCCAAGCCGGACGCCATCGTGATGCACCCGGGGCCCATCAACCGCGGACGCGAGCTGTCGTCGGAGGTGGCTGATTCGCAGCGGTCCGTGATCCTCAACCAGGTGGAAAACGGCGTGGCCGTGCGTATGGCGGTGTTGGAACGGGTGATTGGCTAGATGTCACAACTGCTGATCAGGAATGGGCGTGTCATCGACCCGGCTTCGGCCACCGACCGGCTGGCCGACGTTCTGATTCAGGATGGCGTGGTAGCGGCCGTGGGCACGGGCCTGGAAGCCGGCGGCGCCGAGGTATTCGACGCGGCAGGCCTGATCGTGGCGCCCGGCTTCATCGACATGCACGTGCACCTGCGGGAGCCTGGCATCGAGCATGCCGAGACCATCGAGACAGGCGCGCGCGCGGCGGCCGCCGGCGGATTCACGTCCATCTGCTCGATGCCCAATACCCTGCCGGTGAACGATAGCGCGACCGTCACGAGTTACATCGTGGAGCGCGCCCGCAAGCTGGCGGTGACGAATGTATTCCCGATCGGAGCCATCACCAAGAACAGCGCGGGCGAGGAACTGTCGGCCATCGGATCCATGAAAGCCGCCGGCGTGGTGGCGATTTCCGACGACGGCCGCCCGGTGATGAACGCCCGGGTGATGCGGCGCGCCATGGAGTTTGCGCGCTCATTCGACCTGCCGGTGATCGACCATTGCGAGGATCTGAACCTGAGCGCCGGCGGCGACATGCACGAGGGCTTGGAGTCCGTGCGGCTGGGCCTGCGCGGGATCCCGGCGGCTTCGGAGGATGTGATGGTGGCGCGGGACATCCTGCTGGCGGAGCTTACCGGAGCGCGCTTCCACGTGGCGCATATTTCGACTTGCAATGCCATGGCGATGGTGAGCTATGCCAAGCAGCGCGGCCTGGCGGTGACGTGCGAAGCCACTCCGCACCACTTCGCGCTCACCGCCGCGCAGATGCGGCCGTATGACAGCAATTACAAGATGAAGCCGCCGCTGCGGACGGCTTGCGACGCCGGCGCGGTGGTCGACGGCATCGTCTCCGGCGCGGTGGACGCCATCGCCAGCGACCACGCGCCGCACCCCGGCAGCGAGAAGATGCAGGAATTCGAACGCTGCCCGTTCGGCATCATCGGCCTGGAGACGTCGCTGGGGCTGGCCCTGGAACATCTGGTGCATACCGGCAAGATTCCGCTGGCCCGCATGGTGGCGCTGTTTACCACGGGGCCCGCGGGCGTGCTGCACCTGGATCGCGGCTCCCTGGCGGCGGGCGCGGCGGCGGATGTCACGGTCTTCAGCACGGATCTCGAGTGGACCTACGACGTGAACCAGTCGTTTTCCAAGAGTCGCAATTCACCGTTTGACGGGCACACTTTTCGGGGCGGTCCGGTGGCCACCATTGTGAGTGGCGCGGTGGTCTGGCGGCGGGACGCCTTCTGATCACTTATGTAGAATCTCTTTCACCCGCACCCAGGCTTCCGCGCGCGCCTTGGCATTCCCCTCGCTGGCGTCCGGAGCCTCGCCTGCCCGCATAAAGCCGTGACCGGCTCCCTCATAGGTCACCGGCTCGTACGTTTTCCCCAGCTCCTTCATGTTTTTTACAGTGTCGGGAATGGTGGCGTCGATGCGCGCGTCCATGCCGCCGTAGAAGCCATAGACGGGCGCCTTGATTCGGCCCATGGACTCCTTATCCGGCGGCGGGCCGTAGAACACCAGGGCCGCAGTCAGATCGGGGCGGTTAGAGGCGAAGCGGAACGTCTGGCCGCCTCCCCAGCAGAATCCCGCTACAACCAGCTTCTTGGCGGCGGCCGGCAGCGCCAGGCCATATTCGGCGACGGCTTTCAGATCGGCGGTGATCTGGTTGGGGTCCAAGTGGCCGATCGCCGGCATCACGTCGTTCGATTTGAAGCTGTTGGTGCGGCCGCCGTTCGGTCCCATGCCCGAGAGCAGGTCGGGAGCCACGGCGATGTATCCGGCGGCGGCGAACTCGTCCGCTACTTCCTGCGCCCAATCCGACAGGCCGAAGATCTCGTGAATCACCAGGACGACTGGGGTTTTGTCCTTCGATTCCGGATAGGCCACAAACGTTTCGACCGAGCGGCCGTCATGCTTCACGGTCACCCACTCGCGATGGCGCGGCGATTTTTCCAGGCGGGCCACGGCCCAGTCCTGAGCGCAAAGAGCGGATGCCGCCAGCGCGGCCAGTAAGGCGATTCGAGTCATCCCACTGTTATAGCGCAGGACATCCGGAGGATTTTCGGCTCAGGCCCTCTTTAGCAGCGCGGTGAGGCTGCGGCGGATCGCGGGACGCTCCGCCACCGTGAGACCGGCCTGGCCGGCGGACTCGATCTCCGCGTCGAACAGGGTGGGTTTGACGTGCCCGGATGGCTCAGCCAGAAGCAGCGACGCACCGGGTTTCATGGTTTGGGCAGCCTCTCGAAAGAACGCTCCGGCGGAAGGCATCTCATGCACCATGGCGAAGGCCAACACAAAATCGACAGTGCCAACCAGATCCGCGACGCCGAGTGATACGGATTCCGCCAACCGGATATCCACGCGCTCCAGCAAGCCGCGGGCGGCGGCGCGGCGGCGGAGTCTTTCCAGCATCCGAGGCTGGATGTCCACCGCGACAACGCGGCCGGCGGCTCCCACGCGGCGCGCCAGTTCGAGAGTGAAGAACCCCATGCCAGGGCCCGGCTCCAGGACCGTCATTCC
Organism: Bryobacteraceae bacterium; assembly: GCA_035308525.1. Taxonomy (GTDB): domain Bacteria; phylum Acidobacteriota; class Terriglobia; order Bryobacterales; family Bryobacteraceae; genus Bog-159. The sequence goes on from DATGGM010000037.1 coordinate 3,079, forward strand.
GTCGCGCACGAAGGGCGCCAGGATCTTTGCCGGGTCATAGGCCAACCGCCGCAACGGGCTGGCGAGGAGATATCCGACCCACCATGGGCAAACGCGATGCGGCATCACCAGAGCATAGCGCTATTCCAAATCCCGGTAGTTCACCAGCTCGACGCTTTGTTCAACCAGAGCCGCGCGGGTCTCCGGCGCCACCAGCGCCTCCAACTCGCGCTGGCGGCTTTCCTTCAGCCTGGTGCGCGCGGCGCGCAATTCGTCGCCGCAATAGCCCGGATGGCACATGAATTCGGTCACGCCGTCTCTTAGCCCGCGGATCAGGCGCACCAGCTCGGCGGTATGGAAGCGGCCAGTGAGCCGGTACCCGGCGAAATGATCGGTGGCGCGGCAGCCGTGCCGCATCAGCACGCGCTCGAAGCAGGCTGGCAGCAGCGTCCGCCGTACCCACCGGATGCGAAATTCTTCCGCAACGCGCGCGACAGCGTCGAGCACCGGCGGGGCGAGATGAGTGTGCTTGTGCGTATCGAGATGGGTGGGCGCCAGCCCGGCGGCCAGGACTTTGCGGACCTGGGCCGCCAGTTCGTCGAAGAGCCGGATACGGCGCGCCACCAGGGCACCCAACAACTCTTTCACCGAACCGGGAAGCGGCCCGTAGGGCGGCAGCAGCGACCGCCCCGATATCAGCACCAGGTGGCAGCCCACGTCGAGCGTAGGCGCTTCCCGCGCAAGGCGCACAGCGTCGTCAAAAGCATCGCCGTTGGCCATCAGGGTGGCCGCGGTGAGAATGCCCTGGCGGTGCGCCGCGATAATACCGCGGTTCACGCCGGGAGTGAATCCGAAATCGTCGGCATTGACGATTAAACGCTTGCGAGGACTCAAAAGATTGCCAGCTTGATGCGCAGAAACTTCTTGGGATTGGCGCGCATATCCTTGGCCAGCGATTGAAACTCGTGCATGGCGCCGTTCATGGATTCAAACATCTGCGGATTCACCAGCAACTGGCCGATGGTGCCCTGGCCGGAGTTGATGCGGTCGATGGTGGCATCCAGCTTGGCGGTCAGATCGGTGAACTGCTTGTACAGTTGCTCGTCCTTGAGCAGCTTGCCGGCGGTGCCCTTTCCCTCGTTAAGTTCCTTGGCCAGACGCCGCATTTCGGTCAGTGTCTGCTGGGCGTCGTCGTAAACCTGGGGATCTTTCAGCAGTTTGCCGGCGGTTCCCTGCCCCTGCTGCAGATTCTCCAGCATCGCATCGATGCGCTTGATGGGCGCGCGCACCTCTTGATACAAGCTGTCGTCATAGATCAGCTTGCTCAGCGTGCCTTTGCCGTTGCGCACGTCGGCGAGCAACTGCTGGCCTTCGGCGGCGATGCCGTTCAGCCGCTTGTACAGCTCATCATCGCGGAGTAGCTTGCCCAGGTTGCCTTTGCCCGCGTCGATATCGGTCAGCATGGAATTGGTGCGCTGGGCAATGTCCTGGAGCGTCGAAATCAAGTTGGCGCTTTGGGCCATCAACTCAGGGATATCCTGGCTCTGCAGGCTGCGCAGCTCGGCGCCCGGCTTGACGGGCGTGGCGCTCTGCCCCTTGGTGATATCGATGAACTTGTTCCCCAGCAGGTTCGCCGCGGTGATGGAAGCGGTGGAATCCTCCGGAATATCCTTCATGAACTTGCCCTGGATGGCCAATTCAAACTCGACAGCGCGCTTCAGGTCCTTGGAGCCGGAGAGCCGGATGTTCTGCACGGCGCCCACCAGGATGCCGTTCAAGCGCACGGGCGTGGATTCCGTCATGCCGGCGGCGTCCGCCATGTAAGTGCGCAGCGTCTCATTGTGCTGGAAGATGGCGTGGTTGCCGGTGAGCAGGAAGATGAGCACAGCCAGCACGATCATGGCGGCGAACGCCACAATCCCGACCTTCAATTCAGACCAACGAACCTTGCGTCGCTCGGCCATGTGCTATCCCCGGTGTTTCACGAACTTGCTGACATACGGATCTTGGGATGCCTCCAGCTCGGTCTGTGGGCCTTCAAAGATCAGCCGGCCTTCGCGCAACACCATGAAAAAAGTTCTCGGCGCCGCGCCGCCATGATTGCCGGCCGGCTCCAGCCCCCCGTTTTCCGGATTGTAGCGAAAATTCGCCACCAGGTTCCCGTCCTGATAGCGGTACGTGACGATTAGCGTAGTGGTCTTGTTCAGATCGCGTTCTTTCACCACCAGGGCCATGATGGTTTGCGCCGTGATGGGATCCAGCCCGGCCGTGGGCGAATCATAAAGCATCAGGGGAGGCTGGGTCACTACGGCCCGGGCGATGGCCGCGCGCCGCCGCATGCCGCCCGAAAGCTCGCTGGGGAACTTCTCCAGGATGCCTTCCAGCTCCACGAATTTCAGGGCTTCCTCCACGCGCGGGAGAACTTCCGCGGGCGGGCAATGGATGCTGGACTGGTTCAGCAGAGGATAGCTCACGTTCTCCGCGATGTTCAGCGAGTCGAACAAGGCACTCTCCTGGAACAGCATGCCGATCTTGCTGCGGATCTGGAAAAGATCCCGCTCGCGCATGCGGCTGATATCCTGCCCAAATGCGTACACCGTGCCGGAATCCAGCCTTTGCAGGCCGAGCGCGGTTTTCATCAGCACCGTTTTGCCGCTGCCGGTAGCTCCCATGATGACGCGCGATTCGCCTTCGAACGCCTGGAAAGAAACGTCATCCAATGCAGGCACGCCATCGAACGATACACTGACATGCTCGAACTTCAGGACGGGATCGGATGTTTTCTCAGGCATTACGATCCAACCTGGCTGACGAAAATCTTGCCCAGGAAAAAATCGACCACCAGGATCAGCACCGAGGCGGACACCATGGATTGCGTGGTGGAGCGGCCCACTCCCTGGGTGCCGCCGGTGGTGCGCAAGCCGTAGTAGCAGCCCACCAGCGAGATGATGAAGGCGAAGGCGAAAGGCTTCACCAGCCCCTGGGTGATATCGTTCCACTCCAACGCCCGCCACACGGTGGACCAGTATTGCTGGCTGGGCAGGTCCAGAAAGAAATAGGCCACGAACCACCCGCCGAACATGCCGATGAAATCGGCCAGTATGGTGAGCAGCGGCAGCATGGTGGCGGTGGCTACCATGCGCGGCGTGACCAGCTTCTGAATGGGATCGGTGCCCAGAGCGCGCATGGCGTCGATCTGCTCGGTCACCTTCATAGAACCGAGCTCGCTGGCGATTCCTGAAGAATTCCGGCCGGCCATCATGAGCGCGGTGAGCACCGGCCCAAGCTCGCGCACCAGGGAAATCGACACCAGGGTACCGGTTTGATCGACCTGACCATATTGGGAGAGCGCGCGCGACATCTGCAGGGCCATCACGGCGCCGGCAAACAGTCCGGTCAGAATGACGATGGGCAGGCTGCCGACGCCGATCAGGTCCATCTGCATGACGACGTCGTCGCCATAGTGCGGGCGCGCAACCACGTTGCGGAGGGCGCGCCCGGTGAGTAAGAAGAACTCCTGGATGGCGATGAACGGTTCCTTTAGGAAGTCGAGCAAGCCGGCTGGTCCCCGATATTCGATGCTACCATGGGCGGTGCCATGAAAGGGCTTACAGCCATCGCGGGAATTCGCGTGGGGCATGCATCGAACTTCGATGCGCTAACCGGCTGCACCGCCATTCTATGCACGGCGGGCGCGGTGGGCGGCGTGGATGTGCGCGGCTCAGCCAGCGAGACGGCGTCGCTGGACACGCTGCAACCCGGCCATATCACAGGGCAGGTGCACGGCATCGTGCTCTCCGGTGGCAGCGCCTTCGGGCTGGAGACGGCATCAGGCGTGCGGCGTTACCTGGAGCAGCAGGGCGTGGGCTTTCGCGTAGGGAAAGCCGTAGTGCCCATCGTCCCCGGCGCCATTCTCTTCGATCTGGATCTCGGCAAGTCCGGCGTACGGCCCACGCGGGAAATGGGCGAGAGCGCGGCCGCGGCGGCTACTGGCGATGCCGTGAAGGAAGGTGCGGTGGGCGCCGGCACGGGAGCGCGTGTAGGCTTGATCCATGGATCGCGGCAAGCCATGAAATCGGGCGTAGGCTCGGGGCTGGTGGAACTGGACGGTGGCGTTCTGGTGGCGGCGCTGGCCGCCGTGAACGCCTTCGGCGACGTGCGTGATCCAGCTACGGGCAAGCTGATCGCCGGCGCGCGGCGCGCTCCGGACAGCAGGGAATTGGCCGACACGGAAGCCATCATGAAGGCTGGTGGCAGGCGCACGGATTCCGGCGGCCGCAACACCACGCTGGCGGTGGTGGCCACCAACGCGCGGCTGTCTAAAGTGGAGGCCACCAAGCTGGCAGAGTTTGGCAGCCTGGGAATCGCCCGGACCATATATCCGGTGTGGACGATGTTCGACGGTGATGTGACCTTCGCGTTGTCCATCGGCGAGGCGCGGGCGGATGTGAACACGCTGGGTGTGGCGGCCGCGGAGGCTGTAGCCCAGGCCGTGGTTCGGGCAGTACGGAACGCTCCGTCGATGGGCGGTCTGCCGGGTTTGGCCGGTTAAGCCCAAGCCAGGAACCCTTCACCAAAGTTAGCGTGCCAGACCGCGGGTTTCCTGGGAATGCCCTAAACCGATATAGACCGGATGGAACTCCTGTAACCTTTTGTTATGTGAAATTTAACCCAGGTTAAGATGTAAAAAATGCTATCCTACTGAGGATAAACGGCTGCTCGGTATGTTGGGGCTCTCGAACAGCCGGTAGAATAGGGATTGACGAATCGTGTTTACAGAATTGAACAACACGAGCGTGATGGGCGAAAAACGAATGGAAACAGGGAAAGCGGAGATACCCGTCGAAAGGCGGGCTAAGAAGCGCTTTGTGATGGAGCGCGGGATCCGGTTCCGGGTCTTGGAGCAGGATAAAATCATTGCGGTTGGCAGTGGCAAAACCATCAATCTGAGCAGCAACGGCGTGGCCTTTGTGACGGATCACGAGTTGCCAACGGGGGCATTTATCGAGCTGTCTATCGCCTGGCCGGCGCTGCTGGAGAATCGTTGTCCCTTGCAGTTGATCGGCTTCGGGCGGGTGCTGCGTAGCGCCGAGGGAAGAGTAGCGTGCACCATAGAGCAATACGAATTCCGCACGCTGGCTCGGGCCGTGCCGGATTGCGCGTGGTCGGCGCGCAGCGATCAGAGGCTGCGGCGCTGGGCCGAAGCGGTAGCGCGCGCATAGCCCGCGCGGGGAACGTTCAGTCGGGTTTCGTGACGCTGGGGGTTTCTTTAGCGGCTGTAGGGGCGGGTTTGGAGGTTTCGGTCTTCTTGGCGTCGGAAGATTCGCTCTTGGGCTTTTCTTGGCCCGTGGAACCATTCCGGCCGTAGTCGTTCACATACCAGCCGGACCCCTTAAACTGCAAGGTTGCCGCGGAGATCAGCCTCTCTACCACTCCACCACATCCGGGATGTTCCTTCAGAGGCTCGTCGACAAACTTCTGCCGCACTTCAAAAACATCGCCGCAGCGGGCGCATTTATACTCGTACAACGGCATAAGAAGTACAATTCCCCAACTACCAGAACTGCCTTTATTTTAACAGATCCCGGATACTATGAGAGAAATCGCTAACGTTGGGGCCACTTCGGGCGTCTTATATTCATGCGGATAAGAGCGAGCTTGTTGACGGCTTTGATGGTTTCAGGATTGGCGGCCGCCCAGGCCCGCCACGTCTGCGTGTCGGCATTGAGCCGTTCGGCGCACGCATTCTGCGAATATTTCCAGGCGCTCGAGCAACAGCCGCTGAATCCCGTGGAGCGTGTAGTGTTCAGCCTGGCGCTGGCAAAGGCCAAGGCGCAGCAGGACTGCAAACGTTCTCTGCACGGATGAGAACCCCGCCCTTCCGGGCGGGGCCGAATAGACCCTTACTACTGCTTTTTGTGAACCGGCCGATGCACCGGAGCGGCGACCTTTTCCTCTTTCAGGCCGGTGATTTTGGCCTTCTCTACACCGAAGGTCACCATGAAGGGTTCCTTGGTGTATGACTCTCCGATGCCTTCGAACTCTATCTCGACCCCGACATCCGGCTTGCCGGTCAGGGGGGCAGGCGTAGTGCCATCGGCGCCCACCAGCTTCAGCGTCACGTTAGCGGGTTGATCCTTGCCTTCCATGCTGACCAGCAGTTCCTTGGATTTTACAGGCGGCTTGGCGGAGAGCAGCCAGCCCTTCAGCTTGGGTACGGCCGCGCCCTTCATGGAGCTGTCAAAGTAGGTCTGGCCATCGGGAGAAAGCAGTTGCCCTTTCACGTTCAGCCAAAGCGCCAGCTCCGGATTGGTCTTCTTCAGTTCCTCTTCCTTCTCCGAGGCAACCTCCGCCGCTGTTTTGATCTTGAAGCCCTCAGGCATGATGGCATTGGCCTTGGCCGTGGTTTTCACCTCCGCCAAGCCGGATGAGTCGCCGTGCAATGTGGAGTACACCTTGGTCAGGTAATCGTCGACTTTCTTTCTTCCGTCCGGATTAAGGGCGCCCTGTCCGTCGTAAGCAGCGGCTCTGGCGAAATAGTACAGGGCTTCGGACTGCATTTCGGGCTTCTTCTCGGCGATGGAGTGGGCCAACAAAGTTTGGCCGAGCGAGTAGGCGACCTCCCCGCTCTTGGGCTCGATCTGCAGGCTCTTTTTATAATTCTGCTCGGCGTCGGGGAAGTTCTTCTGTACCTGCGCGGCCCAGCCCAGAGTCTTATAGGCTATGGCGTCCAGGTTGGCTTTAGCGGCCTTCCAGTCCTCATCTTTAGTGGTCGCGGGCTTTTCCGCGGCCAGCAGGCCGTTGGCCGCCTTGACAGATGTAGCTACGGCATCGGCGCTGGTGTTGCCCAGGGAGGGGGCCAGGAATGTGATCCAATAAAGGGCCGTAATGTCCTTGGGATCGATTGCCAGGATATCCTGCGCGATCGGCACCATCTTGGCAGCCTGCCCCAGCGCCAGATAGGTGTTCAGGAAAAGCACCAGGCGTTCCTGCTTGAAATCGGACTCGGGGTATTTTTCCTTCCAGGTGTTCAGCGTGGCCAGCTTCTTGTTGGCATCGGTCTCCTTGGTGGCGGAGTCGTACAGCGTGTACTCCTGCTGATCCTTATACTGTTTCTTTTTTGCCTCGGGCGCCGCGGTTCCGCTCTGCGCCGGCTGGCTGGACTGCGCCAAGCCAGAGATGACGCCGACGAGCGCCATCGCCAAGATTCCCGTTAGCCTTCGTAAAAAATGCTGCACTTGCTGCCTCCTGGTGATGTCCCTTATAAAGTCCGCACCTGTGGGCCTGTTGAAGCGCGCTTCTGCCCGTTCGGGCGCCTCCCCGCCGTCATGTCCGCGTGAGCGGGTATTTGCGGAGTATAACTGTAACGCAATGAGCCGCGCAACAAGATTCGACGCCGCACGGAGCCACGGAGTTCCGAATCCAAAATCATAACAGATCCAGCGTGGTTCCAAGCGGCGCGCTCAGGGAGGTTCCGGGCGGTTAACGGACGGTCTTCAGTTCCAGGCGACGCTGCTTGAGCCAGCGCAGGCGGTTTTGATGCTCCTGGTACAGGGTACCCCACCCCGCCCAGTAGTACCCGGCCACGAACAAGAGAAGAAACGGAATCGAAAAGAAGTTGTAGGTGTCCACGGCGAAGGCGATCATGGCGACAAAATAGGTGCCGATCGCAATTTCAATGTACGGCAGCAGCCCGCTCTTGCGGCGGTACCTTTTGTTCTCCAGGTTCACCTGCCGGTCTCCGACCGCGTACTTCGGCGTGCGTACAAATGCGCTGGAGATACCGAATAGGGCCTCCATCACAGCGCGGGTATTGATCACGGTGAGCGCTACCCCGACGGCCATCAACACCGGCAGGAGGAAGACCGAGCGTTTCCAGTTCTTGGGATAAAGCTCGCGCTCCGCCACGATGTAGAACGCCGAAATGGACCAGAACGCGGCCATGATGAGCGGCAGGTCGATGAAGACCATCTGCCAGACACCCATGTAGAAACGCACGATCATCACCGGGAGCATCAGCGCCGATACCACGATCATCAGGGGATAGGAGATGTTGGGGGTGAGGTGCATGAACGCTTCCACTTTGTGGCGGCGCGGAATGTCAGCGCGCATGACCATGGGCAGGAGCTTACGCGCGCACTGCGTGAGACCTTTGGCCCAACGTGACTGCTGCACCTGGAAGCCGTGCATATCCACGGGAAGTTCGGAGGGACACTCCAGGCCCGGCATGTAAACGAAGCGCCAGCCCTTGAGCTGCGCGCGGTAGCTGAGGTCCGAATCCTCGGTCAGGGTATCGTGCTGCCAGCCGCCGGCGTCCTCGATCATGCGGCGGCGCAGGATGCCGGCCGTGCCATTGAAGTTAAAAAAATAGCCGGCGCGGGATCGGGCCCCGTGCTCCAGGATGAAATGCCCGTCGAGCAGCATGGCTTCTACTTCGGTGAGGAAACTGTAGTCCCGGTTCAAATAGCTCCAGCGGGTTTGTACCACACCCACCGTGGGATCGGCGAAATGGTGGATGGTGCGCGTAAGGAAGTCCGGCGGTGGGATGAAATCGGCATCGAAGATGGCGAAGAATTCTCCCGTGGCGGTTTCCATGCCTGCGTGCAGGGCGCCGGCTTTGAACCCGTGACGATTCGCGCGGTGATGGTATTCGATGGGGAAACCCAGAGCGTGGTAGCGCTCCACCAGCGCTTCGGCAAAGGCGGCTGTGTCATCCGTGGAGTCGTCCAGCACCTGAATCTGGAGCAGCTCCCGCGGATACTCCATGCGGGTGACCTCGTCGATCAACCGCTCGATGACGTAGCGCTCGTTGTAGATCGGTAGTTGTATGGTCACCGGAGGCAACGCGGCGAAGCGCCTGGGCGGCTCACCGGTGGCTTTCTTGCGGTGCTTGAAGTAGGTGCGGATCATCTCGTACCGGTGGACGCCATAGATCGAAAGAATCAAAAGAATGGCGAAGTAGGGAATGAGGATCGCCCAGTCAAACCAACCAAGTTGATGTACCCCGCTGAACGTATCGTCGAACAGGCTACGTACCATGCGGGATGTGGCTGAACTGGCTAAAAATGCAACAGGAAGCACCGTTACAAGCATATAGGGGCGCGAACATAATGTAACATGTGGAGCGGCCCGCCTGCCGTCTCATAAAGCCCGTTTCACATTAAATGGGTATTAACCTGCTCTACAATCCCTGGTAGGATAGTGAGGAATGTTCCGGATCTGGGTGCTGGCATTGTTATGGTGCCTGCCGCTGATGGCCGCGGCGGGCGAAGGAGCGTGCGGGGTGGAGTCCCCGGAGGTCGCCGGGGCCTTCGATCATCTGTACAACTTCAACTTTCCCGCCGCGCACGCCGATATCGACCGGTACATCGCGGCGCATCCGCGGGAGCCGCTGGGATACGCGGTGCGCGCCGCGGCATACCTGTTTTATGAGCTGGACCGGCTACGCATTCTGGAAAGCGAATTCCTGATCAGCGACAAACACATCGCCGAGAAGAAAACGCCGCGTCCGGATCCCAATGTGCGCACGAAGTTCCTGCAGGCGCTGGATGACGCGGAGTCGCGCGCGGATGCCGTCCTGGCGTCCAATCCCAACGATCGCCAGGCCCTGTTTGCCATGTCCATTGTGGAAGGC
>DATGGM010000038.1:0-8408 GCA_035308525.1 Bryobacteraceae bacterium
ACGATGTGTTCTTCACTTCCAGGTACGGAAAAGTATGCGCGCCGCACTTATCGCCCAGCAGCATCGAATCGCATTGCGAGTAATTGCGGGCGTTGGCCGCGCTCTTCAGGATCTTCACCGCGCCGCGATACGTGTTCTGCCCGTGGCCCGCCGAAATGCCCTTGGATACGATCGTGCTCGTGGTGTTCTTGCCGATGTGGACCATCTTGGTGCCGGTATCGGCCTGCTGGTAGTTGTTGGTCAGCGCCACCGAGTAGAACTCGCCCACCGAGTGATCGCCGATCAGCAGGCAGCTCGGATACTTCCAGGTGATCGCCGAGCCGGTTTCCACCTGCGTCCAGGAGATCTTGGATTTCACGCCGCGGCACGCCCCACGCTTGGTCACGAAGTTGTAGATGCCCCCGCGGCCTTCCTTATCGCCCGGATACCAGTTCTGCACCGTGGAGTACTTGATCTGCGCGTTGTCGAGCGCCACCAGTTCCACCACCGCCGCATGCAACTGGTTCGTATCGCGCATGGGCGCCGTGCAGCCCTCCAGATAGGAAACGTACGCGCCCTCGTCGGCGATGATCAACGTGCGCTCGAACTGGCCCGTGTTCTTGGCATTAATCCGGAAGTAGGTCGAAAGCTCCATGGGACACCGCACGCCCTTGGGCACATAACAGAACGAGCCGTCGCTAAAGACCGCCGAGTTCAGAGCCGCGAAGAAATTGTCCGAAGAGGGCACCACCGAGCCGAGGTATTTCCGGACCAGGTCCGGATGCTCCCGGACGGCCTCCGAAAACGAGCCGAAGATGATGCCCATCTCCCCCAGCTTTTCCTTGAACGTGGTGGCCACCGAAACGCTGTCGAACACCGCGTCCACCGCGACGCCGGCCAGCAACTCCCGTTCCTGCAAGGGGATACCGAGCTTCTCGTAGGTCCGCAGCAGCTCCGGATCGACCTCCTCGAGGCTCTTGGGCCGGTCGCTGTTGCTCTTGGGAGCGGCATAGTAGCTGATGGCCTGGTAATCGATGGGCGGGTAATGGATGTTTGCCCAGGTCGGCTCCGTCATGGTCAGCCAGTGCCGGTAGGCCTTCAGGCGCCATTCGAGCATAAACTCCGGCTCTTCTTTCTTCTTAGAAATCAAGCGGATAACGTCTTCGTTCAGCCCCGGCGGAACGGTGTCGGCGGCGATATCGGTGACGAAACCCCACTTGTATTCCTGGTTGGCAAAGGTCTCGATACTGCTGGCTGGCGTACCCATACTTCTAGGATGCTAAATCTGTACTAAAGTGTCAAGATTCGACCGACGAGCGGTTGGAAACCCCACTTGGATGGCGCTCGCCGCCCGGAACTGGAACTACCTGCAGCTTGAGCACATCATGAAGCGAGTGACCTTGACACAATCGATGGCAGCGGAGCGCTAGTAAGTTTCTTCCGCCTTCAGGGCGCCGCAATTGAGCCGCTCACACCTGAGGGCAAGGCAACCGCACGCCTACTGAAGCTCAACCTCGGCAAGCGCGTTGTGGAACGGCGGCTCCTGATGGCCGTTGGCCGGTACCCCCGCTGAGATGGGCCCCGCCCGTCTCCGCTACAATCAAAGGAGTGTCCCCAGAAGTATCCAGCGTCACAAACGGTCCGCCCCCAGTGCCGCCCCCGGACCGCATCGAGCAGCTATACCACGAGCTGGACGCCAAGATCCGGGAATACCGTCCCCGCGACGACCTCGCCCCCCTCGAAAAGGCCTTCCGCACCGCCGCCGAGTTCCACAAGGGCCAGCTTCGCCAGTCGGGCGAGCCGTACATGGTGCACCCCCTCATGGTCGCCCACATCCTGGCCGGCATGCGCATGGATCTCACCACCATCGAAACCGGCCTGCTCCACGACCTCGTGGAAGACACCCGCGTCACCCCCGACGAGATCCGCAAGAACTTCGGCGAAGAAGTGGCCCGCTGCGTGGATGGCGTCACCAAGCTGAGCAAACTGGACGTCTTCAACGCCGAAGAGCGCCAGGCCGAAAGCTTCCGCAAAATGCTGCTGGCCATGGTGGACGATATCCGCGTCATCATCGTCAAGCTCGCCGACCGCCTGCACAACATGCGCACGCTCGGTTATCTCAACGCGGAACGCCGCGCCCACGTGGCCACCGAGACCATCGAAATCTACGCCCCCATCGCGCATCGCCTGGGCATGGGCAAAGTGCGCGGCGAGCTCGAAGACCTCGCCTTCCGCCATCTGGATCCGGAGGCCTTCGAAGAGATCACCCAGTCTATCGAATCCAAGCGCCACTCCAACGAAGAATTCCTGAACGAAATCCGCCAGACCGTCGAAAGCGAGTTGCGCCGCGAGGGCATCCCCTCGCGCGTGGAAGGACGGCTCAAGCGCCCGTATTCCGTCTACCAGAAGATCAAACGGCAGAAAATCGGCATCGAGCAGGTGTACGACCTGATGGCGCTGCGCATCGTCACCGATTCGGTGAAGAACTGCTACGCCGCCCTGGGCGTGATCCACAACGAATGGCGGCCCATCCCCGGCCGCATCAAGGATTTCATCGCCATCCCCCGCCCTAACCTCTATCAGTCCCTGCACACTTCCGTCGTCGGACCCCATGGCCAGCACTTCGAAGTGCAGATCCGCACCGAAGAGATGCATCGCATCGCCGAGGAAGGCATCGCGGCGCACTGGAAGTACAAGGAAGGCAAGAAAGGCCCCGCGCCCGACGACCAGCGCATCGCCTGGCTCCGCCACCTGGTCGAATGGCAGCGCGACATGCAGGACCCCGGCGAGTTCATGTCCACTCTCAAGGTGGACCTCTACCCCGAGGAAGTCTACACCTTCACGCCGCGCGGCAAAGTGATCGTGCTGCCGCGCGACGCCACGCCCATCGACTTCGCCTACGCCATCCACACCGACGTGGGCCAGACCTGCGTCGGCGCCAAGGTGAATGGCCGTATCGTACCCCTGCGCTATGCCCTGAAAAACGGCGACATCGTCGAGATCATGCGGCAGCCGGGCCACCTGCCCAGCAAAGACTGGCTGACGCTGGTCAAGACCGCGCGCGCCCGCAATAAGATCAAGCACGTCATCAACACCAGCGAGCGGCTGAAGGCTATCGAGATCGGCGAGAAGTATCTCGAAAAGGAAGCCCGCCGGCTGGGCGTGCAACTGGGCAAGGTTTCCAAGAGCAGTCTCGAAAGCGTGGCCGGCGATTATGGCTTCGGCAAGATCGAGGACCTCCACGCCGCCCTCGGCTACGGCAAGTACTCAGCGCGCCAGGTGCTGCAGAAGCTCGCGCCGGGCCAGGTTTTTCCGGAGGCCGCCGAGTCCGCCAGGTCGCCCGCCCAGCCCGAGCTACCCGCCGCTCCCAGCGGCGTGCCGCGCGGCCCGGACGGCGACGCCGTCATCCGCGTGAAGGGCATGGACGACCTGCTGGTCTACCGCGCCAAGTGCTGTAATCCCATTCGCGGCGAAGCCATCGTCGGCTATGTCACGCGCGGCAAGGGAGTGGCCGTGCATGCCAAGATGTGCACCAACGTGCAAAACCTGATGTACGACGTGGAGCGCAAGATCGAAGTGGAATGGGCCCGCAGCGCCTCCGACGCCTTCCCCGTGAAGATCGCCGTCCACACCGACGACCGTCCCGGCATGTTGAACCAGCTAACGTCGGTGCTGAACGACGAGAACACCAACATCCGCAGCCTGGAAGCTAAGACCGAAACCGATACCGATGGCGCGCTGGTCGAAATGACCGTGGACGTGCGTGACAAGAAGCACCTGGAAAAACTGGTGGCCACCATGCGCCGCATCTCGGGCGTGCGCGACGTGGAGCGCCTTCTGAGCTGATATGACCATCGTCACCGACCCCGAACACATCGCCATCTCGAAATCCAAGGGGATCAAGATCGACTGGAAGGATGGACACTCGAGCGACTACGGTCTCACCTACCTGCGCGACAAGTGCCCCTGCGCCGCGTGCACCGGCGCGCACGGCACGCCGCCGCGCCAGCCGGAAACGCCGCAGACCGGCTCCTCGCCGTTCCAGATGTACAAGCCTACGCTCAAAATGCTCAGCGTCGAACCCGTGGGCAGCTACGCCATCCGCATCCACTGGAGCGACGGCCACTCTACCGGCATCTATTCCTGGGATCATCTGCGCCACATCTGCCCCTGCGCGGAATGTAAAAATCGGTGATCCGAACCCGGCAGTCGCGCCGCGCTCCTGGCGATATACTCAAATGACGCATGCGCCGAGATGCCGGCCGGAACGCTAAGGCTTTCGCCGGACTCCGCATTGCCGTCGGCATCCTGTTCTTGATATTCGGCGAGTACAAAGTATTTGGCGCCCAATTCACTTTGGGCGGCGGTTTTCAATTCTGGATCAATCGATTCTTGGAGCAGGGTGCCTACCCGTTTATGGTGGGGGTGCTCAGGAACTTCGTCTTGCCGCATGCCACCCCAATAGCTTTCCTGGTGGCTTATGGTGAGTTGGCGATTGGCCTCGGCCTGGTGCTTGGAACTTTCGTGCGGGCCGCCGGCATCTGCGGAACGATCTACATGGTCGCGCTCCTCTTTTCTTCGAACTACCCCGGTCCTCATGTGCCTTTTTGGCAGTATTTCGGGGCGGCATTGGATCACTTGGTATTAGCGCTATGCTTCGCCGCGTTCGCCATCGGGGACGCCGGTCAGGTTCTCTCTTTGCCGGGGTATCTGAAGCAGTTTTCCCGTCGATGAAATAGCCATTCACACATGTCGGACTTCCCCAACCACGCTGAAAACAAACGCCAAATGCATTCCATCACCCGGATTCCCGCCGCCGCCGTGCTACCTTTACACCGGGTGGATTTCGCTCCGCCCTTGATCTTCTTCATTCGAATAGGTTCAGTGCGAACGAAAAAAACGAAACGAACCCAATTTGACCCTTTGTTTTCAACCACCCCTTACCCTCCCACATACCGCGCGTATAAACTCCGGGCCAGCCCGATATCCGTGGTGCCCTTGATAATGGCCCGCCCGTCCGGAAAGATGGTCAGCTCATACTGTCCGGCCAAAAATCGCAGCGCGAATTCGTTGGCGCGCACTTCGCCCAGCGGTTCTAGCGCCGCCTGCAGCCGCGCCAGGTCCAGCGGACGCGCGCGCTCGTGGATCTGCACCGCGTTGCGGCCGCACAGGCTGACCGGCGCACGGCCGCGGCCTTCCAGGTAAACGAAATCGCGCGCGCCGCACGCCGGACATTCCGGATCGCGCGCCGGCTGCTCCACCTGCCGGATGCCCCCCGCCCACACGTCCACGGTTGTTAGCAGCGTGCGGGCGGATTCGATCCGCCCCGCCAGAATTTTCAAAGCATCGGCTGTTTCCAACGCGGCAATCACCGCCGTAATGGAGTTCAGCACGCCGGCCGTTTCGCAGGTCGGCTGGACTCCAGCGGGCGGATCGGGATACACGCAGCGCAGACACGCCGTGCGGCCCGGAATCACCGGCATCGTGATGCCGTAGCTGCCCACCGCCGCGCCATAGATCCAGCAGACCTCGCGGCTCACGGCGAAGTCGTTGATCAGGTAGCGCGTCTCGAAGTTGTCCGTGCCGTCCAAAATCACCTGGGCCTGTCCGAGAAGCTCTTCGATGTTCTCCGGTGTCAGGTCGGCGACGATGCCGCGCACTTGAACCGAAGAGTTGATGCGCGCCAGATGCCGCTCGGCCGCCACGGCTTTGGGCAGCGCTTCGGCGGCGTCCGATTCTTCGAACAGCCATTGCCGCTGCAGGTTGCTCGGCTCCACGTAGTCGCGGTCGATGATGGTGAGCCGTCCCACGCCCGCCCGCGCCAGCGCCGCCGCCTGAAAACTGCCCAGGGCGCCGCAGCCCACAATGGCCGCATGCCCGCGCAGCAGCCGCTCCTGGCCTTCCTCGCCCAGGCCTGCGAACAGGATTTGCCGCGAATAGCGCTCCCTTTCGTCGGCGTTCATTCGAGAACGATGGTAGCAGCATGGCCATCCGCGCCGCCGCCCAAGACAGGAATTGGTGTAACGTAAAAGTGGCCCGAGTCCCGCATGAAAGACATTGCCAATCACCTGGCGGCCTACCGGCAAAAGCGCGCCCTTTCCGCGGCCGACCTGGCGCGCGCCGCCGCCGTCAGCCGCCAGACGATTTACGCCATCGAATCCGGTAGCTACGTACCCAACACGGCAGTCGCTCTACGCCTGGCGCGGACGCTCGAAGTCACCGTCGAAGCGCTCTTCGCGCTTCCCCAGGACGCGCTGCCTACCGAAAAAGTGACCCTGCTGCCCCGCGCGGATGGCCAGCATGCCGGCGATCCCATGCAGCTCTGCCGCGTCGATCGGCACGTGGTGGCGTCGTCGCCTTCGCCGGTCCCCTGGTATCTGCCCACGGCCGATGCCGTGTTGATCGATAATCCCGGCCGCGCCTCCAAAGCTACCGTGCAGCTCTTCGACGGCGACTACGATCTGTCGAACCGCATCCTGGTGGCCGGCTGCGATCCCGGCATTTCGGTGCTGGCACGCCATGTGCTGCGTGCCGGAGTCGAGCTGGTAGTCGCGCAGCGTAACAGCTCCCAGGCGCTCGCCCTCTTAAAGCAGGGCGTGATCCATGTGGCCGGGACGCACCTGCGCGATGAGGCCAGCGGCGAGTCGAACCTCCCGGCCATCCGCCGTCTCTTCGCGCGAGCCTCGGTAGCCGTGATCTCGCTGGCGGTCTGGGAGGAAGGCATTGTGGTGCGCCCGGGAAACCCCAAGTCGGTGCGCGCCGTGGCCGACTTCGCCCGGCGGGATGTCTCGATCGTCAATCGGGAAGCGGGCGCCGGCAGCCGCGCCTTGCTGGATGCGCATCTCGCCCAGCTCGGCATCAGCCACGAAAAGGTGCGCGGATACGGCCGCGTGGCTGCCGGCCATTTGCCTGCGGCCTGGCAGGTGCGCGCCGGCGACGCCGATTGCTGTATCGCCACCCGCGCCGCCGCCCGCGTCTTCGGCTTGGACTTTATCCCGCTGGTCACCGAGCGCTACGACCTGGCGATTCACCGCCGGCACCTGGATTACCCGCCAGTGCAGACCCTGCTCGACACGCTGAACCGCGCCGGCTTTCGCCGCGAACTGGAAGGCCTCGGCGGCTACGACACCACCGCGGCGGGACGCCGCATCCTATAAACTGCTTAAAGCGCTGAAGGCGGCCTTATCCGGGACGGTTGGCATCTCTTTGGTGCGCCGCGTCCGAAACTCGTATTGTTCGATGTGCATGGCAGCCACCGTATTCTCCACGCGCACCACTCGCCCAAACGCCACGAATTTAAGCGGACAGCCGCCCTCCAGCAGCGCGGGCCAGTTCACTGACAACTCCACGCGTTTCCCTGAGTGCAAGCGCTGATCCGTCTCGAACAGTACACCACCGCTGCTGATATCCAGCGTCTTCCCGGCGCCGCTCGGGGGAGCCGCGGCCCTATGATCCAGAATCTTGTAGAATACTTCCCGCTCAATTGGAAATCGCTTCGTTGAGCGCCGCTCCACCGAAAGGTCGAGCCTCTTGTCTGTGTCCGCCATGCTCTTATCATCACCTCGACTTCGCGCGCGGCAAATAGTATTCAAGTTACAAATTCGAGAAGGTTGCTAGTACGAATGGATCAAATCACACGACCAGCCGATTACAATGGGATGACATGTGGAAAAAGACAGCGGTTTGGTGCATTCTCTGCTGCGGTCTCGACGCCGCGAGCATTCCCCGCCCGGAATACCCCCAGCCGCAATTCCAGCGCGACCGCTGGCTTAGTCTGAACGGCGCTTGGGAATTCGAATTCGACGACGCCAATGCCGGCCTGGATGCTGATTGGGCCGCCGGCGGCACGAAGTTCAGCCGCACGATCAGCGTCCCATATTGTTTCGAGAGCAAACTCAGCGGTATCGGTGATACTTCGTTTCACCCCTGGATCTGGTATCGGCGCTCCGTCACGCTGCCCGATGGCTGGAAGGGCCAGCGCGTGCTATTGCATTTCGGCGCGGTGAACTACTGGTCCATGGTCTGGCTGAACGGGAAGCTGGCCGGCAGCCACGAAGGCGGCAATACGCCCTTCACCCTGGACGTCACGCCCTTGCTCAAGCCGGGCGCCAATGCCGTAACCGTCAGGGCGCATTTCCCGCCCACGGATCGCTACATCCCGCGCGGGAAACAGTTCTGGGAACCCAAGTCGAAGAGCATCTTTTATACACGCACCAGCGGCATCTGGCAGTCTGTCTGGATGGAACCCGTGGGCGCCAGTTACCTCCGCGGCGTCAAGACTACACCCTCTCTTGACGGGGCGGTGCGACTGGAATTCTCAATCGCGCGTCCGCAGCCCGATCTGGAGATCACCGCTTCCGCCACTTTCGCGGGCCAGGCCGTAGCCTCCGCCACCGCCCATACCAGCGGCCCGCGCACCACCACACTGA